>JBJMGR010000022.1:0-10290 GCA_045807805.1 Pyrinomonadaceae bacterium | reverse complement strand
GTACTTGATGTCCCAGGCAAGATACGCGACGCGCGAAGCCAACTCGGGCCGCAGGCCGCGACGCACGGAGTAGACGAAGTCCTGCGCCTTTATCGGGTTGCCGTCCGAAAACTTCCCGTCGTGTCGCATGTAGAAGACGAACTCGGACGCGTTGTGGTTCGTCACCCAACGCTCGGCGAGCGCGGGGATAGGCTCCATCGTCTTCGGGTGGTACTCGGTCAGCCCCTCGTAGAGCGCCATGTCTATGCGGGCCTCGGGCTGGCCCGAGGACATCTGCGGGTCGAGCGACTCCGGCTCCGAGCCGGTGATGTAGCGGAGCGTCTGCCCTTCGGGCGGGCTTATGACGCCGAACCACTCCTGCTTCTGCGCGCGAGCGGTGCAGCCCGCGACCAGGAGCGCGCAGCCGATGACGGACGCGATGAGGCGCAAACGTTTCGCCTTAGACATAGTGCTTCACTCCTTCGGCGGGGCCGGTTTACCGGAGTCCGCCATTCGCGGGAGACGGCTTAACGGGGCGGGCGGACTTTCAAAGGCTTCGCGACGCGGACGCGACGCGCGGGGGTTTCGCTTGCGCGCGACTCGGACGCTCGCGCCGCTCTAGAATAAAGGGGCCAAAAATTGTGCTTCGTTACAACGCCGTCTCGAAACTTATCACGCATGCGCGGGCACAATCAAGAGTGTCGAGCGGCGTGTCTTAACGATGCTGCACGGCGTCGCGATAGTTGCTCACGGGGGACATTTTTACAAACGCGCCGGAACGGTATGAACGTACGCTTTCACGTACGTCGGCGCACACGTTCGCACGCGCGCTCAGAAAGACTACCTGCGCGAAACGACAGTCGCCTGCGCCTCGGCGGGCGGTCGCCACTGCGTCTCTATCTGCACGGACTTGAGCGAAGGCGCGTCGAGCAGGTTGGACTCGAACCCGCTCACGTACGGCTTGACGAGCGCGTAGGACGAAGCGAAGTGGAGCGGTATCGCGGGCAGGTCGCGGAGCGCCTGTGCTTCGGTCAGTATCGGCGGCTCGCGACGCGCGGGCGACAACGTCGGCACGACAGCTCCGTCCGCTCCGGCCGTCGTAGCGACGGGCGACGCTTGCGGCGCGGCCGAGGCGCGCGCCGAGTCTTCGGCCTGCGGCTCGTCGCCGAACAGCTCGATCATGTTCGTCTCTTCGTCAGTCGTCTGCATGACGAGGCTACGGCGCGCAACGTCGTACTCGCCCGCGTGCAGTGCGGCCTCGTACTCCTCCCAGGGGCGCACGAGTATCTCCGTCTCGACGCCGAGAACCTCGCGCCACATGCGCGCGACGGCCTGCGCGACGAGGCGTTGCTGCTCGTTGCGGTTGACGAGAAGCCTTATGCGCGGGAAGCCCGAGCCGTTTGGGAACCCGGCGGACGCGAGCAGGGCGCGCGCGCGCTGCGCGTCGTACGTTAGAGCCTCGCCGCTTCCAGTGCCCCTCGGCACGTCTTCGCCGACGACGAGCGCGCCGCTCGGGTTCGGCTGCGCGCCATTCGACCCGTCCGGCTGCGCGCCATTCGATTCGTTCCGTCGCGACGCGGCGGCGGAAGCTGTCTCTTCGTCTAGGCCGGTCGTCGGGAGGAAGCCTCGCGCGGCTTCGGTCGCGCCGCCGAGCGTGTCCGTGCTCAGCCGCTCCGTGTCAATCGCGCGTGCGAGCGCCTCGCGCACGCGCGGGTCGTCGAAGGGCGCGTGCGCCGGGTTGAAGTGGTAGTAGTTGAGCGCGGCGAAGGTCTCGCGGCGGAAGTCCTTGTAGGGCGTGAGCAGCTTGACGGCGAGCGGCTCGACCGATGCATTAGTGACCGCGTCCAGTTCGCCCGCGCGGTAGGCGGCGAGCGCCGCTTCGGGGTCACTCTTGTTGATGAAGAGGACGCGTTCGAGCCTGACGGAGGCCGCGTCCCAGTAGCCGCTCGCCCTCTCAAGCTCGACTCTGTCGCCCGCGAGCCGCGAGAGGCTGAACGCGCCGTTCGTCACAATCCCGAGCCCCGAGCCTTCGCTCGCGTCGCCCCGCGCCTGCTCGTCGCGAAGCTCCGAGAGCCCCGCGCCCGGACTCAATTCATGCACGGGCCTGAAGACCGGGTGCGCGACGAGCGCGGGGAAATTTCTATCGGGACGCACGAGCGTCACGCGCAGCGTGCGCGCGTCGAGCGCGACCGCGCCGAACGTCTGCGTCGAAGACTGCGACTGCGCCGACTGCGTCTGTGTCGTCGTCGTCGAAGGCGTCTGCGGCTGCGTTGAAGACGAAGGCGTCTGCGTCGAAGATGTGGGCGTCTGCGTCGGCGAAGGCTTCGTTTCGTTACGCGACTGCGGCGCGTAAGTCTGCGCGACCGCCTGCGCGCCTTCGATGTTCGAGAGTAGTTTCGAGTGCGGCGAGCGCTCGCCGAGGCGTAGCGTGCGAGTCCAAGAACGCACGAAGTCCTGCGCGGTCACTGCGTCGCCGTTCGACCAGTGCGCGTCCGGGCGAAGCTCGAACGTCCAGACGCGCCCGCCCTCCGACTGCTCCCAACTGCTCGCGACCGCCGCGACGGGCCGAAGCGTCCCCGGCTCGTAGTCCGTCAAGCCATCGAAGAGCGCGCGCACAACGTCTGTGTCGGGCGGCGCGGCGGCGCGCGCCGGGTCGAAGACCGTCGGCAGCCCGCCGTCGCTCCAACGGAACTCCTGCGCGGAAGGCACGGAGACCTTGCCGTAGAACTGCTCGCCCTCCTGCTGACGCAGACACCCGCCGAAGACGAGCGCGGAGACGACTGCGAGCGTCATGCAGAGCCGTGTGTTTCCGTGTGTGGCAAGAGTCCGCATCTTTAATCCGCCGCGAGCTGACGCAACTCTTCGTAGACCTCTTCGACGCGCGCGCGCGTCTCGTCGAAGCTGCCCGAAGTGTCTACGGCGAAGTCCGCGTGCTTGAGCTTCTCGCTCTGCGGTAGCTGCGAGCCTATCCGCGCCAGCGCATCCTCGCGCGAGAGACTGTTGCGCCGCATCAGTCGTTCGAGCTGCACTTCGGGGCGACAGTGAACGACTATCAACCTGTCGAAGCGTTTGTACCCGCCCGACTCCACGAGCAGCGCCGCGTCAACTATACCGACGCCGCGCGGGTCTTCGAGTTCCCAACTATTCAACACCGCGTCCTGCTCCGCCATGATGAGCGGGTGCAGGATGGAGTTGAGCGTCGCGCGCCTCTCTTCGTCGCCGAAGACGACCGAGCCGAGCGCCGCGCGGTCTAAAGTCCCGTCGTCTTTTACGACGCCCGCGCCGAATGCCTCGACCACTTCGCGCAAGCCTACAGTCCCCGGCTCGACGACCTTGCGCGCCAACTCGTCCGAGTCCACGACGTGACACCCGAGCCCCGCCAGCACCCCCGAGACGAAAGACTTCCCCGTAGCAATCGAACCCGTCAGCCCGACGCGCAACATGGCCTACAAGCCTCGACGCTGGCGCGCGGCCTTCAACGTGTTCTTCATAAGCATCGCGATTGTTAGCTGGCCGACGCCGCCGGGCACGGGCGTCAGAAGCCCCGCGACGCGCGAGACTTCAGACGGATGCACGTCGCCGACGAGCGTCTGCCCGCGCTCGCGCAGAGCGTTCAGGCGTCGCTCGGCGTCGTCGCCGAAAAGCTCTCGCACCTCTGCTTCGTCCGTCACGCGGTTCATGCCAACGTCTACGACGGTCGCGCCGGGCTTGACGTGCTCGCCGCGTATGAAGCCCGCGCGCCCGATGGCCGCGACGAGTATGTCGGCCTCGCGCGTGACACTCGCTAAGTAGCGCGTGCGAGAGTGGCAGACGGTGACGGTCGCGTCGCGCTGCAAGAGGAGTTCCGCGACGGGGCGGCCGACGATGTTGCTGCGGCCCACGATGACCGCGCGCGCGCCGCGCATCTCCACGCCTTCGCGCTCCAACATCTCGACAATCCCTGCGGGCGTGCAGGGCAAAAGCGCGGGCCGACGGAGCATCATGCGGCCGACGTTCACGGGCGTGAAACCGTCAACGTCCTTGTCGGGGCTGATGGTCTCAATCACCGCCGACTCGTCGAAGCCGCGCGGCAGCGGGAGCTGAACGAGTATGCCGTCAACGTCATCGCGCGCGTTGAACGACTCGACCATCTCGACGAGGCGCGCGGGCTCGGTCGAAGCTTCCAGAGGGTAATGTTCGGACGCGATGCCGAGTTCGCCGCACGTGCGAATCTTGTTGCGCACGTAGACGGCCGACGCGGGGTCTTCACCGACGAGCACGGTCACGAGACGCGGCGCGAAGCCGTGCTCGCGAGAGAGGCGCGCGACCTCTTCCGCGACTTCGCGCTTTATCTCAGCGGCCACGCGAGCGCCGTCGAGCTTGCGCGCCAAAGGTTCTGGCTCTGCTCTTATTGTCGTCGTTTCCATCGGAGATTTGTGCAACATCCTAACACAGTTTCTCGCGCGTGCGCGCCGACCAGAATGACACTGTACGCTTGCGCGCTTGCGGGCGGCTGCTACACAATCAATGCATGAGACGCTCCCGCCTCTTCTCCCGCGCCTTCTATCTCATCGCGCTCTCCGCATCGCTTGCCGCCGCTTCGTGCGCGGGCCGACGCGCCGAGGAGGAGCAGCGCTTCGACTTCAAGGGAAAGGTGCTCGCCGTTGACCGCTCGAAGGGCGAGGTCACGGTCGAGCACGAAGAGGTCAAGGGCTACATGGCCGCGATGACGATGGACTTCCCCTTGCGCGACGCCGATGCTCTGAAGATAGTCGAGGCGGGCGACGGGATTCAGGCAACTCTCGTTATCACGAACGACGCAAACTGGCTTGAGCACCCCGTCATCACGAAGACGCTGCCGGGCGACGCGGGGACGACTCCCGCCGTCGGCCCTTCGGAGCCGCAACCCGGCGCTGAAGTCCCCGACGTGAAGCTCGTCAATCAGGACGGAAAGCCCCTCGGCACCCGGCAATTTAAAGGGCGTGCGCTCGCGGTCACGTTCGTCTACACGCGCTGCCCGATGCCCGACCAGTGCCCTCTGATGAGCGCGAACTTCGCGGAGCTTAACGGCGCGCTCGCCTCCGACGCGGAGCTTGGCAAAAAGGCGCACCTCCTGAGCGTCACGCTCGACCCAGAGTACGACACGCCGGAAGTCCTGCGCCGCTACGGAGCGGCCTACGCAGGCGGGCACTTCGATACGTGGGACTTCGCGACCGGAGACCCGGCCGAGGTCAGACGCTTCGCCGAGTCCTTCGGCCTCATGTATAAGGCGGATGGCGCGCAGGTCATACACTCGCTCCGCACCGCGGTCGTCACGCCCGAAGGCAAGCTCTACAAACTCTATCGCGGCAACGAGTGGAAGCCAGCGGATGTCTTGAACGACCTGAAGGCCGCCTCTCAACAGTAACCCTAATCTTAGACGAAGAAAGGAGGATGAAAGTCAGCGTGACTCTCATCCTCCTTTTAACGTACGCCTGAACCCTCACGGGCGCGCTACTGTTTGAGCTTCTGAATCTCTTCCGTAAGGACGGGCATGACCTCGAAGATGTCGCCGACGATGCCGTAGTCGGCGATGTCGAAGATGGGCGCTTCCGGGTCTTTGTTGACCGCGACGATGGTGCCCGCGTTCTTCATGCCGACGAGGTGCTGTATGGCACCCGAGATTCCAAGCGCGACGTAGAGCTTCGGAGCGACCGTCTGACCGGAAGAGCCGATCTGTCGGTCAATCGGCAGCCAGCCCGCGTCGCAGATGGGGCGCGAGGCGGCGATGTCTCCGCCCAGGGCGTCCGCGAGCTTCTGCGCCAGCGCGATGTTCTCCTGACTCTTGATGCCCCGGCCGATGGCGACGATCACGTCCGCCTTCGTCAAATCAACCGCCTGCTTCACCTCCTGAAAAGGAGCCTCGGGACGCATGCGGACTTCGCCGACCTCGACCTGCACGGACTCGACCGCCGCCGCCGCGTCGCCGCGCTCGGCCTGATCCGCGCGGTACGCGCCCGACTGGAACGTCGCGAATACGGGCGGCTCGCCCTTCGCGCTTACGTCGGCGTCCATCTTGCCGAGAAAGATTCTACGCGTGAAGGTGACCCGCGGCCCTTCGGCCTTCATGCGTATGCAGTCGCTGATGAGCCCCTTGCCAAAGCGCGCGGCGAGCTTCGGCGCGAAGTCGCGTACGAGGTACGTGTGCGTGAAGATGACGTACTGCGGGTCGCGCTCGCGCACGACCTGCTCGAAGGCTTGCGTGTAGGCGTCGGGCGTATAGTCGGCGAGCGACGCGTTCTCGGCTGAGACTACGCGCGCGAGTTTATAGCCCGCGACCTCCTGCGCCAGCGACGCGTCAGCGCCGAGTACGACCGCCGAGACCTCTTGTCCGAGCGCCGCGCCCAACTGCTGCGCCGCCGCCACCGCCTCGAAGGAGGTTCTGTTTATCGCACCCTGCCGGTGCTCTATGAAGACGAGTATTCCGTTAGGCATAAATAAGCTTTCAGCACTCAGCTTTCAGCGGTCAGCCAATCACTTTCACAACGCTCAGCTTTCAGCGCGGCTCTTGCTTCACGTCGGACGCAAAAGCTGAAAGCTGACTGCCGACCGCTGACAGCTTCTAAATAACCCGCGCCTCTGTGCGAAGTTTTTCGGCGAGTTGGGCGGCACCTTTCTTGGCGTCGCCGTCGCCGAGGAACTGTGTCTGCTTCTGTTTGAGCGGAAGGTAGATTCGCTCGACCGCCTGGAACTCGCCCGCGCTCGCATCGGCCGAAGGCTGCACCTCGCGAATCTCCTTCTTCTTGGCGGCCATGATGCCCTTCAAGGTCGCGTAGCGAATCTGGCTGATGCCGGACTGAATCGTGAGGAGCGCGGGCGTCTGTATCGTGTACCACTGATACCAGCCGCTCTCAAGCTCGCGCTTGACGCGAAGCTCCTCGCCCGAGTAGTCCACCTCGATGATGATGGTCGCCGAAGGCATCCCCAAAAGCTCGGCAGCGATGACGCCCGTCTGGCCGTAGCCGTGATCGTCCGACTGCAAGCCTGCGAGCACTAAATCGGGCTGCTCGTCGCGCACGGCGTCGGCGAGAATCCGTGCGGCGGCGTAGGGGCCGGCCTGTTCCAGATTCTCCGCGACGACGTGAATCGCGCGGTCTGCGCCGCGTGCGAGCGCGTCCTTTATGACCGCCTTCGCGCGTTGCGGCCCGAGCGTGCAGACGACGACCTCGCCGCCCTTCTTCTCCTTGAGCCGCAGAGCCTCTTCGAGCGCGTACCCGTCCGACTCGTTGACCTCGAACGAGAGATCACCCTCCTCGACCCACTTCCCTTCACGGTTCACGCGCAGGACTGCGTCCTTGTTCGGAACCTGCTTCATCAGGACGATAATTTTCATAAGAGAGCTTTCAGCGGTCGGCATTCAGCTTTCAGCTTTTGTTCCAGCGCAACTCCCGATTTTCATTCCGGCGCGCGCCACGCGCCGACGGATTGGCTGAAAGCTGAAAGCTGAATGCCGACCGCTTCATCTTTCCTCAAAACGTTTGAAGAGCAGCGCGGCGTTCGTGCCGCCGAAGCCGAAGCTGTTCGAGAGCGCGTAGTCAACGTGTGCTTCGCGCGGCTCGTTCGGCACGTAGTCGAGGTCGCATTCGGGGTCTGGGTTGACGTAGTTGACCGTCGGCGGCAACTTCCCTTCGTGGATCGCGAGCACGGAGAAGACCGCCTCGATGCCGCCCGCGGCGCCGAGCAGGTGGCCGGTCATGGACTTCGTAGAGCTTACCGCGAGCTTGTAGGCGTGGTCGCCGAAGGTCTTCCTGATGGCGAGCGTCTCGAACTTGTCATTGTACGGGGTCGAAGTCCCGTGCGCGTTGATGTAGCCGACCTCTTCGGGGTTGACGCCCGCGTCCTTCAGAGCCTTCGTCATCGCGCGCACAGCGCCCGACGCGGTCTCGTCGGGCATCGTGATATGGAAGGCGTCGCCCGTCATGCCGTAGCCGACGACCTCCGCGTAAATCTTCGCGCCGCGCGCGCGTGCGAACTCCAACTCTTCGAGCACCATCAACCCCGCGCCCTCGCCTATGATGAAGCCGTCGCGGTCGCGCTCGAAGGGGCGCGAGGCGTGCTCGGGGTCGTCGTTGCGAGTGGAGAGCGCGCGCATCGCGGCGAAGCCCGCGACGGACATCGGCGTGATAGCCGACTCGGCGCCGCCGCATATCATCACGTCCGCGTCGCCGCGCTGGATTATCCTGAAGCTGTCGCCGATTGCGTGAGCGCCCGCGGCGCAGGCCGTCGCGGTCGCGGAGTTCGGCCCCTTCGCGCCGAAGCGAATCGAGACCTGTCCGGCGGCGAGGTTGACGATGGCCGAGGGGATGAAGAAGGGCGAGACGCGGTGCGGCCCTTCGTCGAGAAGCTTCGAGTGCTCGCGCTCGATGGCCCAGAAGTCGCCGATGCCGCTGCTGATGTAGGTGCCTATCTGCTCGGACTGCTCTTCGCCGAAGCGGTCTGAGAGTTTCTGGCCTCGCTCTATCAACTGGCTGTCGTAGACTGCCTCGTCGGAGGCGGCGATGGCGTAGTGGATGAAGGCGCCCATCTTGCGCGCCTCCTTCTTCTCGACGAACTTCAAGGGGTCGAAGTTCTTGACCTCGGCGGCTATCTTCACGGAGAACTTCTCCGTGTCGAACTTCTCTATGTAGCCGACGCCGCTGCGGCCCGCCATCAGCGCGGCCCAGGTGTCCGCGACGGAGTGGCCGCAGGGCGTGACGAGCCCGAGGCCCGTTATCACAACGCGACGTTTCAAAGCTGCTGCTCCTCTCGGGAGAGATGCCCGGCCCGCTCTACTCGACGCGGGGGACGCGCGCCCAAGGCCGCCCCTAACGAACGGGGGCGGCTACCTAAGGCGACTTGCCGCGGACGGCCGCCGGGTCGCTTACTTCTTGTCCTTCGCCTGATGCTGGTCTATGTAGCTGTAGGCGTCGCGGACGCTCTGAATCTTCTCCGCGTCTTCGTCGGGAATCTCGATGCCGAACTCCTCCTCGAAGCGCATGACCAACTCGACCGTGTCGAGCGAGTCCGCGCCGAGGTCGTCGATGAAACGCGCGTTGGGGGTAACCTCGTTCTCGTCAACCCCAAGCTCGTCAATGATGATCTGCTTAACTTTTGCCTCAATCTCTGAATCGGCCATTATCTCTCACTCCTCTTTCTCGGATGTTGGAAACTCGAAAACTTTTTTCGCGCGCCGCACTCGTCGCGCCTTCGGAAGACTAATCGCCCGCCGCCTGACCTCCGGCCCGAGCCGACTCCGCGAGCGCCGCGCGCGTCGAATCCAGACTCGCCGCGTCCTCGACGTTGAGTGCGCGCGACTGCGGCGCGTTCTGCCTGACGAGCCCGCTCAAAACTCTCCCCGGCCCGACCTCGACGAACGTCTCAGTGCCCTCTCGCGCGAGAAGCTCGATCGACTCGCGCCAGCGAACGGGCCGAGAGACCTGACGCACGAGCGAGTCGCGCGCCTCCGCGCCCGTCTCGATAACGCGCGCGTCAACGTTCGTGACGAGCGGCACCGCCAAGTCCTTAAACTCTATCCCTTCGAGGTCGGACGCCAAACGCTCCTGTGCCGGAAGCATCAGCGCGCAGTGGAAAGGCGCGCTCACCTTCAACGGTATCGCGCGCTTCGCCCCGCGCTCTTTCAAGAGAGGCAGCGCGCGCTCGACGGCCGCCGCGCTCCCCGCGATAACTATCTGCCCCGGCGAGTTTATGTTCGCCGCGCCGCAAACCTCCGCGCCCCGGCGCGCCTCCGCGCAGACGCTCTCAATCGTCTCAAGATCGGCGCCGAGCACGGCGGCCATCGCGCCCTCGCCCAAGGGCACCGCCTCCTGCATGTAACGCCCGCGCTTTCGCACGGTGCGCAGGGCGTCGGCGAGTGAGAGAGCACCCGCCTCGACGAGCGCGGAGTATTCGCCGAGGCTGTGGCCCGCGACGAACGCGGGGCGCGGCAGACCTTCCGCCTCCGCCGCGCGCAAGACCGCGATTGAAGTCGCGAGAATCGCGGGCTGCGTGTTCTCTGTTAGCTGCAAATCTTCCGCGGGCCCCTCGAAGCAGAGCTTCGACAAAGCGAAGCCGAGCGCGTCGTCAGCCTCCTCGAAGACCTCGCGCGCCGCCGGATACTTTTCAGCCAGCTCGCGCCCCATGCCCGCCGCCTGCGAGCCCTGTCCGGGGAAGATAAAAGCGATGGTCATAAATAGCTGTTAGCTATTGGCCGTTGGATGTTAGCTAAAACAAAGAGAACGAAGCCGACTGCTACAACAGAAAGCTAATAGCCAACAGCTAATAGCTAATAGCTCTCCTACCACTTCAGAAGAACGC
>JBJMGR010000021.1:0-9033 GCA_045807805.1 Pyrinomonadaceae bacterium | reverse complement strand
GGGTCACGTCAGCGCCGGGGGCTTTCGACTCGGCGGCGATTCCCTTCTGTTGAAGACCTTCAGAGGTCTCCGCGAGGGTTCCCGCGACCGAGGTTTGAGTTACAAAGAGCAACGAAACGGAGAGAAGCGCGACCACGGCCGCACCGCCCCCCAAAAGGGGTTTACTCATTCGGTTCCTCCTACCGATATGTCAAAGTCTCTCAGCGGCGCGCGAGTAGGTTAGTTACATCCCATCCTCGTCCTCCGGCTCTAGGAGTGTGAAGTGTCAGCCGGAGTGGGGAACCATTGTCCTTGTTGCGGAGCGCTGAAAGAATACCGTACAAAAAGAATGACAAGCGAACACATAGTCCGCTTGTCACGCAAGAGAAGGTATCACGGGACTTAAGCCCTGTCCACTGGCAATGTGCCCTAAAAACCCGTACCGAAAGGAGACTCAGGGGCGCGTTTTTTAAGGGTACGGTGACGAACTAACTGGTACTACCCAACCACTTAACATCCATGCGTCTTAACCCTCATGCTTTCAGCCACTCGCCGCGGTAGACGATCTCGGCCGTGCCCGTGAGCAGAACTTCGCCGTCGTCGCGCCAGAGGACTTCGAGTGTGCCGCCGGGCATTGAGACCTTTACGTGACGCTCCGTCCGTCCCCCGACCATCGAGGCGACGGCAGCGGCGCACGCGCCCGTGCCCGACGAAAGGGTCTCGCCCGCGCCGCGCTCCCACACGCGCGCCTCTATGTTCTGGCGGTCGAGGACGCGTATGAACTCGACGTTCGTGCGTTCCGGGAAAGCCGCGTGCGATTCGATTGCGGGCCCCATGCGCCGCCAGTCCGTCGCCTCCAAGTCCTCGACGAAGGCGCAGCAGTTCGGGTTGCACATCTGTAAGGCCGTGACCGAAAGCGTCTCGCCACCGGGGAGCGTGAGCAGAAAGTCGCGCACCTCTTCGAGCGGCGCGGGCGTCAGCATGGGAATCGAGGCGGAGTCGAAGCGAGGCCGCCCTATCTCGGCCTCGAAGCGGAACGAACGCGCGCCCGCGCGCCCGCGCCGCGTGTAGAGCTTCACGCCCGCGCGCGTCTCGAAGCGCAGTTCATCGCCCGACCATAAGCCCTCGAAGTGGAGATAGGAGGCCGCGCAGCGCGAGCCGTTGCCGGACATCGCGGCCTCGCCGCCGTCGGGGTTGAATATGCGCAGGCGGAAGTCGGCAGCGCTGCCCTCCGCCAGGCGCTCGACGACCGCGACGCCATCCGACCCGGCCCCGTAATGCCTGTCGCAAACTTTCCGCACGAAGTCCGGGAACGCATCATCCGACGCGAAGCGCTCGAAGGCTTCGAGCCAACCGACTGCGCCGAGTTGCGTAGCCTCGAAGACGAGATAGTCGTTTCCGTAGCCGTGGAATTTAACGAAGCGCATAAGAGTTAAGGGCTCGACTTTCCGCCTTTGAGGATGAAAGTCGAGCTTCGGAGGCTCAACCTTCCGCCTCTGAGGCCCAACGTTCCGCCTACGAGGCACAAATTTCGACCTCTGAGGCTCAATATTCTGCCTCAGAGGCCCGGCTTTCCACCATTAAGGTTCAACTTTCCGCCTCGGAAGCCCGAGGTTGAGTCTCTGAGGGCGAAGGTCGAGCCTCAGAGGGCGAAGGTCGAGCCTCAGAGGCTCAACCCTCCACCTCAGAGACTCAACCTTGGGCTTCCGAACATAGATTTCCGGCCTTGTAACCCCGAACGACGCCCTTTTTACGAGCGCCCCGTGAAGGATGCGAGGAGCACCGCGACCGCGTCCGTGAAGTTCGTGCGTGGGTCTGCGTCGCGCGGGGGGTTGTTAATCATGAGCGAGAAGACGAGGCGCTCGCCCGCCGCGCTGAAGACGTAGCCGGAGAGCGAGGTCGCGGTGCCGAGCGTGCCCGTCTTCGCGCGGACGTTGTTCTGCGCGGGCGTGCCCTTCATGCGATTGCGTAGCGTGCCGTCGAGGCCCGCGACCGGAAGAGCTTCGCGGAAGACGGAGCCCGCGCGGTGTGTGTTCATGTATGTGAGCAGACGCGTCGTCGTCTCGGCCGTGACGAGGTTCGCGCGAGAGAGCCCCGAGCCGTCGAGCATGACGATGCGGCCGGGCTCAATCCCTGCGCGCGTGAGGAACTCTTTCACTGCGGCTATCCCCGCCTCCTCGCTCGTCTGTTTCGGGTTGGTCGCCGCAGCCTTGCCGAGCGCGCGCAGTATCAACTCGGCGTAGAGATTCTGGCTCGGCTTCAAGGTCTGCGCGGCGATGACGGAGAGCGGCGGCGACTGCCGCGTCGCTATCTCGACGAGCGAGGAGACGGGGAGCGGCTGCGTGTCCGTGCGGCCCTGCGCGTCTATGGTGCGGACGTTCCCAGTGAAGGCGACGCCGCGCCGTTCGAGCGCGGTGCGGAGCATCGTCACGAAGACGAGCGCGGGGCGCGAGACGGCGAGGCTCGCGTTGAGGCCGCGGTCGTCTATCGGCATCGTGCCGCGAATCTCAATCGTGTTCTGGCCGAGCGGGCGGTTGACCGAAAGCTCGCGCGTCGAGCCTCGGTCTGAAGTCTTCGTGCGGTCAACAATCGTGACCACGGAAGTGTCGGGGCCGATTGTGATTCGGCAAGGGTCGCCCACGCGCGCGCCGGGTTTGACCGAGAGGTCTACGGAGTTGTCGTTGACTGTGAGCGCGCTCACCTCCGCGCCGTACCACCACTGTAGGTCGTCCCACTCCCAGCCCGTGGGGAGCGGCCCGCCCGTGAAGTAGCTCTCGTCGCCGACGAGGTCGCCCTCGACGCGTCGCACGCCCGCGGCCGTTATCCTCGTCGCGAGTTCGTCAATCGCGCGGTAGTAGTCCGTGTCGCCCGCCGCGTTGAAGCGCGTCGCGTATGAAGGGTCGCCGCGCCCGTAGACGACCATGTCGCCGCGCACTATCCCCGAAGCATCGGGTCGCGCGGGCGCGTAGACGGAGGTGATGAAGTGATAGTCGGGGCCGAGCCGGTCGAGCGCGGCGGCGACTGTGTAGAGCTTCATGTTCGACGCGGGCTGCATCCACTTCGACGCGTTCTCTTCCAGGAGCACTCGCCCCGTGTCGAGCGACGCGACTTTGATTGCGAGGTTCGACGCGGCGAACTCCGGCCGCGAAACCAGCTCGCGCACGCGCGCGCGCAACTCTTCGACCGTGCGCGGTGAAGCGAAGGCGGGCGTCGGAGTCGGAGTCGGTGTCTGCTGCGCGCCCGGCGGCGGAGTCGCAGTCGCGCTCGGAGTCGGAGTCGCGCTCGGAGTCGGCGTCGGCGTCGGCCTCGCGGCGGGCTTGGGCGTCGGCTGCGCGGTCTGTATCTGTGTGCGTCGTTCGCGCGTCCCGGTCTGCGCCGCGACGGTCGCGGGGGCGTAGGACGTGAGCAGCGCGAAGAGCAGTAAGAGCGAGACGAGCTGCGACGTGGATGCGGGCTGCGGCTTTGATTTTCTCGTTTGCATGCGTGGCTGATTTACGGTTCGATGCGTACGTGTGTGCCGAGGGGGACGGCGTCGAAGAGTTCTTTAACCTGCTCGTTGGCGAGCGCGACGCAGCCCCAAGTCCAGTCACTCGCCGCGCCGCCGCCGTGTATGAATATCTCGCCGCCGAGCGGCGTGTTCCAGGGCGGCTTCGCGCCGCGATTGATGGCGTCAACGATCTGCTTGTGCTGCGCGCGGGTGATTATCCGGTCGCGAAGGCCGCGCTCCGCATCCTCCGCGTTCGGGTAGCTCAGGCCGAGCGAGAGGTAGAACTTGCTTCGCTCGTTCTTCATGCAGACGTAGAACTCTCCCTCGGGCGTGCGGCCGTCGCCCTGCTTCATCTTGTCACCTGAAGGCTCGAAGCCGAGCGCCACGCCGAAGACGCGCACGCGCTCGCCTCCGGAGTAGAGCGTGAGACGGCGCGCGCCCTTCTCGACGACAATCTTCGGTTGAGACAGAGGAAGTTTAAGAGGTCGCCTGTTAATCGCTTCGTCCTCCGTGACGAGAGGGAGCACGCCCGTCTCCGCGCGAGTCTCAGTCTGACTTAAACGCGTCTCGGCCGTCGCACTCGTCAATGCGGACGCGCGCACCTCCCTGCCCGCGTCGGCGCGAGCATTGCACGCGGTCAGCGCCGAGCATGTGAGAAGCATTAGAGTCAGAGCGCGCGTCCTCATACGTGTGCGGCCTTCCTTCGGTGTCGCCCTGTCGGGCGTCGCTTCCTGTGATGCTCCCCATCGGGCGAATGGTTTTCAGGAGAGCGCGTCGGGGCTGCCTCCGTTCTGGGGCTTAGCCTTCCAATCTGGCTAACGCCTGCCGCGCCTTTTCCGCCTTAGGAAAATCAAGCCGCTCAAGAATCTCTAACGCCTCTTTGAATAATCGCGTCGCCTCCGCCACATCCCCCCGCTTTTCCGCGAGTCGCCCCCGCGAATACTTTAAGCTCCCGACCAGACGGGGAATTGATAAAGCCTCCACCAGCTTTGAAGACTCGTCGAACAACGCATCCGCCTCCGGGTAACGTCCCTGCGCAACTCTCAGATTACCTATACTCTGAAGACACTCCGCGATGCTCACCTTATCTCCCAGCTCCCTGAGGATAGACAGGCTTTGCGCCAGATATCCTTCGGCCTCGCCCAGTTTCTCTTCGTTAAGGGCAAGCATCCCCATTTGTAGTAAAGAGACTGCGATACCCGGCCGTTCACCTAGATTCTTGCTCACCGCCAGGCTTTCGTCATAGAGTCGCCGCGCCTCCGAATAGTCCCCCTGTGCGTGAGCGAGTTCGCCTAAGCTGCGCAGGGTGCCAGCGATGCTGCTCCTATTGCCAAGCTTTTTGTCTATCTCTAAGCTCTCCTCGTAGCACCTCCGGGCCTCGGCGTAGTCCCCCTGCGCGTAGGCGGCTACGCCGAGATTGTGTAGGCTACCGGCAATGCCGCCCTGATTACCCAGCTTCTTCCTTATCTCCAAGCACTCCTCATCAAGACGCCGCGACTCGGCGTAATTGCCTTGCTCATAAGCAAGTACGCCTAAATTGTTCAACTTATCAGCGGCACGCTCCTTATTACCGGATTTCTTATCTATCTCTAAGCCTTCTTCGTACAACCGCCGCGCCTGCTCATAATCGCCTTCCCTGCTGGCAAGCACCCCCAAGTTGCCCAAAGAAATACTAGCCTTGTACTCGCTCCCGGCTTTTTTATGGTACGCGATTGCCTGCTCCCAAACCGGCCGGGCTTCGCTATATTCCCCGCGATTCATGCGAACTCTCGCCATGTTTTCCGAATGGAGCAGGATACCCTCTACGTCGTCGCTCCGGCGGGCTGCCGCTACTGCCTGTTCCCCGCGCCGAATTGCCTCGTCCCAATAGCCTCGAATAAAGAGGAACTCGTCAATGGCGAACATAATGCGCGAAACGCTCCTCCAATCTTCCGTCTCGTAGGCAACATCCATCGCCCCGAGCAGGTTATCCTTCTCAGCTTCCAATGCGTTCAGGTCGGTGGCCGTCGGCTGGCTGTGGGCCTTTGCGTAGCGCACGAAGCGGGCCACAAAGCGCGGGCGGAAGGTTTTGGCGCGGGGGTCGCGGGAGAGGCGGGCTTTTGCAAAGTCGCGCGTCAGGCCCGCGACCGTGAGGCGCTGACCGTCGGGCGTCTGCTTGATGAGCCGCAACGAGGCAAGGGTCTGCTGCGCCTTCTTGAATCTCTTCTTATCCCTGTCCCTAGTCAGATTCATCCCCGCGACTTCGCCGACCATAGGGCGGGTGCCGCTCGGCTTGAAGAGTGAGAGGGCGAGGAGGACGTGGCGCCCGCCGTCCTCCATCTGTTTAAGATTGAAGGAGCGGTCGAAGACCCTCTCCGCGGCCGTGCCCTCGCCCTGCGACAGTTCGATCAGCACTTCGTTGGGGGCTTGCGCTAAATCTATCTGTCCGACGACCCATTGGACGACGAGCGGGTTGAACTCGGCCGTCTCAAGAATGCGCTCGCGAACACTCCCGGTGTAGATGTCCGGGTCTTGCGTCTGTTCGATAAGGCGGGCGAGGAACTTGTCGGCCTCACCCTCTGACATCGTGCCGAGCGGCAGCACGAGCGCGCCTTCAACCCTCTGCCGCGTGGTGATGAGGGCGGGACACTGTGCGCGCTGCGACAGGAACTCAAGGCAGAGGGGCTCCTCCTCCGGCGGGATGGTCTCGAAGTCGTCGAGCACGACTAGCGTCGGAGCGGCGGCGATGAGGGCGCGCACGGCCTCCTCTTTCGGCCCGGCGGCGAGCGGGCGCAGGTCTGTGCGGTCGTACTGCGCGGCGATGTCGTCAAGGAGGGTCGTGAAGGTGAAGTTCGGGCGGCCGTCCGCCGTCACCCAGACGACGCGCTGCCCCGTCGTGGCGGCTATCGCGCGCACGGCCTCGGCGGCGAGCGTAGTCTTGCCAACGCCGCCCGCGCCCCACAGTGCCACCAGCCGACGACTCTGCGGCGAGAGTTCCTCCTGCAAACGCTCGATGATGTCGCGGCCGTCCCTGTCCGCGCGTGGGACGAAGCCGAAGGACGGTGAGTCAGGGATGAGGGCGCGCGCGCGGACGGGCTCCGGCAGCGGCTTTAACTCCTCCAAAGCTTTCTCGACCTCCGCGACAATCTCCGCGAAGGCCGCATCCTGATTCTCCCAGTCCACGACGAACTGAGAGTTTCTCGGCACGGCCTGGAATGAGCCGAGGGTACCGTTGCCGAGCGGTTCCGAATCCCACGCGTGCACGTTGCGGACGAGGACGGGGATGACCGAGACCTCCCCCTTCTCGTAGCGCTCGCCGGCCTGCGCCAGCTCGACTTTGGTGATGTAGTCCGAGTTAATGAAGGAAGGGCTGATGAGCAGGAGGACGACGCGCGCCTCCCTGAGGTTCCTGACAATCTCTTCGTTCCACTGCTGCCCGGCTACGAGTTGCCCGTCGTGCCAGCTCGCGATCACGCCCCGCCGCGTCAGCCCTTTCAGGTGCATGACGAGTTGATTCTTATATGCCTCATCCTCGCGCGCGTAGGAGATGAAGAGCTTCGGGGGCGGCTGCGGCATGAGTTCGTTCCTTACCCTGCCCGCCGACGCCTTGAAGGTCGCGAGGCGTCGGCGCGGGGCGGCGTTAAGTCCGGTGTGGCAACTCGCGCGAACGAATAATAGCAGAAGCACGTGGCGAGATGAGCGCGGGGCTACGCTTCATGGAAGGAGGCGAGCAGCTCTTCCGCCGAGGCCGTGGCCGTGCCGAGCTTTCCGACGACGATTCCGGCGGCGTGGTTCGCGAGCATCGCGGCCTCTACGAGCGTCGCGCCCGCCGCGATTGACGCGGCGAGCGTCGCGATGACGGTGTCGCCCGCGCCCGTCACGTCGAAGACCTCGCGCGCGGCGGTCGGCACGTAGACGGGCTCGCCCTTGCCTTCGAGTAACATCATGCCGCGCTCGCCGCGAGTGATGAGGACGGAGCGGCAGCCGAGGCGCTCGTGTATCGCGCGCGCGGCGCGTGCCATCCCTTCGTCCGTGTCGTCTTCGGTGTTCGTAAGCCGGAGCGCCTCGTGGTGGTTGGGCGTGACGAGCGTCGCGGGGCGGTACGAGTCGAAGTTGCGAATCTTCGGGTCGATGAGCACGGGGACGCGCGCGGCCTCGGCGGCGGGGAGTATCTCGTCGAGCACGGCGGACGTGACCGCGCCCTTGTCGTAGTCCGAGACGACGAGCGCGTCGGCGCTACGGAGCAGTCTTCTGAGCGTCGCGACGATGCGCTCCGCGATTGTCGCGTCAACGGGCGCGCGCCGCTCCCTGTCTGCGCGGACGACGAGTTGGCTGTGCGCGATGATGCGCGTCTTGACCGTCGTCGGGCGGCTCACGTCAACTATCAAGTTCTCTTCCGCGTCGAGCGCGCCCGCCTCTCGAAGCTCCGCGCGCACGCGCTCGCACGCGCGATCCTGACCGACGACGCCGACGAGCGCCGATTGAACTCCGAGCGCGCGCAGGTTCGACAGGACGTTCGCCGCGCCGCCGAGGTGGACGCTCTCGCGTCGAATCTCGACGACGGGCACGGGCGCTTCGGGCGAGATGCGCGACACGTCGCCCCACACGAACTCGTCGAGCATCACGTCGCCGAAGACGACTACCGTCTTTTCCCGCAGCGACGTGAGTATCTCGGCCGCGCGTTCTACCGTAAGCTGGTTCATAGAGATGCAGTGGCGAGTACGCGTTCGACGGCCGACGTGACGCGCTCGACCGAGACGCGGCGGATGCATTCGGGCTCGTCGAACTCGCTGCAAGTGTAACCGGGACAGGGCGCGCAGGGCATCTCCTCGCGCACGACCTCGAAGGGAGCGCGCGTCCAGGGGCTCCAATGCGCGACGTTCGAGGAGCCGAAGACGACGACCGAGGGCGCGCCCACGGCCGCCGCGACGTGCGCGACGCCGCTGTCGTTGCCGACGAACAGGGAGGCGCGAGAGGCGAGCGCCGTCAACTCGGGCAGACTCAAATCCGTGAACGAAACGAGGGGCGCGCGCGTGTGCGTGCGCAGGTCGCTTATGACTCGCTCCTCGCCGGGCCCTGCGACCGCGATTGTGGCGAGCCCGCGCGCGGCGAGGTGTTCGACGACGCGCGCGAAGTTCTCGGCGGCCCAAGTCTTCGTGTCGAACGCGGCGGCCGGGTGTATGAGCGCGAAGTCGCGGCCTTCTACAAGTCCCGACTCTCGCAGGCGACGCGAGACGCGCGCGGACGCGTCCGTCGTAACGGCGAGACGCGACGCGGGCATGTCCGTAACGGGCACGCCAGTCCAACCCAGAAGCGCGAGCTGCTGTTCGGCCGAGTGGGTCTTCTCGCGACCCCAGAGCGCGGACGAGGGCGGCGCTGTGTGGTTGTGCAGAGACGCGTATGAGTATGCGGCGTAACCCACGCGGCGTGGCGCGCCCGTCGCGCGCGTGAGAAGCGCGGCCGTGCTCCCGCCGTGAAGGTTGTAGACCACGTCGTACTTCTCAGCGCGCAGAAGCCTCGCCGCGCGCAGGCGCGAAGAGTTGCTCCCGCGCTCGACGGTAACGACGCGGTCAACCTCCTCCGAGCCT
>JBJMGR010000020.1:0-2321 GCA_045807805.1 Pyrinomonadaceae bacterium | reverse complement strand
GGGCGCGAACGTCGGCACTTCCACTTCCACGCCCACTTCTACCCGCCGCTTCTGCGCTCGGCGACCGTGCGGAAGTTCATGGTCGGCTTCGAGCTGCTCGGCACGCCGCAGCGCGACATCACGCCCGAGTCCGCCGCTTCGCGCCTACGCGCGCTGTCGGAAAGACACTACCTCGACGGCTGAAAACATGGCGCGCGAGTTCAGCGTAGCGTGAACTTCGTCATCAAGCCCCCGACCATGACCTCGAAGTCGCCGGGCTCGGTCACGGGCCTGTTGTCAGCGCCTATGAACGAAAGGTCATCGGCGCGTAGGATGAAGTTGATGGTGCGGCTCTGCCCCGGCTCAAGATATATCTTCGCGAAGCGACGCACGCGCTTGCCCGGCGGCGCGAGTGAAGCGACCACGTCTCGCACGTAGAGTATGACCGTCTCTTGGCCCGCGCGTCGGCCCGTGTTCGTCACAGTCACGCTCACGGGCATACTTCCGCCCGCGTCCATCGTCGGGCTTCCAACGCGGAGGTTACTGTATGAGAAGGCCGTGTAGCTTAGGCCCCGTCCGAACTCGAACTGCGGCGCGGTGGCGAGATTGCCGAAGGACGTGTCCGCGTCCTCGAATGCCTTGCGGTCGTAGGCGAAGATGTTGCCCGTCGAGCGAGGGTATGTGAAGGGGAGCTTGCCGCCCGGATTGAAGTCTCCGAAGAGCACGTCGGTGACGGCCTGGCCTCCCTCGTTCGAGGGGTTGTAGGCCAACAGTATCGCGCGCGCGCCGTCGGCGATAGAGTTGATGACGCGCGGCCTTCCTTCGACGAGCACGAGGACGAAGGGCTTGCCCGTCTCTTCAATCGCGCGCGCGAGACGAAGCTGCGGCTCGCCGAGCGTGAGGTCTGTGATGTTGCCGGGCGTCTCCGCGTAAGAGCCTTCGCCCAGGCAGAGCACGACCACGTCCGCGTCGCGCGCCGCACGCGTGGCGGCGGCGATGTCTACCTCTTCATCCATCAACGTCGGCGCGTTCGGCGGCGAGCCCGCGGGCCGTACGAGCCTCGTGCCCTGAACGAACGTCACGTTCGACGCGCCGACCTTATCCTCAATCGCGCGGCGAATCGTCGGGCGGTCTTTCGGGTAGAGCGACTCGTCCGAGCCCTGCCAGACGTAAGTCCAGCCGTTGTTGAGCGCGACGAGAGAGTCGGCCGTCGGCCCCGTCACGAGCACCTTCCTGCTCTTGTCTAACGGCAGCACGCCGCCTTCGTTCTTCAGAAGCGTCATCGACTCCCGCGCGGCCTGAAGCGCGAGCTGTCGCGACTCGGGCAGACCTATGCGCGAGATGAGCGACGCGTCGGGCATCGCGTTCTCAAACAGTCCGAGTTCGTATTTGACGAGCAGTATGCGGCGCACGGCCTCGTCTATGCGCGCCTGCGGCACCGAGCCGTCGCGCACGAGGCGGACGAGTATGTCCGCGAAGCTGTAGTCCGACGGCACCATGCTCATGTCAATGCCGGCCATGACGGCCATGCGCGTCGCCTCGCGCTCGTCCCGCGCGACACGCCACTGCGTGACGAGCTTCTTGATGTCCTCCCAGTCGGAGACGACGAAGCCGTCGAAGCCCAACTCGCCGCGCAGGATGTCCGTCAGCACGTGACGGTTTATGTGGCCGGGCGTGCCGTTAATCTCGGCCGAGTTGACCATCACGGTACGCGCGCCCGCGCGCACGGCTTCGGCGAACGAGGGCAGGAAGTATTCGCGTAGATAGTTCTCGGGAATCCACGCGGAGGTTCGGTCGCGGCCGCTCAAGGGGAGGCTGTAGCCCATGTAATGCTTCAGGCTCGTGGCTACGTGCGCGTTTGAAGTGAGGTCGTCGCCTTCGACGCCGCGCACGAAGGCCGCGCCCATGACTTTTGTTAAGTAAGGGTCTTCGCCGAAGGTCTCGTAGAAGCGCGGCCAGAGGGGTTGACGGCCGAGGTCGAGCACGGGCGAGAAAGTCCACGGTATCCCGGCCGCGCGAGTCTCCATCGCAGAGACTTCGGCGAGGCGTCGCATGAGTTCAGGATTCCACGTCGCGGCCATGCCAATCTCCTGCGGGTGTAGCGTGGAGCCGCGCACGTAGTTCGCGCCGTGGATTGAGTCGATGCCGTAGAGGACTGGAATCTTGAGCCGCGTGCGCGCGGCCGTCTGCTGTATCTGCCCAATGATCTCGTGCCAGCGCTCGGCGGGCAGCGCCTGCCCGTTGACGTTGAGGATGGAGCCGACGCCGTACTTGCCGACCGCCTTCTCAAGCTTTGCAGGGTCTATGCGAATCGTCTGGTCGCTGCCCGACGTGACCATGCC
>JBJMGR010000019.1:0-11095 GCA_045807805.1 Pyrinomonadaceae bacterium | reverse complement strand
TCGTCGAAGACGAATCCCAAACGCGACTGGTACATCTGGCGCGACCCCAAAGCCGACGGCTCGCGCCCGAACAACTGGTCTTCGTCGTTCGGCCCCGTCGCGTGGACTCTGGACGAGAGGACGGGCCAGTTCTACTACCACTACTTCTACCCGCAGCAGCCCGAGCTTAACTGGCGCAACCCCGATGTCGAGCGCCGCATGTTCGAGACCGTCCGCTTCTGGCTCCGGCGCGGCACCGACGGCTTCCGCCTCGACGCGGTCAACTATCTTTTTGAAGACCCGCAGTTGCGCGACAACCCAGTGCTGCCGGAGCTTCGACCGGGGACGACGACGGGCGAGCACTTGCAGGAGAAGAAGTTCAACCGCGACCTGCCCGAAGTGCAGGACGTGATGGTGCGCCTTCGCGCCCTCAACGACCACGTGAACCCCGAGAGCGTTCTGATAGGCGAGGCGTACGTGCCGAAGTGGGAGGAGCTTATGCGTTACTACGGCCCCACGGACAACGGCGTGCATCTGCCCTTCAACTTCTTCCTCATCATGGAGCCCGCGCGCACGCACCTCGACGCCTCGGTGTTCCGCTCCGTCATAGAGGCTTCGGAGAAGGCTCTCGAAGGGCGTTGGACGACCTACGTTCTGTCGAACCACGACAACCCGCGCCACTTCGACCGCTACGGCGACGGGGCGCACAACGACAACATAGCGAAGCTCACGGCGACGATGCTGCTCACGCTTCGCGGCTCGCCCTTTCTCTACTACGGCGAAGAGATAGGCATGACGACGACCGAGCCGAAGACCGTCGAGGAGGTGCGCGACCCCGTCGGCCGACGCTACTGGCCCGCCAACAAGGGGCGCGACGGCGAGCGCACGCCGATGCAGTGGGACGCGTCCGCGCAAGCCGGGTTCACGACCGGAAAGCCCTGGCTCCCCGTCCCGCCGAGCGCGAAGGAGCGCAACGTCGCCGCCGAAGATAAAGACCCGTCCTCGTTACTCAACTTCTACCGTCAACTAATCGCGCTCCGCCGCCGAACGCCCGCGCTCCTCGAAGGCGACTACGCCACGGTCGGCGGCGACCCGCACGTCTACGCATACCGGCGCAGCACACAGGGGCAGACCGTCATCGTCGTGCTCAACATGTCGGGCGAGAGCCGCGCCTTCAAGCTTCCGCCTCCGACGCACACCGGCCCGTTCGCATACGACATCGCGCTCAGTAACATGACCGCGCCGAAGCCGCGCCCCACCGTCTCGGGCGAGATAAGCCTCGCGCCCTTCGAGGCCGTGATTCTGGAGAGTCAGAACCGCGAACGGTAGTGAGCGGGTCGCGAGTTACAACGGGCTCGCCTTCGTCGGAGCTTGATACCCGCTCACTACCGTTCGCGGTTCTGTTAATACAAGACGCGCTTTTATATGAATCAAACAATGCGCCAACTCGTCATCTCGTTCTGCCTCTCCTCCATGCTCCTGTCGGCCGTTCCCGCGCGCGCGCAGACGGCGGCAAAGAACGACGCGCCGCCGGACTACCTGAATCCGCGTCTGCCCGTCAGCCGCAGGGCCGAAGACCTCGTCTCGCGCATGACCCTGGAAGAGAAGGTCGCGCAGATGATGAACAAGGCGACAGGCATAGAGCGTCTCGGCGTCCCCGCCTACGACTGGTGGAACGAGGCTCTGCACGGCGTGGCCTACGCGGGCAACGCGACCGTCTTCCCGCAGGCAATCGGACTCGGCGCGACTTGGAACGAAGACTTGATCAAGGCGGTCGCGACGGCCATCTCCGACGAGGCGCGCGCCAAGTACAACGACGCCGTGCGCCGCGACTTCCGAAAGCGTTTCTACGGGCTCACCTTCTGGTCGCCGAACATAAACATCTTCCGAGACCCGCGATGGGGCCGTGGGCAGGAGACCTACGGCGAAGACCCATACCTTACCTCGCGCCTCGGCGTCGCCTTCGTACGCGGCATGCAGGGCGACGACCCGAAGTACTTAAAGACCATCGCGACGCCGAAGCACTACGCAGTCCACAGCGGCCCCGAATCCCTTCGCCACACCTTCGACGTGCGCCCGCCCGAGAGAGATTTGCAGGACACGTATCTGCCCGCCTTCCGCGCGACGATTGTCGAAGGCAAGGCGGGCTCGGTCATGTGCGCTTACAACCGTCTCAACGGCGAGCCTCTGTGCGCGAGCCCGCGCATGCTCAAGGAAATCTTGCGCGGCGCTTGGGGCTTCTCGGGCTACGTCGTCTCCGACTGCGACGCCGTCGCCGACATATACAAGAAGCACAACTTCAGGAAGACCGAGGAGGAGGGCGTCGCGGTCGCCGTCAAGAGCGGGACGGACTTGACGTGCGGCTACGAGTACCGCGCGCTTCCCGCGGCGGTTAAGCAGGGGCTCATCGCGGAGGCCGAGATAGACACGGCCGTCAAGCGCCTGTTCGAGGCGCGCTTCCGCCTCGGCATGTTCGACCCGCCCGAGTCAGTCCCTTACGCGCGCATACCCTTAGAAGTTAACGACTCGCCCGCCAACCGCGAGCTTGCCGCACGAGCCGCGCGTGAATCCATCGTGCTCCTCAAGAACGAGAAGGAGACGCTGCCGCTCAGGAAGGACGTAAAAACAATCGCCGTCATCGGCCCGAACGCGGACTCGCTCGAAGTCCTGCTCGGGAACTACAACGGCATCCCGTCTCGATGGGTGACGCCGCTCGAAGGCATACGCCGCAAGGTCTCGCCCGAGACGCGCGTGCTCGACGCGCTCGGCACGACGCTCACGGGCGACCCCGTACTGCCCGTCCCCGCCTCGGCCTTCTACACGACCGCCGACAAGAGCGAGCACGGCCTCAAGGCCGAATACTTCGACAACAAAGACCTGCAAGGCCCGCCCGTCGCCACGCGCACCGACGCGCAAGTGAACTTTGACTGGTACACGAACGCGCCCGTGCCCGAGCTTCCGACCGACAAATTCTCCGCGCGTTGGACGGGTTACTTCGTGCCGCCCGCGTCGGGCACTTATCAACTCGGCGCGCGCGCCGACGACGCCGTGCGCGTCCTTCTCGACGATAAGCCGCTCGTCGAGAACTGGCACGACGGAAACGCGAAGACCTTTACAAAGGCCGTGGAGCTTGAGGGCGGGCGCGCTTATAAGATTCGCGTCGAGTATTACGACAACTATGCCAACGCCACCGCGAAGCTCGTCTGGGGGCCGCCGAATTTGAACGAGTCTCTCCGCGAAGAGGCGCTTCGCAAGGCGCGCGAGTCGGACGTGGTAGTGATGGCCCTCGGCCTCGCGCCCTCTCTCGAAGGCGAGGAGATGGACGTGAAAGTGAAGGGCTTCAGCGGCGGCGACCGGACAGACCTCGACATGCCCAAGGCGCAGGAAGAGTTGCTCAAAGCGGTCGTCGCCACGGGCAAGCCCGTCGTCCTCGTGCTCATCAACGGCAGCGCGCTCGCGGTCAACTGGGCGCAGTCGAATGTCGCGGCAATAGTCGAAGCCTGGTATCCCGGCGAAGAGGGAGGGACTGCGCTCGCGGACGTACTCTTCGGCGACTACAACCCGGCGGGCCGCCTGCCCGTAACCTTCTACAAGTCCGTCGAACAAATCCCTCCCTTCCAGGACTATCGAATGGAGGGCAAGACCTACCGATACTTTCGCGGCGAGCCGCTCTACCCGTTCGGCTACGGCCTCAGCTACACGCGCTTCAAGTACGACAACCTGAAGCTCAACTCGAAGCGTTACACGGCGACACAGAACGTGCAGTTGAGCGTTGACGTGCGCAACGTCGGCGCGCGCGAAGGCGACGAGGTCGTGCAGCTATATGTCACGGACGAAGCGGCCACGTCGCCCGTGCCCGTGCGCTCGCTCAAAGGCGTGCGCAGAGTCCACCTCAAGCCGGGCGAGCGTAGGCGCGTCACGTTCACGCTCACGCCGAGAGACTTGACGATGGTGGACGAGCGCGGCCGTCGCCTGTTGGAGCCCGGCGAGTTTCGCGTCTCAATCGGCGGCAAGCAGCCCGGCTTCGACGGCCACGCGGACGCGGCAACGACCGATGCCGTCACGGGCAGTTTTACGGTGACGGGCAAGACGTTAGAGATTCCATAAAATCAGAACCGCGAGCGGTAGCGAGCGGGTATCAAGCTACGACGAAGGCACGCCTGTTGAAACTCGCTACCCGCTCGCTACCGCTCGCGGTACTGTTCGGCGTGCTTTCGCGGGATGACATTCTTCTCATGGTCTCTTACTCCATGAAGATTACGGCGGCGGTCTTGATTGTCTTCTGCTACGCGTCACGCGGCGCGGCGCAGGTCGCATCCGAGTCATCCTTCCGCCGCGCCGCGCCCGTTCCCATGTCGGAGTTGAAGACGTTGAAGACGGCGGGCGTGTCGGTCGCCGAAGTGTCGGACTACGTCTTCGGAAACTATCAGGGAGAGTTCAAGTCGCCGCCGCACGCGGACATCAACCCGCGGAAGGCTTTCGTCGTCTACTGGAAAGATTTTCCGTACCGCTTCGTCTTCTCGCACGAGGCGAGCTACTGCCCCTGGTTCGAGCTGCCTTCGGGCGTCGCGCTCTCCTACCAGTTCTTCGAGGGGAACGACGGTTGGGCGGAGCTTTTCAACGAGCACGGCCGCGAGGAGCGCAACAGCTTCGTCGAAGTGATCGAGTCCGGCCCGCGCCGCGTGTGGTTACGCTGGACTTACACGGGCGTCAACATGGAGTCGGGCGCTGCCGGATTCCGAGGCACGGAAGACTTCTGGGCCTTCCCCAACGGGCTCGTCGTGCGTCGGCAGAGCTACGAGTCTCTGATGCCCGGTGATGCGCGCGGCTACGCGCGCGAGCCGATTGAGTTGATAGCCATGAGCCCTGTCGGCAAGCTCTGGTTCGACGTACTTGAGCGTGAGCCGAAGACGGGCGAGAGCCACGCCTTCGTCGGGCTAGACACATTCTCCCGCGCGCGCGCGGACATCTACTGGAAGTCGCAGCCCAAGCCCAACAAGCCCTTCAACAGCACCTCGCGCCGAACTGGCTCGCCGTGGAAGAAGTTGGACGACGCGCGAGGGTTCGCGGGCGTTATCCCCTTTCAAGACGGCTCGCCCTTCTTCGTCATCGGCGATGCGTCGGGCTTCCCCGCGGGGACGACGCGGCTCAAAGAGCACTCGGACAAGGCGACGGGCGGTTGGGGATGGCGAAGCCTGACGTGGGATCACTGGCCCGTCGGCTGGCTCAACAGTCAGGCGCACGACACGGACGACGAGTCATACAAAAAATATCCGAGCCACTTCGCGCCCTTCGGCCTAGACCTTTGGAGCATGCCGAACGAGGCGACCGAGCGCCGCGACTTCTACTCGCTCATGGGCGTCGGGGGTCGTGACGTTGAAGCCATACGCGCCCTCGCGCGCGCGTGGCTCAGCAAAGCCCCGCGTGACCCCGCGAGCGCCGCATCGCTTCGTCCTCCGCGCTACGCGACGCCTGGCAGATAACATTCAAGCGGCGATACGGAAGTCAATGCTTAAGAAGAATCTTTCCGCCCTCTTAGCTCTGCTCTTATCCTTCGCGCCGACGGTCTGCGCGCAGACTCGTGCGTCACGCGGACGCGGCGCGAAGCAGACCGCGTCGGCACGCGCCGCAGACCTTACGCGCTACGTCAACGCTCTCATAGGCACCGCGAACTCGCCCTTGCCCGACTATCTCGGCGGGAACGGGAGCGGCAACACGTTTCCCGGCGCGGCGCTGCCCTTCGGCATGATTCAGTGGAGCCCGGACACGGAGAAGGGCTTCGGCAAGGACGAGCGAGGGAGCTATCTTTACGCGGACGAACGCATACGCGGATTCAGCCTCACGCACCTGAGCGGGCCGGGCTGCCCCGTCTTCGGCGACGTGCCCTTCATGCCCTTCGTCGGCGACGTTGTGGCCTCGCCCGCCGCATCGCCCGACGCGTACCTCTCGAAGTTCTCGCACTCACGGGAGAAGGCCGCGCCCGGCTTCTACGAAGTCGCGCTCGACACGGGGATCGATGTCGCGCTCACGGTCACAGAGCGCACGGGCCACGCGGTCTTCACCTACCCGAAGGGCAGCGACGCGACGCTGCTCGTCAACGTCGGCCGTAACGCCAACGGCGTGTCGGACGCCTTCGTCCAGTTCGTCGGCAGGCAGTCGCTCTCCGGTTACGTCGAGAGCGGAGAATTCTGCGGCGCGCGCAACAAGTACAAGCTCTACTTCGCGGCCGAGTTCGACCGCCCCTTCAAGTCGTTCGGCGTCTGGAGGGGCGACGAACTCTACGGAAACATGCTGGACATCGAGGGCGCGAAGACCGGCGCGTTCGTCTCGTTCGACACGACGAACGAGACGAAGGTGCAGGTCAGAGTCGGCCTCTCCTACGTGAGCGAGCGCAACGCGCGTCTGAACCTCGCGGCGGAGAATCCCAGTTGGGACTTCGACTCGGTTCGGGCGCGCGCGGACGCGCGTTGGGAGGACGCGCTCGGCCGCATGACCGTGCGCGGCGGCCGCGAAGCCGAACGCCGGGTCTTCTACACGGCGCTCTATCACACGCTGCTTCACCCGAATATTTTTAGCGACACCAACGGCGAGTACAGCGGCTTCGACGACCAGGTTCACTGGTCGCGCGAACACGCGCAGTACACGAACTTCTCGGGCTGGGACATCTACCGCTCGGAGTCGCCTCTGCTCGCGTGGCTCTTTCCCAAAGAGGCGAGCGACATGGCTCAGTCGCTCGTCAACGACGCCGCGCAGGGCGGAGGGCTTCCCATCTGGCCCGTCGCGGGCGACGAGAGCGGCGCGATGTACGGCGACCCGTCCGTGCCCATCATCGCGAGCACATACGCCTTCGGCGCGCGCGACTTCGACACGCGCGCGGCGCTCCGCGCGATGATTCGGGGCGCGACCGACCCCGAGGTTAAGTCGAAGTCATATCCGGAGCGGCCGGGGCTGGCGGACTTCCTCAAGTACGGCTACATACCGATGGAGCAGAAGGGCCTGCGCGGCTCGCCCTCGGTCGCGCTCGAATACGAGACCGCGGACTTCGCTCTCGCGCGCTTCGCACTCGCGCACGGCGATGCGAAGACTCACGACGAGATGATGCGGCGCGCGCAGTGGTGGACGCGCCTCTTCGACCCCGAGAATCGTTACATACGCGGGCGCTGGGCCGACGGCTCATGGCTCCCCGGCTTCGACTTCAAGGCGATGCTCTACAAGCCCGAGTTGCCGTGGCGGCCCGAGAGCCACAAGTCTTACGTCGAGGGGAACGCGACGCAGTACACATGGATGATTCCGCACAACCTGCGCGCTGTGATAGACCGCATCGGCGGCGACGACGCGGTCATCAAGCGGCTCGACAGCTTCTTCACGGAGTTCAACGCGGGCCCCGACCGACCCTTCTTCTTCATCGGCAACGAGCCCGTCTTCCCCGTGCCGTGGGTCTACAACTACGTCGGCGCGCCGTGGAAGACGCAAAGGATAACGCGCCGCGTGCTGACGGAGTTGTTCAAGCCGGAACCATCCGGCATTCCCGGCAACGACGACCTCGGCGCTACGTCTTCGTGGATAGTCTTCGCGGCCGTAGGGCTCTACCCGACCATCCCCGGCGTCGGGGGCTTCTCGGTTAACAGCCCGCTCTTCCCGGAGATTGACGTGCGTTTAAAGGGCGGAAGGGTCTTGAAGATTCGTGGCCGCGGCGCTTCGGCCTCGACGCCGTACGTGCAGGAGCTTCGACTGAACGGAAGCCCGTACGAGAGCACCTGGCTACCGTACGAGGCAATCGCGGGCGGAGGCACTCTACAGTTCACGCTCGGCCCGACGCCGAATGAGCGTTGGGCGAGCAAGCCTTCCGCCGCCCCGCCCTCCTTCCCCGAAGGCATGGAGAAGTAGTCGAACGCCGCGCGTCGATCTCTATTGCGGTTTGCGGTTGAGTGTAGATGTTTGAGGATCAACCAACGCAGACACGGAGGCACAGCTAAAAGCATCAAGCGGTCTCTCCGTGTCTGCGTTGGTTAATTACCGCTTCACATCCAATCAACCACAAACTGCCATAATGCTTGACAACGGCGCGCGCCAATGTGTAAAGCATGAGCAAATGACATTCAAGCGCGCCCTGCCCTTGTCCCTTCTTCTTCTTACCGTGTCGTGCGTCTGTCGTATCGAGGCAGAGGCCGCGCCGCCGACCGTCTCGCTCGTCAGAGGCGCTCTACAGATAGAGACGCCCGAGGGTCTTGTTCTCTCAATCAACCGACTCCGACTGCGCCTCGCGGACGGCACGGCGCTCGCGGGCACACTCGAAGAGGCGGGGCGCGAGACGGCGCGGGACGAGTCGGGCGAGTTCGAGCGCCTGCGCTACCGTCTCAAGCCCGCACAGGCGGGCGAAGGCCATAAAGGTTTGAGCGCCGTGCTCGAACTGCGTCGCTACGCGGGCACGAACGTACTCGTCGCGTCGCTTGACTACGAAGGCCCGCCGCTCGCGCCGCGCGAGGGCGTGCAACTCGTCACGAGCCTCGACCGCTTCGCACGCGGGATGGCAATCAAGCGCTTCAAGCTCTACTGGACTTCGCCCGTCTTCTTCTCCGACTATCGTCTGCTCGGCCCCGCCAACCAGCTCATGCTCTGGCGGCAGACCGAAGGGCCGGACTATCACCTGCTCGTCCCGCTCGCGGGCGGCGGGATGGTGGGCGAGGTCGGCGTCTCGGAGATAGACTGGCGCTTCGAGTTCCGCGTCGCCGCGTCGAGCTACGACGCGACGCTCGCGCCGCGTCGCGTCCCGCTCTTCGCATACGCTTCGGGCCAAGACCCTTACGAGCTGCCGCGCGCGGCCTACGAGACGGCGTTCGCGGCCACGGGACAGTACGGGCGTCTGCGCTGGCAGAAGGGCTACCCCGAAGTCTTCCGCTCGCTCGGCTGGTGCTCGTGGAACGCTTACGGTAATAAGGTGACGGCCGACAAGATTCTGGCGAGCGTCCGCTCGATGCGCGAGAAGAAGATTCCGTTAGGCTTCGTGCTCGTGGACGACGGCTGGCTCTCCGTTAGAGAGCAGAAGTTGACCGCGTTCGACGCTGACACGTCGAAGTTCCCCGGCGGGATGGGCGCACTCGCGCGCCGCCTGCGCGACGAGTATAGAGTTCCGCACGTAGGCGTGTGGCACACCTTCCAGGGCTACTGGAACGGCGTCGAGGAAGGTTCCGAAGCGGCACGCGGGCAGAAGTTGTTCAAGGGGCTCGAAGGGAAACTTCTACCCGACCCGCGCGAAGGGCGTGGGCAGAGCTTCTACGAGGACTGGTACGCGAAGCTGAAAGGTTGGGGCTACGACTTCGTGAAGGTGGACGGGCAGGGTAACAACATCAAGTTCACGGACGGGCTGATGCCCCTCTTCGATTCGGGAGGCGGCGCGCAGCGGAACCTTCAGCAGTCTGCGTCGAAGTTCTTCGGCGAGCCCGAGCACGTCAACGTCTCGGGCGAGCGCGCGCCCGTAGGCGTTATCAACTGCATGGAGATGTCTCTGGAGAACGTCTTCAACTGGCGCGACTCGAACGTCGCGCGCAACAGCGACGACTACCAGCCCGAGCTAAGTCAGAACCCGAAAGAGCACGTCTACCAGAACGCTTACAACGCCTTCTGGCTCTCTAACTTCGCATACCCCGACTGGGATATGTTCCAGTCGCACGACTCCGCGGCCGAGTTTCACGCCGTCGCGCGCGCACTGAGCGGCGGCCCCGTCTACTTCACAGACGAGGCGGGCAAGGAGTGCCCGGAGATTCTGCGCCGCCTCGCCTTCTCCGACGGCCGCCTGCTCATGGCCGACGAGCCCGCGCGGGTGACGCGCGATCTACTCTTAACAGACCCTTCGCTTGAACCCGTCCCGCTCAAAATCTTCGCGCGCGTCACGCGTCAGGGCTACGGCGCGGGCGTCGTCGCGGCCTTCAACGTCAACAAGGGGGCGCGCTGGCTCGTAGGAATGGTCGGGGCGGACGACGCCGGGGTTTCCGCCGTGGAGTCCGGGTCGGGCGTGGCGGTCTACAGTTTTAACGACCAGCACGCCACCCTGCTCGAACACGGCAACAGTCATGCGTACAGACTGGACATGGGCGAGTTCGGCTTCGACCTGTTCACGCTCGTGCCCGTCGAGAAGGACGTTGCAGTCTTCGGGCTGCTCGACAAGTACCTGAGTCCGGCGGGGGTCGTGTCCGTAAAATCGGCACGGCGAAGCGTCTTGGTTCGGCTGCGCGAGGCGGGGGAGTTCGGGGCGTGGATGGAGAGCGCTCCTTTGAGGGTCGAAGTTGACGGACGCGCGCTGCCCGCGTCCGCCTTCTCCTACACCCGCAATCTCCTGCGCGTGCCCGCGTCGAGCTTCGGCGCGCGCGCGGGCGAGCGCGAAGTCAGGATAGTTACGGCGCGCTAGTTATCGCTGACAGGTCAGTGCCATCCGCGATAGCGGGGGTTGAGCGCTCCGGCAAGGGCGAGTGTGTCGTAGCTTGAGACCCACCCGCTAGCGCGGGCGGTACCGACCTGCAATTAATTGCAAGCTGCTCCGGTCTCGTCTCCTTAAAACTTAATCGGGGGTTCGCAAATGACACGTGCCACGAGTCTCATCTGGATAGACTACGCGGTGATGGTGGTCTACTTCATCTTCGTCTTAGGCATCGGGTTCGCGCTCAAGCGCTACATGAAAACGAGTACGGACTTCTTCCTCTCGGGCCGCTCTATCCCTGCGTGGATAACGGGCCTCGCCTTCATCTCCGCAAACCTCGGCGCGCAGGAGGTGATAGGGATGGGGGCTTCGGGCGCGAAGTACGGCATCGCCACGAGCCACTTCTACTGGATTGGCGCGATTCCGGCGATGATCTTCGTCGGCATCTTCATGATGCCCTTCTATTACGGCTCGCGCGCCCGCTCCGTCCCCGAGTACCTCCGGCTCCGCTTCGACGAGAAGACCCGGGGCCTGAACGCGATCAGCTTCGCCACCATGACCGTGATCTCCTCCGGCGTCTCGATGTACGCGCTCGCCAAGCTGATCCAGGCGCTGCACGTGTTCGACGCGCCCTTCGCGCGCCTGGGCCTGCCGCCGGAGTGGATCTTCCACAGCGCCATCCTGGCCTCGGCCCTGGTGGTG
>JBJMGR010000018.1:0-14238 GCA_045807805.1 Pyrinomonadaceae bacterium | reverse complement strand
CTCGCGGGCCTCGCCTAAACAGAGACTGGAGCGCGCTTGCTCTTTAAAGTCGCGGACGCTCGTGTTCGTGTTCGCGCGGGAGTCTGTTTAAGTATGAGAGGAAAACATCTTCTTCCGACAATCGTGCTCGCGCTGGCCGCCGGTCTCGCTGGCCACGCGCTGCGCGGCGAGCCTTCGACGCACGCCGCTGCGGGGCCGCGCGCAGACGCCTCCGACTTGCAGTGGGAGTATTGCGCGGTCGTGAAGGCGCAGTACGTAGGCTCGTTGCAGGGCGGCATCTACTGGATTGCCTACTTTAAGGGCGAGGGCGTCAGGACAGAGGACGTGAAGGCGGGGCCGACGGGTAACGCGTTCGCGAAGGCCGTCGCGAAGCTCGGCGAGGATGGATGGGATATGGTGGGCGAGGGGCCGCTCGAAATCAGGCCGGGGCCGGGCGGCACGCCGACCGCGCTCTTCTTCAAGCGCCGGAAAGATTCGCGTGGAGAATGATGGAGTGATGAACGCGGAGTGATGAACGCGGAATGATGAGCGATGAATGTTAAGGACGTTGCCTCTCATCACTCATCATTCATCATTCCGCGTTCATCGTTTCCGGCTTACTTGCCGCCGCCCTTTTTGGAGCCGCCCTTGCCGCCGCCGCCGCCGCCCACGTCGGAGCCCTTCTGGCCGCCGGGGCCGGTCACGCCCTCGGCGCTCGCTTCGAGTTGGTCGGCCTTGTCCTCTATCTGCCCGACGCCGCCCTTGACCGCGCCCACGAGCGCGCCGACGCCAGCGCCTAACAGTATGTCGCCCGCGACCTGCTTGGCCTGATCGAGAATCGCACTCGCGGTGCTCTTACCGCCGCCCTTCTTGCCGCCGCCCTTCTTGGCACTGCCCTTCTTGGAGCCGCCCTTCTTTGCTCCGCCTTTGCTGCCGCCGGCCGACTTCGCGCCGCCCTTCTTAGCGCCGCCCTTCGACCCGCCTTTACTAGCCGAGCTTTGCTTGGCTCCGCCCTTCTTAGCGCTGGCCTTGCCCGCCGACTTCGTCGAGCCGGACTTCTTAGCGCCGCCCTTCTTGCCGCCGGACTTCTTCGACGACTTCTTCGACGACTTCTTCGATGACTTCTTTGTTGCCATTTCCCTTTTCTCCTTAACTGCCTTGATCTAGCACAGCGCCCACAACGTAACAAACAACGCGCTCTCTGTCATCAACTTTTCTCGCCAATCGGCGTGCGGACTTTTCTTCCGCACCACCGCGACTAAAAATCCGCCGCGCCGCGCGGCCGCGTAGAGACTGGCGTGAATGAGAATGTCGTTGACTCGCCGCGCGAACGCGGGAACAATACGGCGCACGCTCCGAAGCGCGCGCCGCTCGGTCGTCTCTTCCGAGGCGCACGTGCGAGCGCGGGCGTGTCCGCGACCGTCCCGGTTAAAAAATCCGTCGTGAAAGAGAGAGAGTTTCACTACCGTTGGGAGTATGAGCTGCGCGCGAGCCCGCGGGCGCTCTGGCCCTTCGTCGCCGACACGAACCGCTTCAACCGCGACGCGGGAGTGCCCTTCGTCGAACAGCTCGGCCCTTCGGACGAGCGCGGGCGGCGGCGGCTTCGACTCTCGAAGTTCGGCATCGGAGTCGTCTGGGACGAGGAGCCGTTCGAGTGGATACGCCCCTTGCGCTTCGGAGTCGTGCGCCGCTACACCTCCGGCCCGGTCGCGGAGATGCGCGTCACCGCCGAACTCACGGAGCGCGAAGGCGGCGGCACGCGGCTCGTCTATAAGGTCTGGGCGCGTGCGCGCGGGCCGCTCGGGCGCGCGGTCATACCCTTGCAGATCGGACGCATCAGCGCGCGCAAATTCGCCGCGGTCTTCCGTCGCTACGACGAACTCGCGCTCGCCGCCGCGCGATGCGAAGGACTCGACGCCTCGCGCTCGAAGCTCGACGCCTCCGCCGCCGCGCTCCTCTCGACACTCAGACGAAAGTTGATTGACGAAGGCTCGCCTTCAACGCTCGTCTCCCTTCTCGCGGAGACCATCGAAGAGGGCGACGAACTCACGCTCGCGCGCATGCGGCCTTACGCGCTCGCCGACGCTTGGGGAGTCTCGCGTCGAGACGTATTGCAGCTATTCCTTCGCGCGACGCGCGCGGGGCTGTTAGACCTGCGTTGGGAACTCCTCTGCCCGCTCTGCCGCGGGCCGCAGCAGTCCGCGACGGCGCTGCGAGACGTGCGCTCAGACCAGCACTGCGATAGCTGCCGTATAGACTTCACCGTCGCCTTCGACCGTTCGGTCGAGGTCGTCTTCCGCCCGAACGCAGCCGTGCGCAGCGTCTCGGCGCGCGCCTTCTGCGTCGGCGGCCCGCAGGTCACGCCGCACGTAGTCGTGCAGCAGCCGCTCGCGCCCGGCGAGCGCCGCACAATCTCGCCCGAACTCGAAGAGGGCCGACACCGCCTGCGCACACAGGCGCTCGCGGGCGGCCGCTTCATCCTCGTCACGTCGGACGCGCGCGACCCCCTGACGCTCCGCGCCGAAGGCGGGGCATGGCCCGAAGACGAGCCGCGCGTGGGCACGCGACCGACGCTCACGTTCGAGAACGCGACCGACGAGGCGCAGGTCTTCATACTCGAACGCACCGCTTGGGGCGATCAGGCCGCGACCGCCGCCGAAGTCACGGCGCTCCAACTCTTCCGAGACCTCTTCGCGACCGAGGCGCTGCGGCCCGGCGACCGAATCAACGTCGGGCAGATGGCCGTCCTCTTCACAGACCTGCGCAACTCGACGCGCCTCTACCGAGAGATTGGCGACGCCGTCGCCTTCGGCGCTGTGATGAATCACTTCGACGTGCTGCGCGAAGCTATAACGCTTGAGGGCGGCGCAATCGTGAAGACGCTAGGCGACGCGATCATGGCCGTCTTCCCGCGCCCCGCGCCCGCGCTGCGCGCAATCATGCGCGCACAAGGAGCACTCGCCTCGCCGCCCGAAGGCGTGCGCCCGTTCATCCTCAAAGCGGGACTGCACGCGGGCCCCTGCATCGCCGTCACGCTCGACGGCCGCCTCGACTACTTCGGCTCGAACGTCAACATCGCCGCGCGCCTCGAACCGCTCTCGGCGGGCACCGACTGCGTCATAACTTCCGACGTGCGTAACGACCCCGAAGTCGTCGCGCTGCTCGAAGACGCGGCCTCCGGCCTCGTGGCCGAGACGCACGAGGCGCAGTTGAAGGGATTCGATAACGAGAGCTTCGAGCTATGGCGCGTGAAACAGAACCGCGAGCGGTAGCGAGCGGGTATCAAGCTTTGATGAAGGCGTGCCTGTTGAAGCTCGCTACCCGCTCGCTACCGCTCGCGGTTCTGTTGCGGCGCGTTATGCCGTTGAGGTTGAAAATAAGATGATGACGACAAAGATGAGCCCGGTCGCACAGACGCGGCGGCCGGGACGCGGCAGGCGCTTGATAAAGTTCAGCGCCGCTCTCATCCTCCTTCTCTCGGCGTGGGTGGCCTACGACCTATACTCTTCGAGCCGCACCTCCTTGCGCGACTTCGACGCGGACGAGGTCGCGCGTCTCGACACGGCGATGTGGCGCTCATACTATTCTCGACAGCGCGCGCGACTCTTCGCGCAGTTGAGCGAACTCCTGCGGACGCAGTATCGCCTTCCCTTCTGGCGCTCGAACTCGGTCGCATACCGCGCCGCTAAAGCCGCCTTCGTCTTCAAGGACGGACACTCGCGCGCCGACTACGAACGCGCGCTGCCCGACCTCGTCAGCTTCTACAACTCGATCCGCTCCGTCTCCGACACGGACTTCGACCCCGAGCGCGCCGCGCGACTCGAACTCGAATGGTGGATAGTCCACCGAGAGCGACGGGCACACGCGCCGGGCGACCTCGAACGCGCGCTCGCGGAACTCGAAGCCGAACTCTACCGCGTCCCCGCCGACAAACTCATGGAGCACGCGCGTCTCCGCGCCGAAGCGATGGAGATACGCGACCGAGAGGCCGAGCAGGGCGGCGTCACCGAAGAGGACTGGCGGCGCATTGACGAGCTGCTCCACCAGTCTTGGCGCTCGCTCCACGCGGCCGTCAACCCATGACGCTTTGACGCCGACCCAAAAGTAAGAAGCAGAAGTTAAGACCTTCAAGAGAGCGCGGCCTTCATCAAACGTTGATGAAGGCCGCGCTCTCTTGAATGTCTCTAAGCTTGAATGTCTCTAAGCTTGAATGTCTCTAAAACGGCGGGCGGCGCGGCGGCGGCGGCGGGCCGCCTCCGGGCGGCGGCGGTGGCGGCCCGCCGTAGGGTGGCGGCGGCGGCCCCGCCTGCTGCCTGCGTCGCTCATCCTCGGCGCGGCGCATCTCTTCAGCACGCCGGGCGTCTTCAGCACGCCGGGCGTCTTCAGCACGTCGCGCGTCCTCCGCACGTCGCGCGTCCTCGGCGGACGTGGACGGTGCCGCGGCCGGTGCAGGGGTCGGGTTGACTACGATGACGATGGGCGCTCTGTTCTCGGTCGGCGAGGAGGCGGGCGTCGGGGCGTTGGCCGCGCCCGCGCTGCTTCCGCCGCCGAACGCGTCCGCGACGCCCGCGCCCGACGACGGCTGCGTCTCAGACGAAGGCGCGGCAGTCGTGTACGTCGGGGCGGAGGTCTGCGCGTGCCCCGCGGCGTCGGAGGTGTTGAGACTCGCGCCCGCGTCGCCCGGCTGCCGCGCGCCGTTCGCGTCGGTCTGAGTGCCCGAGGGCGACTCGACGGCATGCGCCGGGAGGCCGGAGTCAGAGACCGCCGGGACGTTCGGCTTGCCTGCGCCACGCAGGAGCGGGAAGGAGACGGCGGCGCAGACGACCACCACGGCCGCGGCGACGAGCAGCTTCGCCGTCGAGCCGAACGAACGCGGCTCCGGCGTCGTGTCGAAGTTTGAACGGACGTGAGTCGTGGAAGAAGGGCGCGCGCCGGGAGGTCTGGCGTCGAGCGTGGTCTCGCCGAAAGACTGCGCCGCACGAGCGGCCTCCGCCCCCGTCTGCGTCTCCACGAGAGTCCCGTCGCCGTTAGGGTTTTGCGCGCGCGCGAGGGGCGCGTTCGCGTGCGAAGCGTTTGCGCCCACGCACGCCGCCTCGCGCAGCAACTCGCGCATCTCGGCGGCAGACTTCGGGCGGAGCGCGGCCTTCTGCGACATCGCGCGCCGTATGACACGGCTTAACGCGACGGGAATCTGTGGCCGCACGACGTGCGTGGGTCGCAGAGGGTCTGCCTCGTTGTTGACGACGGCCGTGGCCCGCGTCAGCGCGTCAACCGGCGGCTCGCCCGTCAGAAGGTGATAGAGCGTCGCGCCCAAAGAGTAGATGTCGCTGCAAGGGTCTGTGCCCGTGCCCTGCACCTGTTCGAGCGGCGCGTAGTGCGGCGAGTAGCCGAGGACGCTGCCCGTCACGCTCGCGTTCGGGCGTGACGGAGTCCCCTTCGCGAGCCCGAAGTCGAGCAGCACGATTCGGCCACGCTCAGTCCGCTTGATGTTCTGCGGTTTGATGTCGCGGTGTACGACCGGCGGCTGTTGCGTGTGCAGATATTCGAGCGCGTCGAGCAGCTCGTCGGCCCAGGCCAGAACGTCCGCGACGGGGAACCAGCCGCCGCGCGCCTTGAGGAGCGAGCCGAAGTCCGAGCCCTCTATGTACTCCATCACGAGGAACTGCCCCTCGGCCTCGACGAAGTGGTCGCTCACCTTCGGGAGCGCGGGGTGGCGCAGGTGGTTGAGCAGTATGGCCTCGCGCTCGAAAGCCTTGCGCAGGGTCGGGTCGTCGAAGAAGAAGGTCTGCTTGATGGCGACCGTGCTGTCAAAGCGCTCGTCCGTCGCGACGTAGACCGCGCCCATGCCGCCTAAGCCTATCTGTCGGGCCACGCGGTAGCGGTTCTGTAGCAGGGTGCCGGGTTCGATCATGGCGTCTGGTTTGAAACTCCTTCCGGGGCGGCGGGCGGGACTTGAACGTGCGGCGTGTGAAGGTTCGGACTTAACTTCGCGGGGCTGCCTGAAGAGAACGACCCGCATCTTCGACATTAGCCGATTGCGCTCGTTTTAATCAACACTTATTTTGCCGCGCGGACGCGTGAGAACGCTCCGCGCATCCATGCGCACGCCGCGCGCACGGGTGAGAACGGCGTGCGCATCTGTGGGAACGGCGTTCTCACCCGCCGGAATGTCGTTCCGACGCGTGCGTACGTTATTTCGGGTCGCGGGAACGTTGTTCCCAAAGCTCGGAACGATGTTCCTGATGGGTGGAATGGCATTCCCACTGCTCGGAACGACGTTCCCGCGCCCGCGAACGACATTACCAAGGCGCGAATCGCTCTCAGACCGCGCGCTCGTTTATCCAGACGGGCTTGGCGTTGCAGCCCGTGCCGTCGCTGCGCCAGCGCGGGCAAGACCAGAAGTAGTTGCCGGACGAGGCGGGGCCGCGTTTGAGCATCGGCGTCTCGCAGAGGGCGCAGGGCGGGCCGGTCTCGGGCGCTGCTCGGGGCTCTTCGAGCGCGCCGTTGTCGTCGAACCAGCGCGCGCCTCGGCATTCGGGATAGCGAAGGCAGGAGAGGAAGGCGTGCTTGCCCTTCTCCTTCGGCAGGCGCAGGCGCATCGCGCCGCCGCACGCTTGACACTTCGTCTCCGCGAGCGCCTTCCGCTGCTTCGCGTTCTTCGGCGCGTCGCTCAAAAATCCGCACGCATCCTTACCGAGTGAACAGACAAGGAACTTGCCCGACGCGCCCTCACGCTCGACTATAAAACCCTCGCGACCTTCGGCCTTACACTTCGGGCAGTCCCGCGCGCCTTCGGGACGCGGCACCGCCCGCGCCTGACCTTCCGACGCGGCGGCGCGCTCGATCTCCGAGCCCGCAATCTGCGCGACCAACTCGGAGACCATCGAGCGAACCTCCGCCATGAATGCGCCGGGCTCGTACTCTCGCCGCGCCATGCGCGAGAGCTTCTGCTCCCAACGGCCGGTCAACTCGGCGGACTTCAACAGAGGCGACGGCAACATCTTTATCAAGGCCGCGCCCTTCGCCGTCGCGACGAGCGCCTTCTTCTCGCGCACGACATATTCGCGCTTCAGTAGCGTCTCGATGATCGCGGCCCGCGTCGCGGGCGTGCCGAGTCCCGCGTCCCTCATCGCGAGACGAAGCTCGTCGTCCTCGACCTTCTTGCCCGCCGTCTCCATCGCTCCCAAGAGGCTCGACTCCGTGTAGCGCGGCGGCGCTTTGGTCTTGCGCGCGACCGCCTCGGCCTTCAAAACTTCGGCCGGGTCGTCGGCCTTCAGAGGCGGGAGTTCGAGACCCTCCTCGTCCTCGTCATCGTTTATCTTCTTCGCGTCGCCGCCCGAGTCCTTCGACTCTTCAGCATTCGCGCGACGTGCTTCGCGCGATGGCGGCTCGACCTCGCGCCAGCCCTGCTTGAGCACGACCGTGCCGCGCGTGATGAACTTCTCGCCCTCGGCTTCGGTGACGACGGTCGTGCGTTCGAGTTCCGCGTCGGGGAAGAAGGCGGCGAGGAAGCGTCGCGCGACGAGGTCATAAATTCTCTTCTCGTCGGGCGAGAGCGCGGCGGCGTTTATCTGCTGCTTGGTCGGGATGACCGCGTGGTGGTCTGTCACCTTCTTGTCGTCAACGTGTCGCGAGGTGAGCCGGGGCTTTCCGCCCGCGAGAATCTTCTCGATGAAGGGGACGTAAGGGCCGACGCTCGCCGCGCGCACGTGCGCCTCTATCTCTTCAGCGACCGCTTTCGACAGGTGGCGTGAAGACGTGCGCGGGTAGGTGACGAACTTCTTCTCGTAGAGCGCCTGCGTGAGTTCGAGCGTGCGCGCGGCCGTGAAGCCGTAGCGCACGTTCGCGGCGCGCTGCAAGGATGTGAGATCGTGCAGAAGCGGAGGCTTCTCGCGCGCGGCCTTCTTCTCGACGCTCCCCACCGCGCCGAGCTTGCCTTCGACTTTACGCGCGATTGCCTCTGCGTCTTCCTTCTTGTCGAAGCGGCTTCCCTGCTTGCCGAACCAGCGGCCCGCGTACTCGCCTCCCGGCGCGCGGAAGTTCGCGACGACCTCGAAGTAGTCTCTGGGGACGAAGTTCGTAATCTCCGCGTCGCGCTCGACGATGAGCGCGAGCGTCGGCGTCTGCACGCGGCCGAGCGAGTAGACGCCCTGATGGCCCGCGCGCCGCGCGCGAAGGGTCTGCGCGCGCGTGGCGTTTATTCCGACGAGCCAGTCGGCGCGCTGCCGCGAGTGCGCGGAGTCGCGAAGCCCTCTGTACTCTTCGGCGGGCTTTAAGTTTCGGAAGCCTTCGAGAATCGCCTCGCGCGTGAGCGACGAAATCCAGAGGCGCTCGACGGGCTTTCGGCAGCCCGCGAGCATGTAGACGAGGTCGAATATAAGCTCGCCCTCGCGCCCCGCGTCGGCCGCGTTGACGACTGAAGTCACGTCCTCGCGCCCCAACAGCGTCTTGATGACGTTGAACTGGTCGAGCGTGCGATCCTGCGCGTGATACCGAAAGTCGTCGGGCAGGATGGGCAGGTCTTCGAGACGCCAGCGCTGCAAACGCTCGTCGTAGCCTTCGGGGTCGTCAAGCTCTACGAGATGGCCGACGCACCACGTCACAATCTCCTCCGCCCCCGACATGAAACCCTCGCCCCGCCGCGACGCCCCCAAAGCCGCCGCCACGTCGCGCCCCATCGAAGGCTTCTCTGTAACGATTAAACGCATATCGGAAAGAGTGATAAGTGATGAGTGATGAGTGATGAGAAAATACAGCGTGCGTGTCTTTCTTATCACTTATCACTTATCACTCATCACTCATCACCTCTTCAATACTCTTCACTTCCGGTCTCGTAGACTTGCAGGTCGCGCTCGCCGGTGATGAGCCAGCGGTCACCCTGTTTGACGAAGGTGAGCTGCTGGCGGACGCGGCCGGTCGAGGTCTTGTCGGAGGCGGAGAACTCCCACGACTTGTCGAAGGTGGCGGTGGCGCGTCGGCCCGAGGCGTCCGGCTCGACCTCGACGTTATCTATCTTCACGTCCATCGAGTCGTAGCGCTTGAAGGCACGCGCGCGCTCGGTGAGCACCTGCGACGCGGGCACATTCGTCTTCTTGTAGAAGAGTTCGAGCGTGTCGGCGTACGCGCGAGAGTGTGCATTGAGGTCGCGCTCGCGCGTCGAGTCGGCCCACGCGTCGAGCGCCTCGGCGACATCCTTGCTCACCTGCGAGGCGTCAACGTCGGGCGGCGCGCCGTTGTTATCCTCGAAGGCTTTGACGAGGTCTGCGTTGGCGCGGTCCGTGGCGTTGAGCGAGCGCTCGTTGAAGTCCCTGCGCGCGCGATACCAAGGGCGGGTCTGGAAGTACTGCTGAAGCTCGCCCGCGTCGAAGATGCGTCCGTAGCGCGCGAAGACGGCGTTGCGGAGCAGCCGAAGCTGCTGCTGAGTGAGCCCCTTGAGGTCTTCGCCCTTGAGCGCCGTGCCCGCGACTATCTTCTGCTCGGCGCGCTGCATCTGTTCCGAGACGACGATGGTCGCGGGCGTGGGACTCGGACTCGCGTTGGCGTTGGCGTTTGTCGGCGGGAGCGTCGGCCTTGAGTTGACCACCGCGGGCTTCTTCGCGCCGCGCATAAAGAGGTAGCCCGCGAAGGCGAGCGCGGCCGCGCCGACGAGCAGCACGGCAAGCACGCCGATGACAAGCGGCGCGCGCGAACGCTTGCGACGCGCGCCGCCGTCGTGCGTCTGTTGTGCGGGCGCGTGAGGGTATGTCTGTTGCGCGTGGGCGTAGGTCTGTTGCGCGGGCGTGTGCGCGTTCGTCTGCGTGCGCGCGTCGGGCTGCGAGTGCCTTGGAGAGTCCGAAGTGGTCTGCGCGGGCGTCGGATTCGAGGGCTGCACGGGCAGGGGCGTGACGGGCGCGGGCCGCGTAGTCTCGGAGAAGGGCGGCACTACGGGCATCCGTTGCTCTGCGAAGGACGCGGGCGGCGCGGTCGCGTTGTCGGACGCGGGCGCGTTGGCGGCGGCCTGTATCTCGCGCGCGAACTCGGAGGCGTCGCGCTGCCGCGCGGCCGGGTCTTTCGAGAGAGAGCGCGTGATGGAGTCGCGCAGAGCGTTCGACACATGAACGTCCGCGGGCAGAGGCGGCGGCGGCTCGCTCACGTGCTTGAGGATGATCCCCGCGAGCGAAGGCGCGTTGAACGGCGGCGAGCCAGCGAGCATCTCGTAGAGCAGCGCGCCGAGCGAGTAGACATCGGCGCGCGCGTCGAGCGGCTCGCCCTTGCATTGCTCGGGCGACATATAGAAGGGCGTGCCGACGACCGCGCCCGCGGCCGTGAGCGTCCCGTCGTCCGAGGCCATGTCGCGCAGCTTCGCGATGCCGAAGTCAACGACCTTGACGCGCTCCGACGCGCTGTCCTCGTCCGCAGGGATGACGATGATGTTGTCGGGCTTTATGTCCCGATGGACGATGCCGCGCCTGTGCGCCGCGCCCACGCCCGCGCATATGTCGCGCATGAGAGAGACCGCGCGCGCGGCCGACATGCGCCCCTCGCGACGTAGCAGCTTGCGCAGAGACTCGCCGCGCACTAGCTCCATGACGATGTATGCGAAGCCTTCGCGCCCGCGCGCCTCGCCGTAGTCGTGAATCGTGACGACGTTCGGGTGGTGTAGCTGCGCGGCGGCCCGCGCCTCGCGTCGGAAGCGCTCGACGAGTGTGTCGTCGCCGACGAACTTCGTGTGTAGAACTTTGACCGCGACCTCGTCGCCGATGAGCACGCGCCGCGCGCGGTAGACAGAGCCCATGCCGCCCGCGCCGAGCGGCGCGATAATCTCGTACTTGCCGTCGAGCACGCGCCCGACGAGCGGGTCTTCCGCGCCCTCGACGGACGCGACGCCGCCCCGCGCTTGCCCGGCGCCCTCGATTGCCGCCGTCAAGCCTCCCGCGCCCTGCTCGATTGTCGGCAAGGAGTCGGCCGACGGCTGCGCGCCGCCCGCGGACGTGCGCGCGCCGCAGCTCGTGCAGAACTGCGCGCCCTCGCGCACGGGCCTCTGGCAATTAGGACAGTTCATAACTTAAAGGATGAAGGCGGAGAGATGAAGGATGAGAGGAAGGAGGTTTTGGGTTTTGGGTTCCGGGTGCTGGCTCAAACCAGAACCTAAAACCCGGCACCCGGAACCTCCTTCCCTTCCGCCTTCATCCTTCCGCCTTCCGCCTTGCTCTTCTTGTCCCGTCACGCGGGACTCAATTTAGCCTTATCAACCTTCGACGGCGTCGAGGACGCTCGTGGCCTTCTTCTCGTAGGCGGCGATGGCCGAGGCGTTCTGGCGCTCGACGGCCGTGAGCGTCGCGTCCGTGTAGCGCTGGTTCGGTTTGTACCAGTCGAAGCTCGCGAAATATTTTTGGAGCCACCTGTCTTTGAAGACCTTCCCGTGGCGCGCGTAGATTTCGTTGCGAAGCTTGCGCGCGTCTTCGAGGAACATGCCTTCGAGCAGCCCCGTAGTGATGGGCTGCGTGCTCAGAGAGTCCTTGACCTTGCGCTCGTACGAGACGATGGTCTCGATGTTCTTCTTCTCGATGTCGGAAAGCTCCGGCTCCGTGAAGTCTTCGCGCGGGTCGTACCAAGGCTGACTGTAGAAGTACTGCGAGAGCCATTCGGTTCGGAACGCGCGTCCGCGTCGGGCGTAGACTTCGTTGCGCATCAATCGAAGCTCGTGGAGGCTCAGACCTTTGAGCAGGTCTTCAGTGACGAGACGCTTCTCGAAGTGCTCCATGTCGCCGGGCGAGATGGCGGCGTGGCGCTGCTTGTGCTGCGCGGCGTCGATGGTCGTGAGATTTTTGCGCTCGGTCTTGGTTAAGCTCCGCGCGTTGTACGCCGGGTCTACGTTGTACCAGTAGCGGTCTTCAAAGTACTGCTGAAGCCACGGCTCGTCGTCGAAGCGCTTGCCGCGCACGGCCTCGACCTCGGCGCGCAGTATGTGCCACTCGGCCGAGGAGTGTGTGCCGAGATTCTCCTCGGTCATCTCGCGCGCCTGCCACCAGCGAAGGTCGCCCGGCTCTATAACATCGTGCTTCTCGGCCTCCAGCTCGCGTATGAGGTCGAGGTTGGCGCGCTCGGTCTGGTTGAGCGCGGCGTTGGTAAACGAGGGGTCGGGCTTGTACCACGGCCGGTCTTTCAGGAAGCTCTGAATCTCGCGGTCTTTGAAGACGCGGCCGTGGCGGCCGAAGACGACGCCGCGCAGGAGCTTCAAGTCCCAGAGTTCGAGGTCTTTCAACTCCTCGCGCTTGACCGCCTGCTTCGAGTAGTCGATGGCTTCGAGCTTCTTGAAACTCTCCTCGTCCGTTTGCGCGGGGCAGAGGGCGGCCGCGAGCAGGACAAAGGCGAGCGCGGCCGTCACGTGCCTGAGTCTATCGGGGATTTTTGACATACAGGGGAACGCTCCTTCTACTTCCTTACTCTTCCTTGCGAAGCGGAACTGATTTCGAGGGGCCGACGTAGTGCTCGACACCTTTGGCTATCGCTTCGGCCATGCGCCGCCGCCCCTCTTCGGTCTTGATGAACTCCGCGTCCGCGCCGTCCGAGAGCACGACCATCTCGATTGTGACGACGGGCACCTCCGAGAAGATTGAGCCGGTGAGCGCGCCGCCCTGATCTCGCCCGACCTTGGTCTGAAAGTCCGTGCGCACGCCGTTGTCGTTGAGCGCGTCGCCGAGGCCCTCTACAAGCCCCGCGTGTACGGCCTCCGCAGCGCGTCGGCTCTCTTCGATGACTGCGGCGCCGGGGCCGGTCGTGCCGTCTTTGGCGCGGCCCTGTCGGTCTGGGTAGTAGACGGCGAAGCCGCGCTCGGTGCTCGCGTCGCAGTGGAGGCGTATCATCAGAGACGCGCGCGCGCGATTGGCGACGAGCGCGCGCTCTTTGTTCCTGACGAGTTCATCCTCAGAATCCTTCGTCATCACGACCTCGTAGCCGCGCGCTTCGAGCGCCTCGCGCAGCTTCGTCGCGACGACCCAGTTAGTCTCTGTCTCGCTCGTGCCGTTCTGTATATTCTTGCCGCTCGCGACCTCCGAGGGGTGGCCGGGGTCTATGCAGACGATTGTGCGCGCCGGGACGGTTTGGACTTTCGGCGCGGCGGCGGGCGTGCTCTTCGTCGCCCCCTTTTTGACCTGCGCCGCGGGGGCGCAGAGTTGAAGTGCGAACAGGAGTGCGAGCGGGGTCAAGTGCTTCATCAGGCAACGGGTTCGACGGCGGCCACTGTTCACGAAAGTGATTTGATGGTAAAAACGCGCTTGAGCTTTAACGGCGCGAGTATTACCTCGTACGCTGTCGCGGCCCACGCGCGGCCGCGGGCATTATTCGACGCGCCGTACCTTATGTCAAACTTGGGCCGGGACGAAGCCTTCGCATGACGAGTCGAACAGTTGACCGCCTCTCAATCAGACGACGCCCGCGCGGGCTTCCGCTCATGCGGCAGTGGTGGGGAAAGCTCCTCTTCATGCACTGGCCCATCGCCCCGAGCGCCATCCGCCCGCTCGTCCCGCGCCACCTCTCGATTGACACGTACGACGGTCAGGCGTGGCTCGGCGTCGTGCCCTTCACGATGTGGGGCGTGCGGCCCTACCTGACGCCGCCCGTGCCGGGGCTCAGCTCCTTCCACGAGTTGAACGTCCGCACGTACGTGCATTACGAGGGCGTGCCCGGCGTCCTCTTTCTCTCGATGGACATCAACAGCCCCGTCGCGAAGTGGGGCGCGCGGCAGTTCTTCTTCCTCCCCTACTACACAGCCGAGATGAGCCTCGTCGAAGAGGGGCAGACCATAAAATACGGCTCGCGCCGCACCTCTACGGACGCGCCCGCCGCCTCGTTTGAAGCCGTGTGGAGCCACGGCGAGCCGTTGCCGCGGACCGAGCCCGACTCTCTAGAGTTCTTCTTGACGGAGCGCTACTGCCTCTACACGGAGCTGAAGGAGCAGCTCTACCGCTGCCGGATATTCCACGAGCCGTGGCCGCTTCGCGCCGCGCGCCTCACGTCGCACCACTCGAACGTCGTCGAGGCGCTCGGCCTGCCCACTTTGACGGGCGAGCCGCTCCTCCACTACGCCGAAGAGATAAAGGTTGACATCTGGCCGCTCAAGCGCGTCCGTCAGGGCACGCGCGACCCGCTCTTCGAGGCCGCCAACGCCTCGGAACAGTTGGGCTGAACTCGCGGCAAACTACGCCCGGCCTCACTGCTAGACTTTCAAGCATCAATCTTTTAATCTCGGTTGTTCCAGAAGCGTGCTGATTTCGGAGG
>JBJMGR010000017.1:0-9469 GCA_045807805.1 Pyrinomonadaceae bacterium | reverse complement strand
TCACCCACCGTTTCCCGCTCGACATCCGGCACGGCTTAATCCACCTCGTTGTTGAAGAGTTCCGGTTCCGTAGCCCTGCGACCGCGAGTCATCGGTTTAACCACAAACACGAAGGAGACTTCATATGCGCCGTCAAGGTTTCACGCTTTTCCTGTTTGCCGTCGTCCTTGCGCTCGGCGCCGCGGCGCTGAGCGGCTGCACGACAACCAACGAGGTCGCGAACACCTCTGCCCCCGCCCCCTCCACGGCCGCGTTGCCGGGCGGCGGGAAGATTCCCGTCACGACCTCTTCGGAGGAGGCAAGAGAGGAGTTCACGCAGGGGCGCGACATGGCCGAGAGGCTTCTGGCGCAGGACTCACTTCAGCATTTCGATAAGGCCATCTCGCTCGACCCGAACTTCGCGTTAGCGGAACTCGGCCGTGCCAACGCTTCGCAGTCCACGAAGGAGTTCTTCGACCACTTGAAGAAGGCTGTTGACCTGTCGGGCAAGGCTTCGGAAGGGGAGCGCCTGCTCATCCTCGCCACGCAGGCGGGGGCCAACGGCGAGGCCGTGAAACAGAAGGAGCAAGTGGACAAGCTCGTCGCCGCCCACCCGAACGACGAGCGCGCGCACTTCCAACTCGGCGGCTACTACTTCGGCCAGCAGGATTTCACGCAGGCCATCGAGCACTACAAGAAGGCGACCGAGCTTGCCCCGAGCTACTCGCCCGCTTACAACATCCTCGGCTACGCCTACCGGCAGAACAGCGACTACGCGAACGCCGAGCAAGCGTTCAAGAAGTACATCGAGCTTATCCCGAACGACCCGAACCCTTACGACTCGTACGCGGAGCTTCTGCTGAAGATGGGCAAGTATGAGGACTCGATAGCGCAGTACCGCAAGGCGCTCTCCATCGACCCCAATTTCATCAACTCGCGCAACGGCATCGCCGCCGCACTGCTCTACATGGGTAAGCCCGGCGAAGCGTCGGCCGAGTTACAGGCCATCAGCGACAAGGCGCGCAGCGACGGCGACCGTCGAACCGCACTCTTCGGCATGACCGTCGTTGACGCCGACGGCGGCAAGCTCGACAAGGCGCTCGAAGAAGTGGACAAGCAGTACGCGCTCGGCGAGAAGATTGGTGATACGGCGGCGATGACGGGCGACCTCCAACTCAAGGGTAACATCCTCATCGAGATGGGAAAGTACGACGAGGCGAAGGAGCAGTTCGAGCGCCTCCTCAAGATGACCGACGACTCCACTCTCTCGCGGGAGATTAAGAACAACACGAAACTCTTTCACCACTACAACCTCGTCACGGTCGCGATTGGAAAGAAGGACTACGCGACGGCGAAGGCCGAGGCCGAGGAGTTCGGCAAGGGCGCCGAAGGCTCCAAGAACCCGAATCAGGTGAAGCAGGCGCACGAGTTGGTAGGGATGATCGCGCTCTCCGAGAAGGACTACGACAAGGCCATCGCGGAGCTTCAGCAGGCGAACCAGCAGAACCCACAGAACCTCTACCGTCTGTCGCAGGCGTTTGAGGGCAAAGGCGACGGCGCGAAGGCGAAGGAGTTCGGCACGAAGGCCGCCGGATTCAACTCCCTGCCGCAGTTGAACTACGCCTTCGTGCGCACGAAGGCGCGGAAGATGGCGTCGGACGTGAAGGCTTAAACGGTCGCGCTCGATAGCTCTCGCGTCACGCGTCGAAGCCCGTCGGCGGACATACTCCGCCGACGGGCTTCGCGTCTCTCTCAGTCGCTCAGCTTCGTAAGGATGAAGGCCAGAAGGAAGCCGAGGACGGTGATGAGTCCGGCGAAGTCGTGCGCGTCCTCGAACGCCTCGGGGATCATCGTGTCCACGAGCATCGCGAGGATGGCGCCCGCCGCGACGGCCGTCGTCGCTGCGATGACCTCGCCCGAGAAGCGGCTGAAGACGGCGTAGCCCAGGAGCGCCGCGACGCCCGAGATGAGGGCTATCCCCGCCCACACGCCGAAGACGTAGATGCCCGAGCGTCCGGCCTTCTTCATCCCGGCGGAACTCGAAAGCCCTTCGGGTAAGTTCGAGAGGAAGATGGCGACGACCGCGACCCAACTGACCGCGCCGCCCTTTATCATGCTCACGCCGATGACGATTGATTCGGGGATGCCGTCGAGCAGCGCGCCGACGGCGATTGCCGCGCCGCTCCCGCCCGTCTCCTCTTCCGTGGGCTGCTTGCCCGAGCGCTTGCGGTGCTTCGCGCCTCGACGCGAGAGGTACCAGTTGGCGGCTGTGAAGATCGCCGCGCCGACGACGAACCCCGCCGCCGTCGAGTCGAAGCCCCCGCGTTTGAAAGCCTCGTCCATCAGGTCGAACGAGAGTGCGGAGATGAGCACCCCGCTGCCGAAGGCCATCACGACGGCGATGGCGCGCTGCGGGATGCGCGAAAAGTACCCGGCCGCCGCGCCGATCAGCAGCGCGGAGCCTGCGACCAATCCCCAGAACCCCGCCTGCGCCCAGAGCGGAAACGTCAACGGGCCACCTCCCTACGCATACCTCCACAACGACCGTAGCGGTCGAGCCGGGTCATGGCCCTACTTACTACCCTACGCTTGAATGATTACTGTCACGAACCTCTCGCATTTAAGACAAGACGGGCGCGAACGGCGTCCGTGTGACTACGGCTCATACTGCTCAACTGTCATGTGTCGGCGACCTTCATGTGGCGAGAATGCACAATGACATAGAGCCGTGCGGCGCTGAGACATAGAGCCGTGCGGCGCTGAATTACTACTTGACGCAGTATTCCTTAAGGCTTATGCTCTGCGCCGAACCGACCTGTGGTGGGGTGTGTCACACCTCACACGCCTAAATAACAAGGAGACGGGGCACGCGCAATCGTGATCAATAGTGGATGCGCTTTCGCCCGTCAATCTATCGCTTGCCCGAAGTCATTTAACACGGTGGCAGTACCGCCCTGTAATCGGCGGTAACGCCGGAGCCCCCGGTCATAGAAGTCCGGTTAAGGAGAGACTCCCCCGGCCTTGCCCTCCAATTTTTCATCCACAGATGAACAGACAGCCGAGCGCCGAAGTGCGTCCGGCGTCCATCGACTCTTCCCCGCGGCGGCTCTCGATGTCGCCGCCCGCGAGCAGAACCCGCAGTCTTATCCGGCGACAGACAATAGCGGTGCGAGTGTCAACGTATACGGGCACGGCTGCCGTCAGGCGCAATGAATCCTTGAGAGCGCGCGCGCACGGTCGGATGCGCTCGCGCTCATAGTCCGACTTCTACTACCAGATAGCTCAGGAGGAACAATGAAAGGCAAAGTCAGCAGAACCAATACGGCGCGAAGAGATTCATGGCGAATGTTGATAGGGGTCGTGGCGGTAACGCTGCTCCTCGTCGGCGTCGTCAGCGCCCTTTCAAATCAGAGCGAACCCATCACTCTAAAGGCGCAGGTCGAAGGAAGGAGATCCGAGGTGGCGAAGGAAGACTCCAAGACCCCCGAGACGGCCAGGTCGCAAAGCAGAAACTACGTGACTACGAACGCGGCCGGGCAGCCCGTCGTGCTCGACAGGCAGACGGGCCAGTCGCGGCCGCTCACGCCCGAGGAGGCCCAGACGCTCGCCGAAGGAATCAAGCAGTTGGTGAAGCCGACGGCCGAAGGACTCGTACAGGTGCATCACGCGAACGGGATGGTCTCGATGGACTTGCAGGGTCACTTTCAGAACGTGACGCTCGCGAAGAGAGAGGCCGACGGAACGGTCTCGCAGTCGTGCGTCAACGACCTCGAATCGGCGGCGGAGTTCTTCGAGATAGACCCCGCACTGTTAGGCGTCGCCGCGCCGGTCTCGAAGACCCAGGCACCCTCCTCCAACAAGTGGCCCGACCGCTAAGCGCGAGAACGGAGAATTAAGATGACCACCAAAACATTCCGCCCCCTTCTGCTCGCGCTGCTCTTCCTGACTATCATGCTCGGCGCGTCCCGGTCGACCTTCGCGACGGCCACAATCGTTATCTTAAACAACGACGCCGCGGGCGTCGGCTTCAACGACACCACGGCCGCCACGCCCGTCGGCGGCAACAACGGCACGACGCTCGGCCAGCAGCGTCTCAACGCCTTTCAGGCGGCGGCCGACAAGTGGGGCGCGACGCTCGACAGCCCCATCACCATCACCATCCGCGCGCAGTGGGCCGCGCAGACCTGCACGGCCACCTCGGCCGTGCTCGGCTCGGCGGGCGCAATCGGCATCTACCGGGACTTCACCGGAGCCCCGTTCGCCGGAACGTGGTACAACGAATCACTCACCAGCAAGCTCTTCGGCGCTGACCCGAACCCGGCGCAGCCCGAGATAAACGCGACCTTCAACATCAACCTCGGCCAGCCGGGCTGTCTGACGGGAACGTTCTTCTATCTAGGTCTCGACGGCAACCACGGCACCAACATCGACCTCGTGACCGTGCTCACGCACGAGTTCGGGCACGGCCTCGGCTTCCAGACCTTCGGCAACAGCCAGACGGGCGCGCAGAACTCCGGGTTCCCCTCTATCTACGACCGCTTCCTGATGGACTTGACCACCGGCAAGAGCTGGCTGCAAATGACCAACGCCGAGCGCGCGGCCTCCGCGATCAAGGCGCATAAGCTCGCATGGAACGGCCCGCAGGTTCAGGCCGACGTGCCCAACGTGCTCGCCTTCGGCATCCCCATCTTGAAGGTCAATTCGCCCGCGGGCATCGCGGGCAACTACGACGTGGGGACTGCCGCCTACGGCCCGCAGCCGAGCGCGGGCGGCATCACGGGCAATCTTCTGCTGGCGAACGACGGCACGGCCCCGGTCACGGACGGCTGCGAAGCGTTCCCCGCGGGCTTCTTCACCGGACAGATAGCGGTCATAGACCGTGGCACGTGCAGCTTCAAGACCAAGACGCTCAACGCTCAGAACGCGGGCGCGACCGCCGTCATCATCGTCAATAACGTCGCGGGCACTCCCGCCCCCGGCCTCGGCGACGACGCGACCATCACGACCCCGATTACGATTCCGACCGTCTCGTTGACGCTGCCGGACGGCAACACCATCAAGGCGCAGCTAGGCGGCACAGTTAACGGCATCGTCCAGCTCGACATGTCCGTGCGCGCGGGCGCCGACCAGTTCGGCAAGGCTCTGCTCTACACGCCCGACCCGTTCGTCAGCGGCTCTACGGTCTCGCACTGGGACACCATCGCCTTCCCGAATCAGTTGATGGAGCCCAACATCAGCGGCGACCTGACGCACGAAGTCACGCCGCCCAACGACCTGACCTTCTCGGAGTTGCGCGACATCGGATGGGTCGCGTCGGCCATACCCTCCGCCATCTCGAAGACGAGCGGCGACACACAGAACACCGCGCTCAGCCAGCAGTTCACGACGCCCATCAGCGTGACCGTGAGCCCGGCCATCGCGGGAATCACTGTGACGTGGACGACCAACAACGGCGGCAGCGGCGCGGGCGCGACCTTCCCGAGCACGGGCGGCCGTTCGGCCGTCTCCGTCACTAACGCCTCGGGCGTCGCCACGGCTCCGCCGCTCACTGCCAACGGGCAGTCCGGCCAGTTGTCGCTGAACGCGACGGCTCCGGGCGCGGGCACGACGACCTTCGCGCTTGCTATCGACCCCACGCCGGTCTTCGGCCCCTCGTGCGCGACCGACACCACGCAGGCAGACTTCGCGGCGGGCGTGACGAACAACACCGACGTGAACACGAGCCCCGGCGACGTTGTTCTGCTCAACCCCGCGAACCCCGACCAGGTGCAGTCCGTCGCCACGAACAGCGGCACGGGCCTCAACACGACGCAGTGGCTCGGCCAGACCTTCGTGCCGGGCGTGACGGGCAAGCTCGCCAAGATTGACATGGCGCTCTTCTGCGCCTCCTGCTCGGGCACTGACCAGCCCATCACGGTCGAAATCAGAACCACGACGGGCAGCCCCGCGCTCCCGACGAGCACGGTGCTTGCGACGACGACCATTCCGGGCTTCAACAGCGGCACGTCCAGCACCTTAACCGCGAGCTTCGCGACCCCCGCGACGCTGACGGCGGGCACGACCTACGCCTACACAATGCGGCTCGTGACGAACAGGACGGGAACCTACGCCGCGGTCTTCGGCAACGGCCCCACCGACTACGCGAACGGCAACCGAGTCATCTCGACCAACAGCGGCGCGTCGTGGACTGTGCCGACATCAACCGGCATCGCACGCGACCTCGTCTTCACCACCTACATGCAGACGGGCAACGCCGCGTCGGGTGATTTCGTCTCTTCTCTGAAGGACTCGAATCCTCCGTTCGCGGGGACGAGCCAGTGGGGCACGCTCTCGTGGAACGCGACTGTGCCCGCGGGCACGACCCTGCAATTCCAGGCCGCGGCCAGCAACAACTTCGGCGGGCCGTTCAACTTCGTCGGGCCGAACGGCACGGCCGGGACATTCTTTACCAACGGGGCGTCGCTCTCGCAGTTCAACGGCTTCCGCTACCTGAAGTACAAGGCGTTCTTTACCACGACCGACGGCACGTTGACTCCCACGCTCGCCGACGTGACCATCTGCTTCAACAACCCGTCGGCGGTGCTCAACATCTCGATGACGGCCGACCGCAATCCGGCCCCCGTCGAGTTGAACTTCAACTACAAGCCCGTCATCACGAACACGGGCGACACGTCGGCGACGAATGTCACGCTGGTTGACGTGCTGCCCGCGCTCGTGACGTTCACGGCGGCCTCTTCGTCGCAAGGGTCTTGCACCTACGAATCCCCGACGAACACGGTCACATGCAACATCGGGACGATGGCCCCAGGCTCGACGGTCAACGTCCAGATAACGGTGAAGCCTCGCAACGAGGGCACGCTCAACAACACGGCGACGATAACGGCGGGTAATTGGAACCCCGCGACGGGCAACAACAGCGCGTCGGTCAACGGCCTGCCCGCGGTCAAGCAGGCAGACCTGTCAATACAGAAGACCGCTGCTCCAAACCCGATCTTCGTCAGCCAGAACGTGACCTACACGTTGGTCGCGAAGAACAACAGCACGGTGAGCGGCGCGACGGGCGTCGTAATCACCGATAGCTTGCCCGCCTCGATGAAGTTCGTCTCGGCGACGACTTCGCAAGGCTCTCTCATCACGCCGCCGGTCGGATCAAGCGGCATCGTGACGGCCAACGTCGGCTCGCTCGCCACGGGCGCGACGGCGACCGTGACGGTGACGGTGACGGCCTCGGCCGCGGGCGCCATCACCAACACGGCCACGGTCACGGGCAACGAGAGTGACCCGGTCGCGGCTAATAACACTGACAGTGCGACGACTACTGTAACCGCCGTCAACTTGCAGAAGGTTCTGCTCGTGAAGCAAGTGCTCACCGGCGGTTGCGAGAACACGACGGGTAACGTCTACCTGACAGGCCCTGCTCCGGCGGGTGGCCTTACCATCTCGCTGTCAACAACCAGTCTTGCGGGCGTGACCGTCCCCGCGAGTGTGTTCATCCCTGCGGGCCAGACGGTGAGCCCCGCCTTCAACGTCACGACGACGCCTGTTGCGACGAAGCAGGTGGGGTTGGTCAACGCGACGCTCGGGGCGAGCACGGTCTCGCGCGGTCTGACCATCAACGTCGGCTCCGGCTCCTGCCCCCCGTAAGGCGGGAGCCGAGTTGAGCACGAACGCCGCCCGTTAGAGGGCGTAGTGCCGAGACGATGAGCCTTCAAAAAAAGCGGCGGGTCGCATGAGTGTTTTTCAGACTCATGCGACCCGCCGCTCTTACTTTCAACCCGCGCTGCTGCTCCCTTGAACTTGTCAATCCGCGTGCACATTTAACTCTGAATTAATCAACCCTTAACAGAATGTAATTATTAACACTAAGTTAGGACGCAGTTCAGACGGATGTAACACGGCTCGTGCATTCTTCTCGTTCTCCGATACCGTCGGAAGAGGAGCATGAAACCCCTTGAGCCAAATCCTTAAACACTTGCGCGCGGCATTCGCGCTCTCAATCGTCTCCTGTCTGATCTTCGCGGCCGGGTGCAGCGGCGCGTCGGGCGGCGCGTCGGGCGGCACGGTGCGCCTTCAGGGCGCGGGCGCGACCTTCCCGAATCCGCTCTACCAGAAGTGGCTCTCGGAGTACGGCAAGGCGCACGCGGATATAAAGATTGATTATCAGTCCATCGGCTCGGGCGGCGGCATCAAGCAGATAAAGGAGCAGACGGTGGACTTCGGCGCGTCCGACGCCCCGATGAAGGACGAGGATTTGAAGAGCGCGCCCGGCGAACTCCTGCACATCCCGACCGTGCTCGGCGCGGTCGTCATCACATACAACCTTCAAGGCATCGCTCGGCCCCTGCACTTCTCTTCGGACGTTATCGCAGACATCTTCCTCGGCAAGCTCAAGCGATGGGACGACGAGCGCATCAAGTCGGACAACCCCGGCGTCAACCTCCCCGCCTCTGACATCACGGTCGTACACCGCTCCGACGGCAGCGGCACGAGTGCCGTCTTCACCGACTACCTCTCGAAGGTGAGCCCCGAGTGGAAGGAGAAGGTGGGCGCGGGTACTTCGCCGAGCTGGCCCACGGGGCAGGGCGGCAAGGGCAACGAGGGCGTGACGGGCATGGTTAAGAATCAGCCGAATACCATCGGCTACGTCGAGCTGGCCTACGCCACGCAGAACAAGCTCCCCGCCGCGCTCGTCAAGAACGCGTCCGGCGCTTTCATAGAGCCTTCGCTCGACTCGGTGACGGCCGCGGCCGCCGAAACGCTCGCCTCGACTCCCGAAGACCTGCGCGTCTCAATCACGAACGCGGGCGGCGCGAGCGCCTACCCGATTTCGAGCTACACATACATACTCGCATACAAAGAGCAGAAGGACGCCGCGAAGGGCCGTGCGCTCGTCGACTTCCTCTGGTGGGCGATTCACGACGGCGAAGGCTTCGCCAAAGACCTACAGTACGCGCCGCTTCCCGCCGACATGGTCAAGCGCGCCGAGTCGAAGATCAACTCGATAACGTCCGGCGGCAAGCCGCTCAGGTAAGGATGAAGGATGAAGGCGGAAGGATGAAGTAATAGCTGATGAGAAGAAGCCGGATATTTAACAGCGACGCCTTCATCCTTCATCCTTCCGCCTTCATCCTTTTCTCTTATGTCTAGTCTGCAACCCGGCCCCGCGAGTGAATACGGCGCGCGCGTGCGCGCGTGGGACTGGCGGCGCGCTCTCTCGCCGACGGGCAACTTCGGCGATGCGTTGTTCCGCGCGACGCTCTTCGGCTGCGCGCTCCTGCTCGTCGTCATCGTCGTCGCGATGTTCGTCGAGATAGGCTCGAACGCGCGGCCCTCTATCTCTCGGTTCGGGCTCTCGTTCCTGACCGGGCGCGCGTGGGACCCGATTCAGGGAGAGTTCGGCGCGCTCCCGTTCGTATACGGCACGGTCGTCTCGTCGCTCCTCGCGCTGGCTCTAGCCGTCCCCGTCTCGATAGGGATAGCCGTCTACCTC
>JBJMGR010000016.1:0-20619 GCA_045807805.1 Pyrinomonadaceae bacterium | reverse complement strand
GGCGCTGAAGAAAGTTCTCGACGGCATGTCGCCGGACGAAGTTATCGGCGAGGTCAAGAAGAGTGCACTTCGCGGGCGCGGCGGCGCGGGCTTCCCCACCGGCATGAAGTGGGGCTTCGTCCCGAAGGACTCGCCTAAGCCGAAGTACGTCGTCTGCAACGCGGACGAGTCCGAGCCCGGTACGTTCAAAGACCGCTACCTTATGGAGCGCGACCCGCACATGCTCGTCGAGGGCATGTTGATTGCGGCCTACGCGCTCGGCGCGCGCACGAACTACATCTACACGCGCGGCGAGTATCGCTACCTCATAGAGATAATGGACAGGGCCTTAGACGAAGCGCGCGCCGCGGGACTACTCGGCGAGAAGATTCTCGGCACGGACTTTAACTGCGAAATCTACACGCACACGGGCGCGGGCGCGTACATCTGCGGCGAAGAGACCGCGCTCTTAAATTCTCTCGAAGGACTCCGCGGCCACCCGCGCATGAAGCCCCCCTTCCCCGCGGTCGCGGGACTCTACGGCTGCCCGACGGTCGTCAATAACGTCGAGACCTTAACGGCCGTGCCCGACATCATCAAGATGGGCGGCGAGGCGTGGCAGAAGCTCGGGACGGAGAAGAGCGGCGGGACGAAGGTTTGGAGCGTGTCGGGTCACGTCAACCGCCCCGGCGTCTACGAGCTGCCGATGGGCTACGCCGACATGGAGCGCTTCATCATGGAGGACTGTCAGGGCATCGCTGGCGGGCGGCAGTTGAAGGCCGTCATCCCCGGCGGCTCGTCCGTCTACATCATGCCCGCGTCCGACATCGTGGGGAAGGACGTGCGTATGGACTACGAGGGTCTGGTCGCCGCTGGCTCCTCGGTCGGCTCGGGCGGCTTCATCGTGATGGACGAGACCGTTGACGTGTTCGAGTCAACGAAGAACCTGACCGAGTTCTACAAGCACGAATCCTGCGGCTGGTGCACGCCGTGCCGCGAGGGCACGGATTGGCTCGTCAAGGTCTTCAAGCGAATAGAGTCGGGCGGCGGACGCCCCGACGACGCGCAGCTACTACTCGACATCGTGGACAACATCGAGGGCAAATCTTTCTGCCCGCTCGGCGACGCGGCATCGTGGCCGATTCAGTCGGCGATAAAGAAGTTCCCCGAAGACTTCCGGCGACGCGTCGCTAACGGCAACGGCGGCGCAAACAAGGAAGGACTCCCGACGGCCTAGCATGAAGGCGGGCCTTCATGGGCGCGAGTCCCACGGCTTAAACTTTCTGACGAGAGCAGAGATGAACAGACTCATCCTTATCTTCGCGGCGACCGCCTTCGCGGCCTCGCCTTCGACGGCGAACTCTTACGTTCCGGCGCGGCTGCCCGCCGCTGCCGCGCAGTGTCGCGGCACGGACCGCGCCATCACCAGGCAGATAAAGTTCGCGCGCGGCCGCACAACCACAGTCATTAAAGACTCGGTCAAGCTCTGCACTTCGCACGAGTATCACCTGCGCGCGCGACAGGGGCAGACGATGAGCATCCACCTCGCCACGGGCAAGCGCACGAGCTTCTCGCTCATGACCCCCTCCGGCGACAGGGTCGGCGACGCCGACGGCGTCAAGGACTGGTCTGGCGAGCTACAGGACAACGGCGAATACACCATCGTCGTCGGCACCGACGCCACCGCCGCATACACGCTCGAAGTGACGATACGTTAAACGAGTATTTTAATGACGGAGTAAAACGATGATCTTCAACGTCACAGTTGACCGCGATGAAGACGGCGTGTGGGTCGTCGAATGCCCCTCGATTCCAGGCTGCGTCAGTCAGGGAGGCACAAAGGAAGAGGCGCTTGAGAACGTAAAGGACGCCATACGCGAGTGTCTGCACGTGCGGGCGGAGAAGGGCTACCCGCTCACGATTGAGACTCGCCAAGTTGAGGTGGCCGCCTGATGGCCTCGCTCCCCGTTCTCAGCGGTCGAGAGGTCGTCAAGGCGTTCGAGTCTTTAGGCTGGAAAATCGCAAGGCAGAGCAGCAGTCACATCATCATGACTAAAGAAGGCGAGATGGTGACGCTGTCCATACCAGACCACAAAGAAGTCGCGAGGGGCACGCTTCGAAGCCTGATTCGCGCGGCGAATCTGACGGTGGACGAATTCACCTCCGCCATCTGAAAGCAAACGGTTGTAAGCAGAATGCCAGCAGAATCAGTCAAAGTCACAATCAACGGTCAGGAGTTGCAGGTCGAGAAGGGCGCGCGCCTCATTGACGTGTGCCGCGAGAACGGGTATGCGATTCCGTCGTTCTGCTACTACTCCGACCTCGCGCTTCAGGCTTCGTGCCGCATGTGTCTGGTGCGCATCGAGAAGATGCCGAAGCTCCAGACCTCCTGCACCATCACATGCACGGACGGGATGGCCGTCACGACGCAGTCGGAGGAGATAGAGAAGGCGCAGCGCGGGATGGTCGAGTTCCTCCTCGCCAATCACCCGCTCGACTGCCCCGTCTGCGACCGCGGCGGCGAGTGCGAGTTGCAGGAGATGGTCTTCGACTGGGGCAACCTCGAAGAGCGCTTCACGGAGAAGAAGAACTACGCGCCCGAGAAGTACCTCTCGCCGATGGTCGCCAACGACTCGCAGCGTTGCATTCTCTGCAAGCGCTGCACGAGAGTCTGCGACGAGTGGATGGGCGAGGACGCAATCGAGGCGGGCGGGCGCGGTGTACACACGGTCATAGGCACATACGGCGGCTGGCTCAACTGCTCGCAGTGCGGCAACTGCATCGAGGTCTGCCCGACGGGCACGCTGCTCGACGCGACCTACAGGCATCAGACGCGCCCCTGGGAGCTTAGCCGCACGACCTCGACCTGCACGTTCTGCTCCGACGGCTGTCAACTCTCCGTCGGCTCGCGGCGCGGCGAAGTGATGCGCGTCGTCGCGCGCGACCGCTACGTCAACGGCCACAACGGCGAGTTTCTCTGCATCAAAGGCCGCTTCGCGCACCCCTTCGTCAACCACGAGGAGCGACTTCGCACGCCGCTCGTCCGCTACAAGAAGGGCGGACGCCTCGTGCCCGCGACTTGGGACGAGGCCGTGCGTTTCGCAACGCAGAAATTACAGGAGGTTAAGGCCGCGCACGGCGGAGGCTCGATCGGAGTCGTCGGAAGCCCGCGCCTGACGAACGAGTCGAACTGGGCGATGCTACGCTTCGCGCGCGAGGTCGCGGGCACGGACAAGTTCACGGCGACCGAGGCGTTCTCGCTCGTCCCCTTCTTCGAGAACCTCTCCGCCCCAATCGCGACGCACCGAGACATAAGAAGGGCAAAGACCATCCTTCTCATCGGCGGCGAGCCCGAAGAGTTGCAGCCCTTGACGGGACGCGCCGTGCGACAGGCCGTGCGCAACGACGGCGCGAAGCTCGTCATCATCAACAGCACGCCGATTCGTCTGAAGCAGCAGGCGGCGCTCTTCGTACACGTCCGCCCCGGCTCCGAAGACGCGGCGGTGCTTGCGCTCGCCTCTCCGGGCGACGCCGACTCGGCCGCGCGCAAGCTCGGCGTAGAGGCCGACGAACTCGCGCGCGCGAGCCAGATCATCAGCGAGACGGCGGGCGACTGTGTAGTCATGTTCGGCGGCGAGTTGGGCGCGGAGGCGCAGGCGGCACTCGCCGGTCTTCCCTCGGCCTTCGGCGAGCGCGAGGGACGACGCTTCCTCTTCCACCCGCTGCCGCTCTTCAACAATAGCGTAGGCTGTCACGACCTCGGGCTGATGTCGGGCGCGTTGAACCCGCTCGAAATTCTCGACGCTGCCGGGTCGGACGTGCGCGCGATGTACGTCGCGGGCAGCTTCCTCCCCGCGCACCTCGAAGGGCGCGAGGACGCCTTAAGCCGCCTCGACCTCCTCGTCGTGCAGGAGCTTTTCCTGACCGAGACCGCGCTGGCCGCTGACGTAATCTTCCCCGCCGCATCCTTCGCAGAGATTGACGGCACCTACACGAACAACGGCGGGCTCGTGCAGCGCGTGCGTCAGTCGATCCCGCCCGTGCATCAGTCGAAGCCCGACTGGGCCATCACGTCTCTGCTCGCGCAAGGAATGGGGACGGACTTCGGCTTCCAGATGTCTTCGAGCACAATCTTCCTGGACATCGCGCGCAACGTCCCCGCGTACGAGGGCCTTCGCTACCCGCTGCTCAAGGACGAGTCAAAGCCCGTGCAGGTCAAGCACGCGCTCGCCCGTGGGCGGGACTCTTCCGTGGCGCTCGGCAACCTGCGCGACGCGGTCTCTTCACTTGAAGAGACCGGCGAGAAGAGTGACCAGACGCCCCCGGTCGGTCACGAGCTTTTCAAGCTCGGGGTGCTCACGGGCAAGGTGCCGCAGTTCCACCTGCTCGCGGCGGGCAACCCCGAGCCTGAAAGCGTCCTGATATCCCCCCTCTATCAGATAACCCTCTCCCCAACGCTCCGGCGCGAGGCCACGGCGGGAGACTGAAAAGAAGGATGAAGGATGAAGGATGAAGGATGAAAGCGTCATTGTTAACAAGCGACTGCTTCCCCTTCATCCTTCATCCTTCCGCCTTCATCCTTTAGAAGATTATGGACTGGCTTTCCAACCACATCGGGCCGGAATGGGCGCGCGCCGTGGGGCAGCTCATCGGGATAAACGTCGGGTTCGTCGTCGTGCTGATGATCGTGGCCTACACGGTTCTGGCGGAGCGGCGCGTGCTCGGGTTCATACAGGGCCGCTTGGGGCCGAACCGCGTGGGGCCGGGCGGGCTCTTCCAGCCGTTCGCAGACCTCCTGAAGTTCATCTTCAAGGAGGAGATAACGCCCTCGGCCTCGACGCGCTTCGTCTATTTCCTCGCGCCCATCATCGCGATTACGGCGGCGCTGATGCCGATAATCGTCTACCCGTTCGGCCCGGAGGTCTGGCTCCCTTTCATAGGGCACTTCCACCTCGTCATCGCGCGCTTCGACATCGCGCTCCTGTACGTCCTCGGCATCACTTCGGTGGGCGTCTACGGCGTCGCGCTCGCGGGCTGGTCTTCCAACTCGAAGTACAGCCTGATGGGAGGCTTGCGCGCGGCGGCGCAGATGATCTCTTACGAGTTGTCGCTCGGCCTCTCGCTCGTCGGAGTCGTCCTGATATCCGGGACGCTCGACCTGAACGAGATCGTCAATCAGCAGGGCGGATGGTTCGGCCTGCGTTGGAACATCTGGGACATCTCTCGCGCGCCGCAGTTGATAGGCTTCATAACCTATCTCATCTCGGCCATCGCGGAGACGAACCGCGTCCCCTTCGACCTGCCCGAGGCCGAGACCGAACTCGTCGCGGGCTTCCACACGGAATACTCGGCTCTGAAGTTCGCGCTCTTCTTCATGGCCGAGTACGTAAACATGTTCACGGTCTCGATGCTCGCGGCGACGCTATTTCTTGGCGGCTGGCAGGGGCCGGGCGTCACCGTGTTCCCGTGGATAGGCGTCGTCTGGTTCCTCCTGAAGGTGAGCTTCTTCCTGTTCCTATACATCTGGCTGCGCGGGACGCTGCCGCGCTTCCGCTTCGACCAGTTGATGAGCTTCGGCTGGAAGTTCCTTCTGCCCGTCGCGATTCTTAACGTGATCCTGACGGCGACGATTATGTTCTTGAGGCTCCGTTGAACTGAGTGACGAGGCGGTGGGATGACGAACAGGCTTTAACTCGTCACACGCCGCTCGTCACTCGTCACTTAACAGCATGCTTACGTTTCTTACGTTTCTCTTCGTCCTGTTCGGAGCGATGGCAATCGGGTGCGCCGTGAGCGTCGTGGTGCAGCGCAACCCGCTCTACAGCGCCATCTCGCTCATAGGCGTCTTCGTCTCGCTCGCGTGCCTCTACATGACCTTGCAGGCTCCGTTCATCGCGGCCGTGCAGGTCATCGTCTACGCGGGCGCGATTATGGTGCTCGTCGTCTTCGTCATCATGCTTCTGAACGTCGAGGAGGAGTCGCGCCGCCCTTTGCGCCTGCGCTACCTCGTGCCCGTCGGCGTGATTCTGGCGGCGGTGCTCATAGGCGAGACGATGTTCATGCTCAAGCTCGGGAGCGACCAGGCGCGCGCGGCCGTGCCCGCGACCGTGCCTTCGACGGGCGTGGGGTTGACGGCCTCAATCGGCGCGGGGCTCTTCACGGAGTACCTTCTGCCCTTCGAGGTCACGTCGGTGCTGTTACTGATGGCGCTCGTCGGCGCGGTAACGCTCGCGCGCCAGACGCGCACGCCTCTTCTCGCCGCGCCCGGCAACGTCACATCGGAGCCAGCGGCGCTCACGCCCGGCGGCGAACTCGCCATCAAGCCCGGCGACACCGCCGCGACGGGACAGGCGTTCGCGCGCCACCAGATAGAGACGGGCGAGGCTGCCGCGCCTTCGGGCGGGGCGGGCGATTCTGAACGCGAGGAGGGCGGGAGATGAACGACGCTGTCCCTTTGAACTGGTATCTGACGCTCTCGGCCGTGCTCTTCACGATTGGCGTCGTCGGCGTCATCACGAAGCGCAACGCCATCGCGATGTTCATGTGCATAGAGCTTATGCTCAACGCCGTGAACCTGACCTTCGTCGCCTTCTCAAGCTACTTCGGCGACGTGACGGGCCAGCTCTTCGTCTTCATCGTCATGACGGTCGCCGCCGCCGAAGCCGCCGTGGGCCTCGGCATCATCATCGCAATCTTTCGCAACCGCGAATCGCTCGACGTTGACGACGCGAGCGTGCTGAGACTTTAAGGAAGTGATGAGTGATGAGTGATAAGTGATGAGAAAGAGCGGCGAATGCATCCGGCCTTTTCTTATCACTCATCACTCATCACTCATCACTTATTGACTTATGACTAACCACTGGCTCTCCGTCGTCGTGTTCGCGCCGCTCCTGGGCGCGGCAATCAACTGGCTCGTGGGTCGGCGCGTGCGAAGCGAGCGTCTCATCGGCGTCGTGGCGTGCGGGTCGGTCGGGGTGTCGGCCGTCGCGGCCCTCTACCTCGCGTTCGTGGCGGGCGGCGGCGCGCTCCGAAACGAGCCGGCCGTGCCCGTGATGAGTCACCTGTGGACTTGGATTCAGGTCGGCGACTTCCGCGCGGACTACGGGTTCGCGATGGACAGGCTCTCGGGCGTCTACGCCTGCTTCATAACGTTCGTCGGCTTCCTCATACACCTCTTCGCCACGGGCTACATGCACGGCGATAAGGGGTTCTATCGCTTCTTCGCGTACCTGAACCTCTTCATGTTCATGATGCTGACGCTCGTGCTGGCCGACAATCTGCTCTTGATGTTCGTCGGTTGGGAGGGCGTCGGCCTGTGCTCGTACCTGCTCATCGGTTACTACACGGACAAAAAGGAGGCGGGCGACGCGGCGAAGAAGGCTTTCGTCGCGAACCGCATAGGCGACTGGGGCGTCGTGCTAGGCATCATGCTCGTCTTCTGGCTGACGGCGGGCGCGGGCCATCCTTCCATCAGCTTCTTCGACAAGACGGTCGGCGGCGATGTCGTGACCAGCGCGCTCAAGACCATCGGCGCGATGCCGGTCGAGCCGTTCACGTGGCGCGCCATTTTCATGACAGTGCCCGGCGCGGTCGGCATCACCACGGCGGCCGTACTCCTCTTCATCGGCGCGACGGGTAAGAGCGCACAGATACCGCTCTACGTCTGGCTGCCCGACGCGATGGCCGGGCCGACACCCGTCTCGGCGCTCATACATGCAGCGACGATGGTAACGGCGGGCGTCTACATGGTCGTGCGCTGCTCCGCAATCTTCTCGCACGCGCCCACGGCGCTCTTTATCGTCGCCGTCATAGGCGCGGCCACGGCCATCTTCGCCGCGACCATCGGGCTCGCGCAGAACGACATTAAGAAAGTCCTCGCCTACTCGACCGTCTCACAACTCGGATACATGTTTCTCGCGTGCGGCGTCGGCGCGTTCGTCGCGGCCATCTTCCACGTGATGACGCACGCCTTCTTCAAAGCTCTGCTCTTCCTCGGCTCAGGCTCGGTCATACACGGCATGCACCACGAGCAGGACATGCGTCGGATGGGCGGGCTTCGGAAGTACATGCCGATAACATTCGCGACGATGGCCGCGGGCTGGCTCGCAATCAGCGGCTTCCCTCTGCTCTCCGGCTTCTTCTCAAAGGACGAGATTCTGTGGAAGACATGGAGCAGCGAGTCGGCGGGCACGGCGGGCGCGGGAAAGTTCCTATGGGTCATAGGAATCATCACGGCGGGCATCACCGCCGTCTACATGACGCGCCTGATGGTCATGACCTTCTGGGGCACCGAGCGCTTCCGAGAGGCACACGACGCGCACGACGAGCACGCGGCGCACGCCGCGTCGGACTCGCATCACGCGGCGGCGGCGGATTCTGAAGACGAAGAGGACGACGAACACGAAGAGCGCCATCACGGCCCCGTCGAGCCGCACGAGTCGCCCTGGACGATGACCGTGCCTCTGGTCGCGCTCGCGATTCTTTCAATCGTCGGCGGTTGGGTGGGCATACCTTACGCACTGAGCGGCGGCGTGGTGTCGAACTACTTCGAGCAGACTCTTGAGCCGGTCGTCGCACGCGCGCCGGAGCACGGAGAGGCGACGGGCGGTGCGGCCGTCTCGCACGGCGAGGGAGGGGTCGAACACGGCGCTGGCGCGACCGCCGAGCCGCCCGCGTCGCACGGCAACGAGGGCTCCGTGCCGCAGTCCGTCGGCGAGGGTGAGGCGGGACGAGCGCCCGCGTCAGAGCACGCGCACGACGACGCAGAGGTTACGAGCGAGCGTATATTCACAGGCATCTCAATCCTCGTCGGTCTCGTCGGCATCGGCATCGGCTGGATGGTCTTCCGCAAGAGGCCGCTGCTTGAGATGCCGCGGCTCCTTGAGAACAAGTACTACGTTGACGAGGCATATGACGCCGCGATCATCGAGCCCGTTAAGACCGCCTCGCGCGAAGGGCTCTGGCGCTTCTTCGACGTGGGTGTGATTGACGGCGCGGTCAACGGGTTAGGGCGCGGCATGTCTATGCTCGGCGGCGTGCTTAGACACCTACAGCCCGGCTTCGTACGCTCATACGCGGCCATCATCCTGATCGGCGCGCTCGCGGTCGTCGGCTACTTCGCATACAACGCGTTCCAGTTCTACAGGTAAACTTAAGAGATGCAGCAATACCTTCTGACGATTCTCATCCTGCTGCCGGTCGTCGGCGCTGTGGCCGTCGCGGCGCACGGCTTCGCGCCGTATGCAGACAGGCGGCACTACCGCTGGATAGCGCTCGGGTTCTCGCTCGCGACCTTCGCGCTCTCGCTACTGCTGCTCTCAGGCTCGACCGAGTTCGGCCGCTCGGGCGCGTTCCACTTCGCGCAGGACGTGCCGTGGGTCGAGTCAATCGGCGCGCGCTACCACGTGGGCGTTGACGGCATGAGCCTCTGGCTCGTGCTTCTGACGACGCTGCTCGTGCCCATCGCCATTCTGTCGAGCTGGACTTCAATCGAGAAGCACGTACTCGCCTTCTTCGCCGCCATGCTGCTCCTTGAGTCGGCGATGATAGGCGTCTTCATCTCGCTCGACCTGCTGCTGTTCTTCCTCTTCTTCGAGTTGTCGCTCGTGCCGATGTTCTTCCTCATCGGCGTCTGGGGCGGCGAGCGGAAGCTCTACGCGGCAATCAAGTTCTACATCTACACGGCGGTCGGAAGTCTGCTGATGCTCGCCGGAATCATCGCGCTCTGGTACGCCTTCGGCACGTTCGACTATGTGCGCATTCTCGCGGCGCTTCAGGCAGACCCCGGAAAGCTCACGCCCGAGTGGACGTTCTGGCTCTTCCTCGCTTTCGCCCTGGCCTTCAGCATAAAGGTGCCGCTCTTCCCCTTTCACACGTGGCTGCCCGACGCGCACACCGAAGCGCCGACCGCCGGGTCGGTCATACTCGCGGGCGTGCTTTTGAAGATGGGGACGTACGGCCTGATGCGTTTCAACTTCGCGCTCTTCCCCGAGCAGGCGCGCGCGTTTGCGCCTCTCTTCGTCGTGCTCGCAATCATCGGCATCATCTACGGCGCGCTCGTCGCGATGGTGCAGCCCGACGTTAAGAGGCTCGTCGCCTACTCGTCGGTCAGCCACATGGGCTTCGTCATACTCGGCATGTTCTCGTTCACCGAATGGGGCATGCAGGGCGCTCTCTACCAGATGCTCAACCACGGCGTCTCGACGGGCGCGCTCTTCCTGCTCGTCGGCATGATCTACGAGCGGCGGCACACGCGAATGATTTCGGAGTTCGGCGGACTGTCGAAGCCTATGCCGTGGTTCGCGACCTTCTTCGTCATCACGGCGCTCTCGTCCGTCGGGCTGCCGCTTCTGAACGGCTTCGTCGGCGAGTTCCTGATTATGTTCGGCATGTGGAACTCGACTTCGAGCGTCTCATGGAACTGGTGGGCGACGGCGCTGGCGGCGACGGGCGTGATCTGGGCGGCGGTCTACATGCTCTGGATGTTGCAGCGCGTGCTGTTCGGGCGCGTGACCAATCCGGAGAACCGCAGGCTCGCGGATTTAAACTGGCGCGAGATAGGGCTGCTTCTGCCCCTCCTCGCGCTGATGCTCTACATGGGCGCTTACCCGAGGCCGTTCCTCGACCGCTCGCGCGCGAGCATCGAGCAGGTTCGCACGCGCGTACTCGGCGGCGAGTCGCAGGGACTCTTCCCCGTCAGGACGCAGGCCGCGAAGTAGACGCTCAGAGTTTTTAAGATGCGACGAATCTTAACGCTCGTCTTCATGCTGACTCTCACCTGCGCCGCGGTCTTCGCGCAGGCGCGGCAACAACAAGGCGCGCCCGCGCAAACGGCGGCGGCGGAGGGGGAGGGCTTTCGGCTGAAGGGGCTCGACGGGAAGTTCTACGACTCTTCCGCGATGCGCGGCGACGTGCTCGTCGTCTCCTTCGGCGCGACGTGGTGCGTGCCGTGCACGTGGGAGTTGGTGGCGATTGAGGAGCTGAAGGTCGAGTACGCGGGCAAGCCCGTGCGCTTCATCTGGGTCAACATCGAGGACACGAAGCGCACGACGAACAACATTCTGAAGTTCTACGTCAAAGACCGTCGGCTGACGATTCCCGTGCTTCGCGACCCCGGCGGCGCTCTGCTCTCGCGCTATGAGAGCACGGGCACGCGCATTCCCGTCATGGTCTTGTTCGACCGGGAGGGTCGCGTGAGCGAGCCCGTCCACAATGGTATGCCGCAGGACATCGTGCTCTACAAGCAGATGATTCGTGAGCGCGTGAACTCTCTGCTCGCCGCGCGTGAGGGCGAGAAATAATTTCAGTGCAAGATAGAAGAGCTTGAGAAGATGAACCAGAGTTTAGCAATCACGCCCGTCCAGAACTTGGACTTTACGCTTCTGCTGCCGGAGATAATCCTCTCGGTCACGGGCATCCTCGTCATGCTCATCGACGCCTTCGCGCGCCGACGCGCGCAGCGCTGGCTGACGGGCGGCGTTTCGCTCGCGGGCATCGTGGCCGCCGCCGTCGCGACCATAGGGCTTTGGGACTCGGCGCGCGCGGCCACGGAGCCCGCGGGCTTCGGCGGCATGATTGTGCTCGACCCGATGCGCCTCTCCTTCACGCTCGTCTTCCTCGTCGTCACGGCGCTCACCATTCTGGTCTCGATGATATGGGTCGAGTGGGAGGCGCTGCCCGCGGGCGAGTTCCACACGCTGCTCCTGTTCGCGACCGTCGGCATGATGCTGATGGCTTCGGGCAACGACTTGGTGATTCTCTTCCTCGGGCTCGAAATACTCTCCATCTCGACCTACGTCATGGCGGGCTTCCGCCGCACAGACCTGCGCTCGAACGAGTCGTCGCTCAAATATTTCATACTCGGCTCGTTCTCTTCGGCCTTCCTGCTCTTCGGCATCGCGCTCATCTACGGCGCGACGGCGAAGGTCATCCCCGGCGTGCCTTCTCCGGGGACTGCCTCCGCCGTGCAGCAGATAATGGCGGGCACGACGAACATTAGCGAGATTGCCGAGCGGCTCGATGACAGCTTATATCCGCCGCTTCTGTTCGCGGGCGCGGCGCTCATGCTCGTGGGCTTCGGCTTCAAGATAGCGTCCGCGCCCTTCCACGTCTGGACGCCCGACGTTTACGAGGGCGCGCCCACGCCCGTCACGGCCTTCATGGCCGCGGGGCCGAAGGCCGCGGGGTTCGCGGCCTTCATGCGCGTCTTCGTCTTCGCCTTCCCGTTCGTCGCGGTAGCGGGCACGGCGCACGGCGCGAGCGCGCAACTGCACGACGCGTGGCTGGGCGCGATGTGGCTGCTCGCCGTCATGACGATGACCGTGGGGAACGTCGTCGCGCTCGTGCAGACGAACGTCAAGCGCATGCTCGCATACTCTTCAATCGCGCACGCGGGCTACGCGCTCGTCGGCTTCGTCGCGGCGGGCGCGGCGCAGAACGAGGAGCGCATGCACTCGGCCGTCGCCGCCGTCGTCTTCTACCTGCTCGTCTACGCGGTGATGAACCTCGGCGCGTTCGCCGTCGTCACCGTCGTCGCACGCAGCGGCGACCGGCGCACGGACGTTGAAGACTATCGAGGCATTGGCTTCCAGTCTCCCGCGCTCTCGCTCACGCTCTCGCTCTTCCTCCTGAGTCTTCTCGGCGTGCCTCTGACCGCCGGGTTCATGGGCAAGGTCGTCGTCTTCAGCGCCGCTCTCGGTGAAGGCTATCGTTGGCTCGTCGTCATCGGCGTGCTTAACACTGCGATTTCTGTATACTATTACCTGCGCCTGATCGTCGTGATGTTCTTCCGAGAGCGCACGACGGAGTGGCGAGCGCCGCGCATACCGGCGAGCGTCGCGGTGGTGCTCGTGCTGACGGTAGCGGGCGTTCTCTTCCTCGGGATATTTCCGGGCAGCGTCATCAGCGCCTTCCGCGCGGCGCAGACGGGCGCGGTCTCCGTGTTGCGTTAGACTCGGCGGGCGCTCGTCGGTTACCTTAATGTGTGCGGGCGCTTTGCGGCCCGCCTCGGGTGTCGAGCGATGAGAGCCGCGACCGTCAAAGAGCCGAGCGCCGCAAAGGCGGGCCGCGGGGCCGACGCGACGAACGAGTCGCGCCCGGCCTCCGTCGAATCGCTCGTCGCCGAAGTCAAAGAGCGCATGCGCGGCGATTGGCCGCCCACAATCTACCGCGAACGCGTGCTCGCGATGCGCACGCGCTCTCACGCGCTGCCCGCCGCATCGCGAAACGCCTCGGTCGAAGTGCAGCACACGCTGCTCGGCATAGAGTTGAAGGTCGGGCGTCGGCGCGTCTCTTGCCCCGACTTCTCGACGGCGCGCTACCTCTCGGTCTTCGCGCGCGCGGGAGTCGCCGAGGTCGCGGTGCCTTACGACATCACGAAGATTTCGAGCCTCGCCGACGAGCTTGAATCGGCGTGGCAGCGCATGCTGCTCTTGTCCGACCACCTGACGGCGAGTCGCGCGGGCGCGTTCCGCACGCGGGTGCGAACGGCGGTCGTCAAGGAGGCGAGGCGCGAGATCGAAGAGGCGGGCGCGGGCGCGGCCGTCCCGCAATTTCGGCAGACTACTCGGCAGCGCCCGCAAAGCATCTAAAGAACTGTTACGAGAAAGGTTTTTCTTTCAGACCGATGACGCCAGAGATTCACCAACAGACGCCTTCCGACCAGCCGGATTCGCTCCCCTTCCCTTACAGCCAGCGTCCCTACTGCGCCTACGAGCCGGTCGAAAAGAGCATCAAGAAGGTTCGCGTGCTCGTCGTCAACGACCTTCTGCGCGACGAGTCAGACCTCTCCGACACGGCACGCAGCGAGTGGGGCGAGACGGCCGCGTCGAAGTTGGAGCGCGAGCGATACATCTCCGGGCTTGCCTTGGACAACATCGTCAACAACATCAAGCGCCTCGTCGAAGAGCCCGAGATACGCGTCGCGCATCTCTCGGAGGTCGTCGCCGCGGCCGAGCAGTTTCAGCCGGAAGCCATCGTCCTGAGCGGCACGCTCTCCGACTTCGACTACTATAATCCCGAGATGCTCCGCCGCTTCGCGCGCTTCGCCGTTAAGACGACGACTCCCATCCTCGGCATCTGCGGCGGGCACCAACTCATCGGCCTCTGCTTCGGCGTGCCGTGCGTCACGCTCGAAGGCGCGGAGCCCGCCGAGCGCCGCGCCGGGCGCACGTTCGAGTACCAGTACCGCTTCATACGCGTCACGGAGCCGCAAGACCCCATCTTCCGGAACATACACGAGAAGGCGTCCGAAGTCTGGCAGGACTATACGGGGGACGGCCGCGTGCTGCGCGTATGGCAGAACCACGGCCTCATGCTCGACCGTCTGCCCGAGGGCTTCGAGCTTCTCGCGACCGCATACCTCTGTCGCAATCAGATGATGGTTAAGCGCACAGAGGGGCAGCTCATCTACACCGTCCAGTTCCACCTGGAGAAGTCTTTTCAGGACTTGACGCGCAAGCTACAGCGCATCGACCCGAACCACACGCCCGAGGAGCGCAAGCGCCTCCTGCGCGAAGAGGCGAGCAGCCGCACGCTCTGGGCACACCCCAACGAGTCGCGCGACGGCCGCATACTCTTCGAGAACTTCCTGCGCCTCTCGCTCGAACACAACAAACAGAACCGTGAACGGTAGTGAGCGGGTGTCTGTCAGGGATTAACCACCGCAGACAAGAGAGGCACGGCTAATTGAACGTTAGCCGTGCCTCTCTTGTCTGCGGTGGTAAACCTACCCGCTCACTACCGTTCGCGGTTCTGTTTCGTGCGCGCTACTTCGCGGGCGCGTCGTACCCGAACGACTTCAAGACCGACCTCCCTTCCTCGCTCAAAAGAAACTCGACGAAGCGGCGCGCGGCCTCCTGCCTCTTTGAAGCGCGGACGACTCCGACCGCCTGATCTATCGGCGCGTGGAGCCGCACTTCCAATTCTATCGCCGTCCCTTCGCCCTCGCGCACGAGCGAGCGCGGGATGAAGGCCGCGTCGGCGTTTCCCGACGAGGCGAACTGCTTCGCCTGCGCGACCGTCTGCGAGTAGACGACCTTCGGCTCGACCTTCGCCCAGAGGCCGAGCGCGTTCAGCGACTCGACGGCCGCGCGCCCGTATGGCGCAACGTCCGGCTTCGCTATCGCTATCTTCGTCACGCCTTCACCCGCCAAATCCTCCACGCGCGCGACCGAAGCCTTGCCGCCGGGCGGCATCCACAACACGAGCCGACCGCGCGCGTAGACGCCGCGCGGCGCGTCCGCGAGCAGCCCTTTGCTCGCCAAGCCCTCCAAATGCTCCGCGTCGGCCGACGCGAACACGTCGAAGGGCGCGCCGTTCTCAATCTGCTTCGCGAGGTCTGCGGTCGCGCCGAAGCTGTTCGTGACCTTCACGCCCGTGCGCGCCGTGAACCGCTTGTCTATTTCGCCGAACGCATCCGTCAGGTTCGCGGCGGCCGCGACCGTTATCTCGTCCGCCTGCGCTTCGCGCTCGCCGCGCCCGCACGCGCCCGCATACAACACGAGCGCGAGCGACGCCAACGCGGCGCATGCTCTAACATGAGCCTTTAAAATTTCCATGCGGTCGTCCTCGCCCTCCGATTTCGTCTCAAGTGATTTTTGAACTGCCGATTGCCGACGCCGAGCGCGCGGTGCTATGTTGGCGGCCGATGACGCCTGCCGTTGACCTCTTCCCGCTCTGGCTCTCGTTGCGCGTCGCCGCGGTCTCGACGCTCTTCGTCGTCGTCGCGGGCATCGCGCTCGCGTGGCTGCTCGCGCGCGGGCACTTCCGTGGACGCGAGGCTCTGGACGCGCTCGTCACGCTGCCGCTCGTGCTGCCGCCGACCGTGCTCGGCTACTACCTGCTCGTGCTGCTGGGGCGTGCAGGCTTCGTCGGCCGACTCTACGAGTCGCTGACCGGCTCGCCGCTCGTCTTCACTTGGCGCGGCGCTGTCGTCGCGGCGTCGGCCGGGGCGCTGCCGCTGATGGTCAAGACCGCGCGCGCGGCCATCGGCGGCGTAGACAGTCAGTACGAAGACGCGGCGCGTACGCTCGGCCGTAGCGAGTGGCAGGTCTTTACACGCGTGACGCTCCCGCTCGCGTCGCGCGGCATACTCGCCGCGGCCGTGCTCGCCTTCGCGCGAAGCTTGGGCGACTTCGGCGCGACGCTGATGGTCGCGGGCAACATCCCCGGCAGGACACAGACCGCCGCAATCGCAATCTACGACGCGACGCAGGCGGGCCGTGACACGGAGGCTCTCACGCTCGTCACTATCCTCTCGCTCACGGCCTTCGCGCTCCTGTATGCCACCAACCGGCTCGCGGGCGCAAACGTAAAGTGATGCTCACAGCCCGCATCAAAAAAAGATTTCAGTCGGACACGAAGCCGGAAGCGCGCGCCTCCGCGAGTGAGGCTGTCGGTGACTTCGTGCTCGACGTTGAGTTCAGCGCGCCGCCGGGAGTGACCATACTCTTCGGCGCGTCGGGCTCGGGCAAGACGCAGACGCTTCTGAGCGTCGCGGGACTCACGCGTCCCGACGAAGGGCTCATAGCCGTTCAGGGCGATACGCTCTTCGACTCCTCAAGGGCTTTCAGCCTGCCCGTCAGCCGCCGACGCGTCGGCTACGTCTTCCAGAGCCTCGCGCTCTTCCCGCACATGACTGCGCAGGCGAACGTGGAGTTCGCCGCGCACGAACTCCCGCGCCGCGAGCGCCGCGAGAGGGCGACGGCGCTCCTCGAACGCTTCGGCGTCGGCCACACGGCCGCACGTCGCCCGCGCGAAATCTCCGGCGGCGAGGCGCAGCGCGTCGCGCTCGCGCGCGCGTTGGCTTCCGAGCCGCGACTGCTCCTGCTCGACGAGCCGCTGTCGGCCCTGGACGAGCCCGTCAAGCTCTCGATCATGTCCGATCTTCGAGAGATGAATCGCCGCCTGCGCCTGCCGATCCTCTACGTCACGCACAGCCGCGACGAGGCGCTCGCGCTCGGCGAGCGTGCGCTCGTCTTCGAGCGAGGCCGCATAGTCGCCGGGGGCGAGCCGCACGAGGTCTTCGGGTCGCCCGAGAGTCCGGGCGTGGCGCGACTCGCGGGCGTCGAGAACATCTTCGAGGGCGTTGTTCTAAGTCGGAACGAGTCGGCGGGCACGATGCTGGTCGTGTTGGCGTGCGGGGAAGGCGTCGCTTCATGCAGCGTCGAAGTCCCTCTCGGGCGCGCACGCGCGGGCGGGCGCGTGACGATAGCAGTCCGCTCGGGCGACGTGCTGCTCGCGACCGAAGAGCCGCGCGGCATCTCGGCGCGCAACATTCTGCGGGGCCGAGTCTCACAGATCGAGCGACGCTCAGGCGAAACGCTCGTGCGCGTCGAGAGCGGCGTCGTGTGGGCCGCGAGCGTCACGCGGCAGTCGCTCGAAGAACTCTCGATAGAGGTCGGCCGCGCGGTCTGGCTCGCCTTCAAGACATACTCTTGCAGAATCTTCGACGCCGACTGAAGGGCGTGTGCGTCGCGCGTCGTTGGTTTCGGTCGGCGTTGACACAAACGCGCGGTTGTACTAGCTTGTGCTCTGCGATGGCCGATTCCCTTTTCGGTCGGCCGACACTCACGCAATACGCGAATCAAATCTTCAGGCGTCGCCCCGAAGGTCGCTCGACTCCATCCCTTCCACGGCGACGTTCCTTAGACGGGGGCGGGCGAAATGACACTCCAAGCCGAAGACTACATCGACAGGGGCAACGAGTTGCTTGCCGAGAAAAGATACCCGGAGGCGTACGAAGAGTTCTCGAAAGCAGCCTACGTCAACGACACCTTCGTCGAAGCCTTCGAGGGGTGCGGCAACGCGGCCTTCGCGATGGGTAACTTCGAGGAGGCACAGAGGAACTACAGGCGAGCGCTCCCCCTAAACCCTGGGAACGCCGTGCTGCACGCGAGTTACGCGAGAGCGCTCGCGAAGGCCGACAGGCCGGACTTCGGAGAGGTGGCCGAGGAGTTCAGGCTCGCAACGGAGCACGAGCCGCATAATGCGAAATACTTCTACGAGTGGGGCGACGCGCTCTATAGCAAAAGAGACTTCGCGGGAGCGGCGAAGCAGTTCGGGCAGGTCGTCTCACTTCAGCCCGACTACCCGGAGGCGTACCACAGTTGGGGTCAATGCTTCGTCGAGCTGCGCGACTACGAGCCCGCGTTGGAGAAGTACGAGGCCGCGGCCGGCGTCGGGACGGACGGCAAGTTGTTCTACCGCAACTGGGGCTACGTGCTGAAGATGCTCCGTCGCTACGAAGAGGCCGAGAGTAAGTTCGCGCGCGCCGTCAAACTCGACCCGACTTTCTACGCGGCGCGCAACGGCCTCGGCACGGTCTACGACAAGCTCTACAAAGACGCGGAGGCCGTCGCGGAATTCGAGGAGGCCGCGAAGGGCGAGCCGCCCGTCTCAATCTTCGCGCGCAACAACTGGGGCAACGTGCTCCTCAGGATGAGGCGCTACGGCGAAGCGGTCGAGCAGTACGATAAGGCGATAGAACTCGCGTCCGGCTACTCGAAGGCTTACTACAACAAGGCGTCCGCGTACTGGCGGCAGGGAGTCTACAAGGAGGCGCGTAAGGTCTGGAGGCAGGTGCTCGGCGTCTACGAGGGTAAGCCGAAGGCTTCGATGACGCCGGACGACTACCAGCTCTACGGCGATGTGCTCTACAAGGTCGAGCGGGACGCGTGGCGCGCAAACGCGATGTACCGCGAGGCCATCGCGCTACAGCCGGACAACGTAGACGTGATGCTCGACCTGATCGCCCTCTGCGTCGAGCAGAAGAAGGACGCGCACGACGCGGTCGAGAGGAACGCCTTGCAGACCGAGGCGGAGAAGGTCAGCGCGGAGGCCGAGCGCGCGCTGGCGAAGTTCTTGAAGAGGATGCCCGACGACGTGGGCGTGCGGTTGGCGCACGCCCGTCTCTACCTCACGATGGGGCGCTACGAGAAGGCCAGGGACGACTACCTCGACGCGGCGAAGAAGCTCGAACGCATGGGGCACTACATGGAGTTAGCCACGGTCTACTCTGAGCTTGGGATGATCTACGCGAACACGGACGACTTCAAGCAGGCCGCGCAATACTTCGCCAAGTCACTTGAGCAGAATCCGGACGACCTGACGACCCGCAGCCACCTCGGCGAAGCCTACTGCAAGCTCGGCGAGAGCGAGAAGTCCGAGAGGACTTACACGGAACTTTTCTCGACGACGCTCGGGCACGTCGAGGCTTACGTCGGGATGGGCGAGCTTTACCGCACGATGGGCGACGCGGGCGAGGCGGACATGTACGACCAGGCGGTCAGCATGTACGACGAGGCCATCAAGCTCTCGCGCTCGCGCTGCGGCTCGAAGGTTCTGAGCAACAAGGAGATGGCGGCCGTGCTCTACGCGCGCGGCTACGCGAAGGTGAAGCTCTACGAGGAGATGAAGCAGGCACCCGACGAACACCTTCTGCGCGAAGCGCTGGCGGACTTTCGCCTCTGCTTCCGCAAGGACAGGTGCCACCTTAAGGCCAAGCGCGCGCAGCAGAAACTTACCATCAGGCTCGGCGTAACGCGCCCGCAGCAGATCTTCAAGTTCGCTGGCCCCGTCATCATCTTCACCCTGTCGCTCGCCGTCTTCGGCTACGCGCAGTACCTCGTCTTTACGGGGAAGCCGTCTTTCTGGAACGCCGAAAGCAAGACGCCCGAAAGCCTCAGCGGAGAGATATATTCGCTGCTGACTTTCGGCTCGCTCATCTTCATGGTCGCGGGCCTGAGCCTGCCGCAGCTACTCAAGCTGAAGATCGCGGGCGTCGAGTTGGAGAAGAGTTCCGTCGACCAGATTCAGCCCTCCGGGAAGATAGGCATCAAAGACTGAACTCACTGCGGAGGCACGTTCTCCATGGTCAGTTCTATCAGTCGGTCAACTACCGCGCGGAGGTCGCCGGTCTCTTCATGAACACGTAGCTGTTCGTCGGCGGAGGTGCCGCGCTCAAGGATGGTGTGTATGTGCTCGACCTCTTTGCGCGAGTCGAGCGGGTCGAGCACGTCGTCCACGAAGTCTAACAACTCGCGTATGAGGTCGCGCGTGGGTACTTCCTTCTGCTTGCCGAAGTCGATCATGTTGCCCTGAAGGCCGTAGCGCACCGCGCGCCACTTGTTCTCCTGCACGAGCATGCGTCGGTAGAGCCTGAACCCCAGATTCTTCTCAATCAGCGAGTCGAGCTTCGCGACGATGGCCTGAAAGAGCGCGGCGATGGCGACCGTGTCGTCCACGCGCGTCGGTATGTCGCAGACGCGGAACTCTAAGGTCGGGAAGAACGGGTGCGGGCGCACGTCCCACCAGATCTTCTTCGGGCCGGTGATGGAGTTGGTCTTAAGCAACAGATCGACGTAGCGCTGGAAAGAGACGTACGAGTCGAAGTGGTCGGGGATGTCCGTGCGCGGAAACTTCTTGAAGACCTCGGAGCGATAAGATTTCAGGCCCGAGTTGATGCCGAGCCAGAAGGGCGACGACGTGGAGAGCGCCAGCACGTGCGGCAGGAAGTAGCGCGCCGCGTTCATGATGTGAATCTGCCGCTCGCGGTCGGGGATGCCGACGTGGACGTGCAGGCCGAAGATGAGGAGCGAGCGCGCGACCATCTGCAACTCCTCGATGAGCACCTTGTAGTGC
>JBJMGR010000015.1:0-15915 GCA_045807805.1 Pyrinomonadaceae bacterium | reverse complement strand
CGGCGCGTCGCCCGTCGAAACGTCTCCGCCGAGTTGGCGCACGTAGACGCCGCTCCCCTTCCTCATCTCAAGCCAGCCCGCGCGCTCAAGGTCTCTGTAGGCGGCGCTCACCGTGTTCGAGTGTATGCGAAAGCGCCGCGCAAGCTCGCGCGTCGAAGGTAGACGCTGCCCCGGCTTCAGGTCATCGCTCACGATGCCGAGCATCACCTGTCGCACGAGCTGCTCGCGCAGAGGCACGTCCGAGTTCTTCGAGAGCCACAAACGCATAAGATGCTTCGGAGTTTAAAGTCCGAAGCCCGAAGTTGAAAGCTTTATTTGAGGTAGCCGGGACGCGTGCGGACGGCAACGTCTTTGCGCGTGGTGCGGACGCGTATCTTGCGGTACTTGCCGGAGCGTTCGGGGTTGGTCGGGTAGTAGCCGAGGCTGTACTGCGTGCGAAGCTCTTCGGCTATCTGCTGGAAGGCGCGCGGGAGCATGGCGTTCGTGTCGGCGCGCACGAGCCGTCCGCCGGAGGTGTTCGCCATCTCGTCGAGGTAGTCGTCGGCGAGTTTGTAGATGCGATCCATGAGCGAAGTGATCGACTCGTCTTCGCGCTCGTCGGGCGTGCGCGAGACTGTGTCGGGCATCGAGCCTGTGCCGTTACCGGGGCTGCCGCCTCGGCTCGCGTCGCGCGAGGGGTCGCCGCCGCCGCCATCACGCGTGCCCGTGGTCGTCCGGCCGCCGCGCGTGCCTCCTATGACGGTGCCGCCGGGCAGACCCGGAATCTTGCCGCCGAAGATCGTGCCGAGGTCAACGGACTGGCCGCCCTGCTGCTGCTGTCGTCGCGCGAGCTGTTCGGTCTCCGCGCGCGTGTCGAAGCGCACGGGGTAGACGACCACGTCCGACTCCTCTATCGCGCGCCGGTTGTCGGCGTAGGTGCGTCGGTCGCTGTGCCAGTCAACTCCGTCGGTGAGCATCACGATGGCCTTGCGCCCCTTCAGGCGTCGGAGCGAGCGGAAGGCGAGGTCGAAAGCGTCATAGAGTTGCGTGCCCTTGCCCGGTCGCGTCGCGCGTATCGCGGAGGCTAACGTTGCGTGGTCGCCCGTGAAGTCGCAAAGCTCGCGCACGGTGTCGTCGAAGGAGACGACCTTGACGCGGTCGCCCTCTTGCAGGTTGTTGATGAAGGTGACGGCGGCCTCCTGAACCTGCCGCATCTTCTCTGACGTAGTGCTCGCGCTCGTGTCGAGGAGGAGCACGACGCTGAACGGCTCGGAGACGGTCGCGAAGAAGGAGACCTTCTGCTCCGCGCCGTCTTCTGAGACCACGAACTCTTCCAACTTCAGGTCGGGCACGTAGCGCCCGCCACGGTCGCTCACGACGACGGGCAGCGTGACGAGATTCGTCTCGACCTTGACGGCCTCGCCGTCGTCGTCTTCAACGTCCCTCGTCTCCGTCGCACGCGGCTCGGTCTCTGACGACTTCGCCGCGTCCGACCTGGTCTCCACGGGCTTCGACTGTTCGTTCTTCTTCCCGTCGCCCGTGGAAGACCTTCGGCCCGCCTGCGCGAGCGTGGGTAAGGCGGAAGTAGAAAGGCAGAAGACAAAAGTAAGGACGAAGAGCAGCGCCGCCCTCGTCAACGTTTGACGGCTATACCTGCGCGGGCCTTCATCTACTTTCCGCCTTCTGCTTGTTGCCTGTTGATTTTCGATCTTCATAAGTGGGCCGCCCTTTGCGCGTGTGATGCGCGTGGACGGCCTCGCGGATGGTCGGGCGCGCCGGTTTCTGTTCGCGCGCGGCGACGCGAGCACACACTCTCGGCCACTGCGTCGAGCCAGGCCGCCCTGTTCAGAGCCTAGCCTTCCCCTTTGTCGCCGCCGCCCGTCGAGCCTTCGCCGCTCGCATCGACGGGCGCGCCCTCGTCGCCCGACTCGCCGACGCCCGGCGTGCCGCCCTTCGCTATCCCAGCGCCCATGCCCGTCGTTCGGCCGATGGCTAAGCCGCCGTGCGTGCCTTCGTGCGTGCCTTCGCCGTCCCCGGCCGAATCGTCTCTCTCGTCACGTCCGCTCGACATCTCCCTCTGCTCCTTTGTGAGAAAAGTACAAGCCCCACGCGCGCGCGTGCGACGCTTCCCCCTGTCGGGAAGCCTTCGCCGACTTCCCACCGCTCGAAACTCTCTCCTGTAGCTTTTGCGGCGGAGAATAACACAACTCTCTCGCGAGCGAACCAATACTTTCAAAGCGATGCCGTAAAACTTTCCACGCGTGCGACGGTTGAGAAGGCGGGGCGCACGAGTCCATAATGAGCGCCGTTCGCCGACGCAGTTTCCGACTTTCCAAATAAGAAGAAGATGGAAGCCTTCTCTTCAGCGCTGGCCGTACTAACCGCGATGATCACGCCCGCCGTGCTCATCTCCGCGTGCGGCGCGCTCATACTCTCGACCTCGACCCGCCTGGGCCGCGTCGTGGATCGCGTGCGCATGCTCATAGACAGCTTCGAGACGATGACCAAGACGCAGGAGGAGGAGGGCGTGGAGCTTTTCGAGGAGCGCCGCTCGGTCATCTTCAACCAGCTCGACAAGCTGACGACGCGCACGCGCCTGCTGCAAAAGAGCATGCGCGTCTTCTACCTCTCGCTCTGCGTCTTCGTCGCGACGAGTGTGGCGATAGGTTTCGTGGGCGCGGTCGGCCGCCACGACTGGGCATGGCTCCCCGTCGCGCTCGGGCTCCTCGGCGCGTGCGGGCTCTTCCACGGGAGCGTGCTGCTCGTCAAAGAGTCGCGCATCGCGCAGGAGTCCCTGAACGCAGAGATGGACTTCATCTGGAAGCTCGGCCGCGCGCTCGCCCCGCCCGACCTTCGGCAGACGCGCAGCCCGCACCACAACCCTCTGACCCTGAAGAGGAGAAAAAAGTGAATCAAGGCGCGCCGTAAACTTCCGCACGCCGCGCGAGGAGTGCAAAGCCTTGTCACACATTAAACCTTTTCGCACGGCGCTCGCCGCGCTCGTCTTTCTCTACGCCTCTCTCTCCGCGATAAGCACCGCCGCGCTCGCGCAAGGCGACGCGCCGCACGACGGAAGGTACTACGAGGCGCTCGCCGTCAAGGCTTATCAGTCGAAGGACTACGCCGTCTTCCTCGAAAACATGAAGCAGGCCGCCGCGCTTCGGCCCAATCATACGCGGCTGATGTACAACCTCTCGGCCGCGTACGCCCTGAACGGCCGTAAAGGTGAGGCGCTTGAGTGGCTCGGCCGCGTGGCGCGCATGGGGCTCGTCTACTCGGCCGAGAAGGATGAAGACTTCGCCTCACTCAAAGACTCGCGCGAGTTCGCCGATGTCGTCGCGCTCTTTCAGAAGAACAGGTCGCGGGTCGGCGCCGCCGCGCACGCCTTCACCGTTCACGAGAAGGGTCTCGTCCCCAAGAGCGTCGCATACGATCCGGTATCGAAAGTCTTCTACCTGAGCAGCGTCTATCGACGCAAGATTCTGCGCGTCGGCCCGAAGGGCGAGGTCACGGACTTCGCCACGGAGCGCGAAGGGCTTTGGAGCGTGATGGGCATGAAGGTTGACGCGGCGCGTCGAAACCTCTGGGTCTGCACCGCCGCGCAGCCGCAGATGTCGAACTACGACGCGCGCGAGCGCGGGCGCTCGGGCCTCTTCAAGTTCGACCTGCGCACGGGCAAGCTCGCGGGAAAGTACATGCTGCCCCGTGACTCGAAGCAGCACTGGCTGGGCGACCTCGCCATCAACTCGCGCGGCGACGTTTACACGACCGACAGCCTCACGCCCGCGCTCTACGTCCTTCGCAGCGGCGCGGAGCGTCTTGAGCCCGTGCTCGAAGGCGAGCCGTTCGTCTCGCCGCAGGGGCTCGACTTCACCACGGACGAGAAGCGACTCTTCGTCGCCGACTACGCGAAGGGCCTCTTCGTCGTAGACCTTTCGACGAAACGTTACGCGCCGCTCGCGCCCGCGCCCGACTCGACGATGCTCGGCATCGACGGCCTGTACTTCTACCGTGGCGGCCTCGTCGCCGTGCAGAACGGCGTCAACCCGCAACGCGTCGTGCGCCTCTTCCTGAGTAAAGACCTCGGCCGCGTCGAGCGCTTTCAAACAGTCGCCGCGAACGACCCGGCCTTCGACGAGCCGACGCTCGGCGTGCTCGTTCAAGATCATTTCTACTTCATCGCGAACAGCCAGTGGGGCGCGCTCGACGAACAGGGCAGGCTCGCGCCCGTGGAGAGACTGAAGGAGCCCGTCATCCTGAAGTTGAGGCTGTGAGGCACGGCCAGACAGGCTCGGTCTCTCTCTTTCCTTGACCCCTCGGGCCGCGTCCGCGTGTAGAATGGGCGCATGGCTAAAACGTTTCTCGGCTCTTTAGCGTTACTCGTCCTGCCGCTTCTGTTCACTTCCCGCGCGGCCGAAACGCCTCGGACGATGCGGCTCGACTTCTACCACACGGGCAACTCGACGGAAGAGGTCTTCAGCCTCGACCGCGTCGTCGTCGAGCCTCTGCCGTGGCCGGGCAATCCGCGACGCGCGCTGGACGACACGAACCTCGGCAAGTATCTCTTCGAGGTCAGGGACGCTGGCACCAACCGCATCCTCTACTCGCGCGGGTTCGCCTCCATCTACGGCGAGTGGGAGACGACGGACGAGGCCAGGACGCTGCGACGCACTTTTCAGGAGTCGCTACGCTTTCCCGCGCCCGACTCGCCCGTTCAAATCATCCTCAAGAAGCGCGACGCGAAGAATCTCTTCCGCGAAGTCTGGACGATAGGCGTTGACCCGAAAGACATCTTCGTTGACCGCTCGAATACAAAAGCGCCCGCGCCCGTCATAGAGATTCAGCGAAGCGGCGACCCCGCGACGAAGGTTGACTTCCTCATACTCGGCGACGGCTACACGGCGGCCGAAGCCGCGAAGTTCGAGCGGGACGCGCGGCGTATGACGGAGGTGCTCTTCGCGACTTCGCCCTTCAAGGAGCGACGCAAGGATTTCAACGTCTGGGCGCTCTGCCCGCCCGCCGCCGAGTCGGGCGTCTCGCGCCCCTCGACGAATGTTTACCGCGACTCGCCGCTCGGCGCGACCTTCGACGCCTTCGGCTCGGAGCGCTACGTCCTCACGTTCGACAACCGCGCGCTGAGGCGCGTCGCGTCCTTCGCGCCGTACGAGTTCGTCGAGATTCTCGTCAACAACCGAACCTACGGCGGCGGAGGCATCTTTAATCTCTACTCGACGGTCGCCGCCGACAACGCCTGGGCGAACTACGTCTTCGTACACGAGTTCGGACACCACATCGCGGGGCTCGCGGACGAGTACTACACCTCGTCCGTCGCATACGTTCCTTCTTCGGAACGCACCGAGCCGTGGGAGCCGAACGTGACGGCGCTGCTCGACCCCGCCGCGTTGAAGTGGAAGGATTTGGTCTCGCCCGATACGCCGATTCCGACGCCGTGGGGCAAGGAGGCTTTCGAGACCTACTCGCGCGAGATTCAGCAGCGCCGAGGGAAGATTAGGAGCGAGCGTCAGCCGGAAGAGGTGATGGAGGCGCTCTTCAGTGAAGAGCTGGAACACGAGCGAAGCATGTTCGCTCGGGAGAAGTACGCGGGGCGCGTCGGCGCTTTCGAGGGCGCGAACTACGAGGCCAAAGGCTTCTACCGTCCCGAAGTTGACTGCATCATGTTCACGCGCACGAACCACTTCTGCGCCGTCTGCCGCCGCGCCATCGAGCGCGTGATAGACATGTACTCGCGTTGAACGCCCCGGTCGAACGACGCTCTGCCGCCCCCCGAGTAAGGATGGAGCGTGCGACGGTCTCGCGTATGAGAGACGTGCTTTCGCGTCCGTCGCGATGAGCGGTCGAGATGTAATTATTGACAATCCGGGGGCGTGATAATATATTCCACGTGCCTTACACAAAGTATTCTCCGGTCGTCGCGGCGGCGCGTCAAAGAAGCACCTATAATTCAAAATAGATTGTCAGTCGGCCCCACTCACCATTGTTTCCGAGCCAGGGTAGCGCTTGCTCGTTTCCAGCTCAGGCTCAGTCCAGAATCCGCTTGAAAGTGTGTTGACTCCTCTCGACGGGTCGGTCTCTACCCATCGGCGAAGCCGCACGCGCTTGCCCGTACGCGTGCGAGGCCGGTCATCGAGAGGTAGCTTCCTCCCTGGCGCACGCTTCGTCTTTCGTTACGAGATGAGTGGCGAGGGCAGGCGCGGTCGATGAGGGGAGAAAGAGACGGCACACTCCGCGGGCCGGTGCGCCTTCCGGCGTCCGGTCGCAACACCCCACGAAGTTCACTCGGCGCATAAGGAGCACATGATGAAACTCAAAGCCGCTGTTCTCGCTTCGGCCCTGATCGCCTATTTCGCTTTCGGCCTCTGGCAATCCTCCTCGACGGCCCGCTCGAAAACCCTCAAGCCCGTCGCGGCGCAAGACCCGCGCAGACCCTATCAAGGCTTCCCGGACTTCGGCCATATGGTCTCCGCTGACGACTTCGAGACCATGAAGGAGCAGTACAGGAAGAGCGGACAATATATGCCCGGCCCCTTCCGCCTCGCGGCGGACTTTCCCAGAACGAAGCCGACGCAGGTGCCCGACTTCTTCAACATCGATTTCAAGCAGGGCGACAGGTGGCTCGAATACCTCAACCGCGCGCGCGACTACTGCTTCGAGGGCTTCATCAACGGCGGCAGCGTCGAGGCCGACTTCATCCCGCAGAAGAACGAGAAGCGGAAGTGGAATCACCTGCCGTGGATGCACTGGGGCGATCAGGGGTCGGAAGGTTTCCACGGGCTCATCAAGGAAGCGCCCGTCAACCCGCAGCAGTTGACGGCGCAGCAGACCGACCAGTTCCAGGTCTACGCCGTCGCCTTCTACAACGACTTCGCCAGCTACACCCTCGGGCGCATCTGGGCCAACCCCAACGACCCCGACCCGACCATCACGGACAAGCGCTTCGGCAAGGGCAACGGCTTCCCCGTCGGCACGGTCATCTTCAAGCTGCTCTTCACCGACGCGCCGGGCGATCAGGTTGACTACCTACAGAACCCCGTCGAGTGGACGGCCTACATCACGCCCACATGGAACGAGACGGTCGCCCGCCAAGTGACCAAGGTGCGTCTCGTCCAGATGGACATGATGATTCGTGACGACCGCGCCATCTCCACGGGCGGATGGGTGCTCGCCACCTTCGCATACAACGGCGCCGTGAAGAGTTCGACGCCGTGGATGAACCTCGTGCCGCTCGGCATGATGTGGGGCAACGACCCGGCCTACACGAAGAACATCATCACCGAGTATCCGCCGACCAAGACCGTCATCAACCCCGACTTGAAGGAGACGCGCATCAACCCGTCGAAGGACGTGCCGCCGCAGCACCTCGGATGGGGCCTGCGACTCGACGGCCCCGTTGACCTCAACACCTCCTCCTGCATGTCGTGCCACAGCACGGCCGGATTCCCGCAGACGGCGTCGCTCGTCCCGCCCGGCTGTTTCCTCCCGCAACCGCCGACCGGCACGAAGGAGTGGATGAGCTACTTCCGAAACATCCCGTGCGCGACGCCCTTCGACCCGAGCATGATCTCCACGGACTTCTCCCTGATGGTCTCGATCTCGCTCGGCAACTTCGCCGAGTACAAGAACGCCATGCTCGGCGGCTTCTACGACGAGGAGTTCGGCGCGCCCGTGCGGCGTCCCAACCGCGCGGGCGTCTCGCCGAGAGACCCGCTGCCGACGCCGATGAGGAAGAGTCCGAAGTAGACGCGCGGAGTGCGTCGGCATCGAAGACCGCCGCGGACGCACGTGCACGTGCGTGCGTCCGCTCCTCTTCCCGAAACAACAGACTTCCAGCGAGGTGCTCTCATGCAGGACACGAACACGAAGCGGCGTTCGGCCGCGGCCGACAGTCAGTACGCGCACGACCTCGTCTTCTTCATCAACAACCGGCGCGTGGTGATACGCGACCCCGACCCGACTCTGCTGCTCGTAGACTACCTGCGCTCGCCGGAGGTGGGATTGACCGGCACTAAGAAGAGTTGCGGGCAGGGCGGCTGCGGCGCGTGCACGGTGATGCTCGCGAGCTACGACGAGGCGACTGGCGAGGTCACGAACCGCTCGGTCAACTCGTGCCTGCGCCCCGTCTGCTCGCTCGACGGCATGGCGATCACGACCATTGAAGGCCTGGGCAGCGTCAAGCCCGAAATCAGCCCCGAAGGCATCAGCCCCGTTCAGTACCAGATCGCGAAATGCAACGGCTCGCAGTGCGGCTATTGCACGCCCGGCTTCGTCATGAACATGCACTCCTTCCTCATCGCCAACGGCGAGGAGCTGACGACCAAGGCGCAGATAGAGAACCTCTTCGACGGGAGCATCTGCCGCTGCACGGGCTTCCGGCCGATTCTCTACGCGATGAAGTCGTTCGCCTCCGACTGGACGAGAGAGGACGAGCGGGGCACGCCCGTCTGCGACGTTGACCCGGCCGAGCAAGTCCTCCATTACGACGAAGAGCGGAGCGTCTTCCCGCCGGAGCTGAAGAGGGGCGCGCGCGCCGTCGAGTACCGGCGCAACGGGCATCTTTGGGTGCGCCCGCTCAGCCTCGCGTCCGCGCACGAACTGTTGAAGCGTCACAGAGACACGGCGAAGGTCAAACTGGTCGGGGGCAATACGGAGACCGGCATCCCCGCAACTCTGCCCATCGACCCGCACGTCTTCATAGACATCTCTCACCTCGACGAACTCAAGGGCATCGCGCGCGAAGGCGGGAGCATCAACGTCGGCGCGTCCGTCACCTACAGCGAGTTCCTCGAATTCCTCGACGCGCAGGTTGCGGGCGCGTCGGGCGAACCGGAGTTGCCCGCGCTTCAGGCGCTGCAATACATGGCGCGGCGTACGGCCGGGACGATTGTGCGAAACGCGGCGAGCCTCGCGGGCAACACCATGCTCGTCGTGCGCAACGCCTTCGAGGGCACGCCGTTTCCGTCGGACATGTTCACGGTGCTCGCGTGCCTCGGCGCTGAGTTGAGCGTCAGCATCGGCGCGGAGGCCGAAGACCAGCGCGTGCCGCTGCTCGACTTCGTTACGCTCTATAACAAGGACTCGAAGCTCCGGCGCACGGCCATCATCAGGGCGTATCACATCCCGCTCACGACGGAGAACGAGTACGCGTGCCCTTACAAGGTTGCGATGCGCGCGGAGAACGCGCACTCGATTGTCAATGCCTGCTTCAAAGTCCGCATGGACGGGCGCGTCGTGCGGGAGGCGAGTCTGGTCATAGGCGGCATCGCGCCCGTAGCCTTTCACGCGCAGAGGACGGAGCACGTGCTGCGCGGGCGCACTTGGGACGAAGAGACTCTGGCCGCCGCTCTCGACGCGCTGGCAACTGATGTCGACGAAGCCTACCGCGCCGCACGCCGCCGTCTGAAGTCGCTCCCGTTCGACGGAGTCCGAGAGGGATACAGGCGGCAGACGGCCGAGTCCTTCTTCTACAAGTTCTTCGTCTACGTCGCCGAAGGGGTCGCGCCGGGCGAAGTGCCGTCGCGAGATCGCTCGGCTGGCATGGTCTTCGAGCGCCCCGTCTCGAAGGGCACGCAGGACTTCGAGGTCTACCCGGACGAGTACCCCGTCAGCCGCCCCATCATCAAGCTCTCGGCCTTCGAGCAGGCGACGGGCGAGGCTCGCTACACGCACGACCTGCCGCTCCCGCCGCGCGGGCTCTACGCAGCCTTCGTCACGAGCCTGCGCGCCGTCTCGGACTTCCACTACGTCATCCCCGGCCAAACGTCCGACGAGCAGGTTGAGACGCAGGCGCTACTCACCCACGTCTCGGAGAAGTTTCCGGGCGTGGTCGATTACATCACCTACCTCGACATCCCGCCCAAAGGGGTCAACCTTCAGGGGTCGGGCCATGACGACCCGCTCTTCTGTCCGGGTAAGGTTACGTGCTGGGGGCAGTCCATCGGGCTCGTCGTCGCGGACGAAGACGGGACGGCCATTGACGCCGCCGCGTATATTCAACAGAACTGCATCGCATACACGCCGACGATTGACCCGAACGGCAAGCCCGTCCCCGTGGTCATCACCATCGAAGACGCGATAAAGCACAAGAGCTTCTTCCCCGTCCCGGCGAGCGACGACCTGAACACGGTCGTGCGCCCCAACAGCGACCTCACGTGGGCGACGGGAAAGGACGAGACCGTCGTGCTCGACGGGATGCGCTGCGCCGTCGTCAGGCACACGCAGCACACGGGCAGTCAGGCACACTTCTACATGGAGACGCAGTCGTGCCTCGCGCAGCCCGACGAAGGCAACGCCATCACGGTCAACCCTTCGAGCCAGAGCCCGGCCTCTATTCAGGGCAGCATCGCACAGACCATCGGCTATCAACTCAACAACATCGACGTTGACATCAAGCGCCTCGGCGGCGCGTACGGCGGCAAGACGACGCGCTCGCCGTTCGTCGCCTCGCCCGTCACGCTCGCCGCGTGGAAGTTGAACCGCCCGGTCAAGGTCATGATGCCGCGCGACGTTGACATGTCCATGATAGGCAAGCGGCACGCGTTTCGCGGCGACTACCAGTTCGCCATCGTCGAAGAGGAGGGCGAGCACAAGGGGAAGATTCTCGGCGCCGTGACGCAGCTATACTCTAACGGGGGCAACACGAAGGACTGCTCGTTCGACGTGATGGACTGCTCCGTGGCAGGCTCCGACGGCGCTTACATGATTAAGAATTTCAAGACGGCGGGCACGGTCTGCAAGACCAACATCGCGAGCAACGGCGCGATGCGCTCTTACGGCGGGATTCAGGCCATGCTCGTCCAGGAGGACGCCGTCGCGGCCGCTGCATACCGCGTCGGGATGCTCCCCGAGGAGGTGCGCGAGAAGAACCTCTACCGCCGCTACGACACGACGCCCTACGGGCAGTCGCTCGAATACGACTATCAGAAGGACGTTTGGGAGAGGCTCAAAGATACCTCCGACTTCCAAGCGCGCCTCGAAAAGGTGCGTGAGTTCAACGACGCCAACCGCTGGCGCAAGCGCGGCATCAGCATGATGCCTCTCAAGTACGGGCTGGGTTACAACCTCGGCTTTCTCCAACAGGCTTCGGCGCTCATCATCGCCTATACCAACGACGGCACGGTGCTCGTCCACCACGGCGGCATCGAGATGGGGCAGGGCATGATGACGAAGATGGCGCAGGTGGCCGCTGGCGCGCTCAACGTGCCGCTCGGTCTCATACAGATGACGGCGATGACGACGAGCAGCATCCCGAACGCCACGGGCACGGGCGCGACCTCAAGCTCCGACATCAACGGAGGCGCGATTCAACAGGCGTGCGACGAGCTGCGCGCGCGCCTCGAAGCCTTCTGCCAGCAGAGCCAGGAGTGGTTCGGCGTCCAGTACTGCATCGATAACGGCATCAACTACTGGGACTACAACGAGGGCTGGCAGGCCGAAGTGCTCAAGAAGGGCGCGGCCGAAAAGTCTTCGATGTGGCTCAACGTGCTCAACCTCGCATACCAGTACCGCGTAGACCTCTCGGCGCAGGCGCTCTACAAGACGCCGGGGCTCGGCGACCTCGACGACAAGCAGTTCTACGACTACACCTACAGCGCGGGCTGCTCCGAGGTGGAGATCGACGTGCTCACGGGCGAAACTACCGTCCTGCGCTCCGACCTCTGCTACGACATGGGCAAGAGCATGAACCCCGCCATCGACATCGGGCAGATAGAGGGCGCGTTCGTGATGGGAGTCGGCAACGTGCTCACCGAAGAGCTGGTCTACCAGCCCGACGGCGAGCAGCGCGGCGCGCTCAACACAACCAACACCTGGACGTATAAGCCCCCGGCAAGCACCACGATTCCGCTTGACCTGCGCGTGGAGATTTTCCCGCGCGCCGCCGCATCGGAGGTACGCGAAGATCCGAACCTGCTGCTCTCGTCGAAGGGTGTCGGCGAGCCGCCTCTCGTGCTTGCCGCGAGCGTGCACGGTGCCGTGAAGCAGGCCGTCATGGCGGCGCGCGAGGAGCGCGGACACGCCCGTTGGTTCGAGCTGCGTTCGCCCGCTACCGTCGAGCGCGTGCGCGAAGCCTGCATGTTCGGCGTCGGCGACTTGAACCTGAATCAGTAGCCCGCGAGAAGATTGAGCCGTCTTTAGAGTTCCGAGAGCTTTGTACAAAGAATTCTACGAACACGTTCTGGAGATGATGCGTCGGCGTCGCCCCTTCGCTCTGGCGACCGTCGTGGCCGTGCGTGGTTCGAGTTCGGCCAAACCCGGCTCGAAGGCCATCATCGACGAGACGGGGAGAAACGTCCTCGGCTGGATAGGCGGCGGCTGCGCGCAGAGCTTCGTCTGCGAAGAGGCGCGGCGCGCGCTCGACGAACGCCGGACGCGCCTCGTCACCGCCGATCTGGAAGACGAGATTCTCGGCCTCGGGATGCCCTGCGGCGGCTTCATGGATATCTACATCGAGCCCGTCTTCCCTCGTCCGAGACTCGTCATCGCCGGACGCGACGACGCGACGACGGACGCGCTCCCGCTCCTGGCCGACATGGCGGGCTTCGAGGTCGTCGCGTCTGACACACGCGCCGGGCCGTTCGCCTTCGAGGCGGGCGACTACCTTCTCGCAGCGCGGACGGATGAAGCCCTTCTGCACGTCGTGCGGCGCGCGCTGTCGGCGGGCGTCAGATACGCCGGGCTGCCCGAAGGGCTCCTTCCCAACTGCCGATACCCATTCGAGAAGGCGCTCGGCATAGTGGTCGAGTTGCTCGCACTCGAACGCGGAAAGACGGGGCGGCCTCTGAGCGTCGTCGAAGAGACTGCATCGTGTGTCGAAGAGAAGGCGTCGTGCGACGCGGGGCGCGCGGCGCGGGACGCGGGACGCGCGGCGCGGGACGCGGGACGCGCGGCGAGTGAATCGTCACGCGTCCCGAAGCTGGTCATCACGGGCCACAGCCGCATCACCGAAGAGCTTGCGCGGCTCGGCGAGTTGTTTCAGTGGCCGACCACCGTCAACGACCCTTCGGCGCGGCCCGACGCATACTCCGCGCGTACCTGCGTCGTCTCGCAAGACCCGGACTTCGCGCGGCTCGCCGCAGACCCGCGGACATACGTCGTCGTCGCCTCGCATCACAAGGGCGACCATCTCGCCATTCTCAAGGCGCTCGGCGAAGGGGCCTGCTACGTCGGGTTGGTGGCGAGCCGCAAGCGCTCCGACTTGATTCTGGACGACCTCGCGCGGCGCGGGGCGCGGCGGGAATGGCTCGCACGCTTTCACGCGCCCGCCGGTCTCGACGTTGGCGCGGTCGCGCCTTCGGAGATAGCACTCAGCATCATGGCGGAGATGCTCGCCGTCGAACTCGCACGACGGCCCGCTCCTCCTCCCGTAGATGGCTCGACGCACATGACGGATGACGTTGCGGTCGGAGCTTAAGCACGCGCCGCGCGAGACGGTCGCCTCAAGAGTGAACGCGGCGTGAGAAAGAGTTCGGGGACGTAATTTCGATGGCCGAGAACGAGTTGTATCGTCGGGCGCTGCTCGAACACGTGCGGCGTCCGAGCAACACGGGGCGCGTCGAGTCGCCGGATCGTCGCGCGTCCGCACGGAACCCGCTCTGCGGCGACGAGCTGGAACTGACCATGCGTCTCGAAGGCGAGCGCATTGACGAAGTCCGCGTGCAGGTCAGAGCCTGTTCGTTCGCGGTCGCCTCCTCCTCCATGATGAGCGAGCTGGTCTCCGGCATCTCGCTCGAAGAGGCGCGCGCGCGCGGCCGTATGTTTCAAGAGTTGTGGGAAGACGCTTCCGCCGCGCTGCCTCCGACGCTCGCCTCGCTCGCACCACTGCTCGCCGCGCGTGACGACAAGTATCGAAGCCGCCGCGCCTGCGTGCTACTTCCCTGGCAAGCCCTGCGCGAATGTCTCGCCGTTTCTCACTACGTGCCGTCAGCGGGCGACGAGCATTTCCGGTAGATTTGGATTGTGATAATTTCACACTCATGACGACGACTCAGAAAGAGAAGGCAGAGCTATTTAAGGCGCTGCACGAGCGTGAGGGTGCCTTTATCATTCCCAACCCGTGGGACGCGGGCTCGGCGCGGCTGCTGGCTGCCTTGGGCTTCGAGGCGCTGGCGACGACGAGCGCCGGTTTCGCTAACTCGCTCGGGCGTTCGGACGGCCACGTCACGCTCGAAGAGGTGATGGAACATTGCCGCGGCATCTCTGCGGCGACCGAGCTGCCGGTCAGCGCCGATCTGGAGAACTGCTTTGCGGACGACCCGGAACAGGCCGCCGAGACTATCCTGCTCGGGGCTCGGGCCGGTCTCGTCGGCGGCTCGATTGAGGATTACAGCGGCGACTCCTCGAATCCAATCTATGATTTCGCACTTGCGGTCGAGCGCGTCCATGCTGCCGCCGAGGCGGCACGCTCACTCGCTTTCCCCTTCACCCTAACGGCGCGGGCCGAAAACCTGCTTCGCGGCAGGCATGACCTCGACGATACGATCCGCCGCCTACAGGCATTTGAAGCAGCAGGGGCGGATGTCCTGTACGCGCCGGGCCTCGCCACGCTTGATGAGGTTCGATTGGTGACGGGTGCTGTAAGTAACCCTGTGAACGTGCTGGCTCCAATGCTAAAAGGCGCGACGGTCGCGCAGTTGGCTGAGGCGGGCGTCAGGCGTATCAGCGTCGGGGGGGCGCTTGCGCGCGCGGCGCTCACCGCGCTGTCACGCGCCGGGACAGAGATGCTGGCTCAGGGAAGCTTCGCGTGGACTTCGGATTTGGCGTCCACGGCCGAACTCTTCAAGAGAGCCTTTAATTGATACGTACCAGGCTTTTTCTATCACTCGGCGTGCTGCTCTTCGTCTCCTGCGGTGACTCGGCCGACCCGAGGAGAGCATCTCAACGCTCTGACTTTGAATGTCCCGCTTATGCCGTCGATGGTCTCGAAGTCAGTTGCCGGCGACGGGCCGTCTTCTCTGCGTTGGTGGGCGGGTACGCTCACATGGAGGTGCCCGGCCTCCGCCCGCTCGTGCGCCGTCTGCTGGTTCAACCCCGGTACTGGGGCGAGGTTGATAAGTTCGACCGCGGGTCGCCGGTCAGTGTTTAGTGATCGCGCTTCGGGGCGGGCAAAGTTTGTCGAGAGCCTCTTCTTTGTCACTGTCTAACGGAAGCCGCTCGGCGACCTCCTCTCACTTCAAAGTATCTCTCGCGACACGACCATCCAATTCCTCGTTCGGACGCACTCGATTCACGCTCTCTCTCATCCGAACTTCCGTAGAAGCCTCCACTCCAATCCATAAACCTCAATCCGACTTTTCAAGCCGCTGAACTTTCGTCCGAAGGGTTGGACGCGTCCGCCCGTTCGTCACGCGGCGAGTCCCTCTCGTCACAAACGCGCGGCGCGGGAACGTACTTTGCCTATTCCCTCGGCGCGTGAGGCCGCGCGCGTCCATTTTCGCGTAGCGCCGGCCGACGCGCGACACGCCCCAGACGCGCGCGCACGCGGTTCCGAATAAGGAGGCTCTCAGATGAAGTTCAGACTGACAACACTCATGCTATCAATCCTACTCGCGGCCACGGCCGCCTCGGCGCAGGGCGGCGCGACGGGCTCGCTCACGGGAACCGTCCGCGACCCGAACGGCGCGGGCGTGGCCGGCGCGGTCGTCGAGGTCACGAACGAGGGCACGGGCGAGCGGCGCAACGCCACGACGAACGAGCAGGGCGGTTATACCGTCCCCAATCTCCCCGTCGGCCTCTATGACATCACGGCCAACGCCGCGGGCTTCGCGACCAACACGGCCAAGGGCGTTAAGGTCTCCGTCTCGTTCACGACCGACATGGACATGACGGTTAACCCCGCGGGCGCGACCGAGAGTGTGACGGTCGTCAGCACCGACACACAGACAACCGTCAACAGCACCGACCAGGCGCTCTCGACGCTCATCG
>JBJMGR010000014.1:0-33718 GCA_045807805.1 Pyrinomonadaceae bacterium | reverse complement strand
TCAACTCCGGCGACTCCGTCGAAGACCGCGACCGCGCCGTCGAGGACGCGAAGGCTGCGCTCGACCTCCATCGTGAAGTCCACGTGGCCGGGCGTGTCTATGATGTTGATGCGGTGCTCGACGCCGTCGCGCTTCCAGAAGCAGGTCGTCGCGGCCGAAGTGATCGTGATGCCGCGCTCCTGCTCCTGCTCCATCCAATCCATCGTCGCAGTGCCCTCGTGCACCTCGCCAATCTTGTGCGAGACGCCCGTGTAGAAGAGCACGCGCTCGGTCGTGGTGGTCTTACCGGCATCAATGTGCGCCATGATGCCGATGTTCCGGAACTTGTTCAGGTCTTGCTTAGCCATGATCTTGGAGCTTTCAGCAGTCAGCTTTCAGCCAAACCCTTTTGTCCTACCGACTGCTTAATTCAAATCTCAGCCGTTCGCCGTCATTCAAAAAGCTGAAAGCTGATTGCTGAACGCTGAACGCTTCCTTACCACTTGTAGTGCGCGAACGCCTTGTTCGCCTCGGCCATGCGGTGCGTGTCGTCCTTCTTCTTGACGGCGTTGCCGCGGTTGTTGGCGGCGTCGAGCATCTCGCCCGCGAGGCGGTCTATCATCGTCTTCTCGCCGCGCGCGCGTGACGCGCCCACGATCCAGCGTATGGCGAGCGAGCCGCGGCGCTCCTGCGCGACCTCGATGGGCACCTGATAGGTCGAGCCGCCGACGCGGCGCGACTTGACCTCGACCGTGGGCCGAACGTTCTCAATCGCGCGCTTGAACATCTTCAATGGGTCTTCACCCGTCTTCTCGCCAACCTGCGCGAGCGCACGGTAGAAGATGCCCTCGGCGGTGGACTTCTTGCCGCCCCACATCAGGCCGTTGATGAACTTGGTCACCAGCGGGCTGTTGTAAACCGGGTCGGGCAGCACGTCGCGTCTGTCAACAACTCTTCTTCTCGGCATAACTGTTCCAGATATTTAAGCTTGACTACTTCTTGCCGCCCTTGGCGCCGCCCTTAGCGGCACCGGCCGCCGCGCCGCCCTTCGGGCGCTTCGCGCCGTACTTCGAGCGACCCTGCTTGCGGTCGTTGACGCCGACCGAGTCGAGCGTGCCGCGTATGATGTGGTAGCGCACGCCCGGAAGGTCTTTGACGCGGCCGCCGCGTATGAGCACTATCGAGTGCTCCTGAAGGTTATGGCCCACACCGGGGATGTAGGTCGTCACCTCGATGCCGTTCGTCAGGCGCACGCGCGCGACCTTGCGCAGGGCCGAGTTCGGCTTCTTCGGGGTCTGAGTGTAGACGCGCGTGCAGACGCCGCGCTTCTGCGGCGACTCCTGCAAGGCAGGGCTCGCGGTCTTGTACTTCACGGCCTGACGGCCCTTGCGTACGAGTTGGTTGATGGTCGGCACTTACTTTCAGTCCTTCTTAAAAGGTTCGTCTCTCTCGGCCCTCGCGCTCCACAAGGCGCAAGAGGCTGCCCTTTCCTGCCTCTTACCGGAACCGTTCGTCCGGCAGTCAGCGCAAGAGCGGCACGCCCTTGATTGTCTTAATTAGTCAGGGATGTTCTGGCTTAAAGTAGTGTGGATTTCTGGCCTCCCCTCGGGGCCGAAACTTTTCTGTGGCGTCGCCTTTGTAAAAGGAGGCGGGCTTTAAAAGCCCCGCGCGTATTTCGCTCCCCGTCGCCTGAGCGCCTGTAAAACAAGCGGGGCGGCGGAGTTTACGCCACAATATTTGTCAACGGCTCTTGCCCCGAAGGGCGAGGGCCGGGCGACGCCTCCACACCGGCAGAACTACCTGAGCGCCGCACTATTGGGAAATGGACTACAAGCCCAAACGAGAGACTATACTTACGGCCCCCGGCTCTGTCAAGCGCGGTCAGGCCCTGTCCGCCTTCCATTCAAAAATTACGCCCCAAGGGCACATTTTCTGCTAAAGTCTGCGCCCGAAGGGCGAACAAACAGCGAACACGGAAAGGCGAAAATCTTAGATGCGATTCAACCCAGACGAGTACATTACAGTCCACGAAAGAATCGAGAAATTTTACGCCAAATTCCCGCAGGGCCGCATCATCACGACCATCATCCAGCACAACGAAGAGACGGGCTTCGTCCTCATGCGCGCCGAAGTCTACCGAGAGCCCGACGACGCGCTCCCCGCCGCCACGGGCCACGCATACGAACTCAGAAGCGCGGGCCACGTGCAGGCCGGGAGCTACGTGGAGGTCTGCGAGACTTCTTCGGTGGGCCGCGCGCTCGCGCTCCTCGGCTTCGAGGTCAGGCGCGGCGTGGCGAGCCGCGAGGAGGTGATACGCGGGGCGAGAAAGCAGCAGGCGGTGGCCGCGCCCGCGCAAGGCCAGAGGCCCGCGCAGGAGAGGACGCCCGCGCCTGACGCGACACCCGCGGCACCCACGACAACGGCCGCGCCGACCACGCCCGCGACCCCGGCTGCCGTGGACGCGCCCGGACTCGACGAGCAGATTTTGCAGGCGGCGGGCGAGCTAGGCTACGACGCCGCGAAGGTTCGCAAGTGGGTCAACCAGAAGTACGAAGTGACGGGCGGGCTCGACAGTCTAACGCCGCACGACAAGCGCGAGGTGCTCAAGATTTTTCAGGAGCAGGCGGGCCGCGCGCAGCAGAAGGCCGCGCGCAAGTAGCGCATCTCCAAACGCAGAGAGAGAGGGCGCATGTCTCGGCAGGCACGGGCCCTCTCCTATTTGAATAAGTCGGCGGGAGGTTATTCGTCAGGCGCGACCTGATACTGCTCAAGCTTTCCGTCCGGCATCTCGTAAGTCCAAGCCCGTAGAGTCCTATCTTTCAACTTCACGCTGTAGAAGCGGCCAATCATACCGCCGCGAAGACTCTGACTGACCTGCGTGAACTCCTGCGGCGCGCCGAGAGGCCCGAGGCTGCTCGCGAAGTCTTTGAGCGCCTGCTCGCCGAAGTAGAAGTTCGCGTCGTCGGTGAAGAGCGTGCGGTCAATCGTGCCGCGCTGTAGGCCCTCGAAGATCTTGCGCGCCTGTTCCGTCTTCTGAGTGGTAGCCGTGTCGTCCGATGCGAAGAGCAGCGGCGCGATGCCGTGCGCTATGTCCGAGGCGACGCCGGCCGCGTCCTGATTCGTGAGCGCGACGACGGCGACGCGCTCTTCGGGAAAGAGGACGTTCTCGGAGGTGAAGCCCGACACCTCGCCGCCGTGCGAGAGGCTTCTGCGCCCCGCCTCCGAGCGTACGAAGACGCCGAGCCCGTACCTCGTGCCGAGTCCGCTCTTCAGCACGACTTCGTTTTCGAGGTCGCGGTAGGAGGACGGCTTCAGAATCTTCTCGTCCATGACGGCGATGTCCCACTTCGCGAGGTCTTCGGCGGTCATGGCGAGTTCGGCCGCGGCGAAGAGCCAGCCCTTCCCCTCCTTCGGCGCGACGCGCGGCGGCCCCAGCGCGAAACGCTGGTAGCCTACGGGGTCGCTCTCCGTGAGTCGCCCTTCGTCAATGTCCGTGATGCTCTTCATGCCGAGCGGCGCGAAGACGCGCTCGCGCAGGAACTGTAGGAGCGGCCGCCCGCTCACCTTCTCGACTATCGCGCCCGCGATGACGTAGTTCGTGTTGCTGTACTGCCACTTCGTGCCCGGCTCGAAGTCGAGGGGCTTGTGCGCCCACGTGTCGAGAAGCTTCCGCGCCGTGATGGGCTGCAACATCATGGGCATCACGTAGTCCTGCGGCCAGTAGTCCTGATAGCCCGAGGTGTGCGAGAGCAACTGTCGTATGGTGATGTCGCCCGCGCGCGTCAGGTCGGGGACGTACTTCGAGACCTTGTCGTCGAGCGAGAGCTTGCCCTGCTCCTGTAGTAAGAGAATCGCGGCGGCCGTGAACTGCTTGCTGATGGAGCCGATGCTGTAGCGCATCTCGGGCGTCGCCGGAACGCGCGGCTCGACGCGCGCGTCGCCGTAAGCCTTGAGGTAGACGACGCGTCCGTCTTTGACGACCGCGACCGACGCGCTCGGGACGCCCGTTCGTGCGAGCGCCTCCGTGCTGAGCTTGTCTATCCTCTCACGCAGGTCTTGCGGGAGTTGGCTCTGCGCGGGAATCGTCGAAGACGCGGCGGCGAGAATGACGAAGGCTGCGAAGCCTTGAAACAGTCGAAGGAATCGAAGTCGAAGGGGTCGGCGCAATTGTTTCTCCTCCGTGCGGAATTGTCGCGTCATTGGCACGAGCTTGAAGTCTCGCGAGAGACCGCGCTAACGTGAGCGGTGCGCGAGGCTCGCCACGACGGCGACGAGTTCGGCAAGCTCGACCGGCTTCGGGACGTGCATCTGGTAGCCGGCGCGCAGGGCTTGAAGCCGATCCTCCGTGCGCGCGTAGGCCGTGAGCGCGACCGCGGGCGTGCGGCTGCCGCTCTCCGCGGGCAGGGCGCGAATCTTCCTCATCATCTCGTAGCCGTCCAACTCGGGCATGCCTATATCGCTGATGATTACGTCGGGCGTTGACGAAGAGAGAGCTTCGAGCGCCTCGACGCCGGAGCGGGCGGTTGTGACCTCGGCCCCGCAGTGCGAGAGCCCGATTCGGAGCATCTCCAGCGTGTCGCGCTCGTCGTCTACGATTAAAATCCTCAGCCCGTCGAGGCGCTCGGGGCAGTCGTAGGTCGGGAGTGTCTCTCTCGCTGCGGGGTGCACGCGCTCGCCCGCTTCCGTCTGCATGTATACGGGCGCGACGGGCAGCATCACAGTGAACGTCGCGCCGCGACCCTCGCCCTCGCTGTCGGCGCGGACTGTGCCTCCGTGCAGTTCAACTAAATGTCGGACTATCGAGAGGCCGAGCCCGAGCCCTCCGTGCTGTCGCGTAATCTTCTGATCGGCCTGACGGAAGCGGTCGAAGACGTTCGGGAGGAACTCCGAGTGAATCCCCTGCCCCGTGTCGATGACCGCGATCTCGATGTGCGAGTTGACGCGCGAGAGTCGTAGCTGCACGAGGCCGCCGCGCGGCGTGAACTTCACAGCGTTCGATAGGAGGTTCCAGACTATCTGCTGCAACCTGACGGGGTCGCCCGCGACCGAGGTGACGCCCGTGTCCATGATCTTCTGTATGCGCACGCCCTTCGACTCGGCGCCGGGTCGCACGGCCTCTATGGCCGACTCGATGAAGGCATTCGGATTGACGGCGCGCATGTCCAGGCGGAGCTTGCCCGTGATGATGCGCGACACGTCGAGCAGGTCGTCAATCAGTTGCGCCTGCGCGCGCGCGTTCCTCTCGATAGTCTCGTAAGCGCTCGTGACGTTGCTCTCGTCGAACTGCCCCGTGCGAAGCATGTGCGCCCAGCCGAGGATGGCCGTCAAGGGCGTGCGTAGCTCGTGCGAGAGCATCGCGAGAAATTCGTCCTTGAGACGGTTCGCCTCCTGCGTCTCGCGGTAGAGTCGCTCGTTCTCTTCCGCCGCGCGCTCTGCCTGCTCGCGCTCGCGGCGCGAAGCCTCGTAGAGCCGCGCGTTGTCCATCGCGACCGCCGCCTGCGCGGAGAGGCCCGACACAATCATCTCGTGGCGCGCGGTGAAGGCGCGCGGCTCGGGGTGGCCGAAGAAGAGCCCGCCCACGACTTCGCCCGCGCGTGAGGTGACGGGCACGGCGAGGTAGCTCACAACGGGCAGATGTCCTTCGGGCATGCCGAAGTAGGGCGAGTTCTTGCCGTAGCGCGGGTCCAGGTGCACGTCGCCGATGCGTATGACGCCCTCGCCGCGGAAGGTCGGGCCGAAGAGGTCTGTGGCGCGCGGCATCGGGAAGTGCTCGAAGGCTTCGCGCGGGACGCCCGAGATCGTATAGAGCATGTATGACGCGCCGCGCGCGTCGAGCACGTTGTAGAAGAAGGAGCCGAAGTGCGCGCCCGTCAACTCGGTCGCGGCATCGGTCACGGCCTGCACAATCTTCTGTAGGTCCAGCTCGGCCGAGATTACCTGACCTAGCTCGTTGATGGTTCTGAGCGCCTCGGTCTGCTCGCGCAGTGCCTGCTCGATCATCTTGCGGCCCGTCATGTCCTGCACGACGCCGAGCATCCCCGTCACGTTCCCGGCGTCGTCGTAGAGGCCGCGTCCCTTCGCCAGAACCCACCGCGTCTCGCCGCCGCCGCCGTGGCCGACGACGCGGTACTCTATGTCGTAGTCGCTGTGCTCTACCGCGGCGCTCTCGACCGCGACGCGCGCACCCTCGCGGTCGTCCTCGTGCAGCAGCTCGCGCATCTCCGCCCAGGTCATGTGCGGGCCGGGGGGTATGCCGAAAATCTCCGCGGCCGTCTCGGACATGGTGACTACGTCCGTCGCGGCATCCCAACTCCAATCGCCGAGGCGCGCGGCGGCGAGCGCGAGGTTGAGGCGCTCGGCCGCGACGTTAAGCGCGCGCTGTGCGCGATGCTGCTCGGTCACGTCGCGCGCTATCTTCGACGCGCCGACGATGCGCCCGCCCGGCCCCACTATGGGCGAGACCGTGAGCGAGATGTCTATGAGCGTGCCGTCCTTATGCCTGCGAATGGTCTCGTAGTGCTCTATGCGCTCGCCCGCGCGCAGACGCGCGAGTATGGCGGGCTCCTCGTTAATGTGGTCTTCGGGAATGAGGATGGTAACGGGCTTGCCGATGACCTCGTCGGCCGTGTAGCCGAAGATGCGCCGCGCGCCCTCGTTCCAGCTCATGATAATGCCTTCGAGCGACTTGCTTACGATGGCGTCGTCGGCCGACTCGATGATGGCGGAGAGCCAGTAGGGCGCGAGGTCGGAGCGCAGAAGGCGCGCGTTATTCTCCTCTGCGGTCTCATGCTCCTCGGGCGTGGGTGTCTGTATCTGGTCGTCGGGCATAGGCAGAGATGTACCGTGCGAAAACGGGGAACGAGTTCACTTTTAGGGGAAGGCTAAGGACGTAACGTATTATACAGAGGCCGCCCGATTATTACCACGACGCCGACCGGAAGGCTTTAGAAGAAGCTTTCAGCGCGGGCTCTAATGCGCTTGCGTCTCGACGCTCCGGGGGTCGTGGGTCTCGACGCGCCAGAGGGTGACGAGGTTCTGCTGGCCGCTCGTGGCGAGCCAGTTTCCGTCGGGGCTGAAGGCGACGGAGTGTATGTCGTCGGGGTGGTCTTCGAGTGCCTGTTGAAGCTCGCCGTCGCGCGCCTGCCAGAGGCGAAGGTTCTTGCCTCGGAGGCGCGCGCCCGTCAACTGTTTCCAGAGCGTGCCGAGGTTGCCGCGCTCGCGGCTGCCCGAAGCGAGGAAGCGTCCGTCGGGGCTGAAGGTGACGGCGTAGACGTGCTCGGAGTCTCCCGTCAACGTGTTCAGGAGCGCGCCGTCGCTCGTGCGCCAGAGCCTTACGGTCGAGTCGTCGCCGCAGGTCGCGAGCATCTGCGAGTCCGGACTGAAGACGGCTTCGAGGACTGCCTCTGTGTGGCCTTCGAGCGTGCGTACGAGTTGGCCCGTATCGGCGCTCCAGAGTCGAATAGTGTGGTCGAAGCTCGCGCTCGCGAGCCAGCGTCCGTCGCGGCTGAAGGAGACGTACCAGACGTTGAGCGTGTGGCCCGTCAGGGTTTGAAGCGCCGTGCCGTCGCTCGCCCGCCAGAGACGTATGGTCTTGTCCTCGCCGCCGCTCGCTATACGCTGGCCGTCCGCGCTGAATGCGACCGACCAGACCGTGCCCTCGTGCCCTTCGAGCGTGCGCGCGAGCGTGCCGTCCGAGAGGTTCCAGACTCTCACGGCGCGGTCGTAGCTGCCCGTAGCGAGGTACTGACCGTCTGGACTGAACGCGATAGAGGTTATGCCTTCGGGATGCGTGAGCGTACGCGCGAGGGCGACCTCGGGCATGTGCCAGAGCTTGACGGTCTTGTCCACACTCGACGTTGCGAGGTATCGGCCGTCGGGGCTGAAGGCGACCTGCCACACCTCGGCGGAATGGGCCGCGAGCGTTCTGTCGGCGCGTGCAGTGATGGAAGGATGTCGCGCGCCTTTCGGAGTGCTACAGCTCAGACAGAAAGAGGCGGCGATGAGAATTGCGAGAGCGAGGGTTCGTTTCATGCGGTTCGTACCTTCAGGGCACTTCAAGGCCCAAGAGCTTACGAACCACCCGCGTCGAATGTTCCCCGTCGAGCAATAGCGAGCGGGTGTGCGATTCGATGCACGGCTCGCGCGTCGAATCGCACACCCGCTCGCTATTGCTCGCGGTTCTGACTGTAGTCTTCTACTGACCGAACCTTTGCTGGTACTCGTCCGAGGTGATGAAGGCTTTGACCATCTCGGCCGAGACGTAGTTGCCGCCGAACTGGTTGAGCTTCGAGAGCCAGAAGTTGTAGCCAGCGTCGTCCGGGTCGCGGCGCATGTAACCGTGATATTGCAGCAGCACGAAGGCCGCCCTTATCTCCGCGTTCCTAACCGAAGCCGAGTCAGAGACAGTTCGCAGCCCCGCCGCGCGCCCCGTTACGCCGCCGCCCGCGGAGTTGTATGCGTTGATTGCCTCCTGCCGCTCGGCCGGCGTCGGCGTAACGCCCGCCGACGCGTATAGAGCGTCTACGTAAGCGTCCGCGCTCGCCTGCGGGAAGCGCGTCGCGAAGTCAGTGCGCGCGACGATGAGCGCCGCGTACGCCTGCTTGTTCGACGCGAGCTGTTGCTCGTAGCCCGCCTGACCGACGACGACGCCCTCGCCTATACGCCTCTGGTCGCGTATCACCTCGCGGTAGGTCATGCGCGTGGAGTTGTCCGAGCGACGGCCGAAGGCCACGCGCTGCGCGCGTATCGCGAAGAAGCCCGTCTCCTGAAATTCTATCGAGAGGAAGAAGGCCGCCGAGACGTTGACGCGGCAGACGAGTACGTCGCGGTTGCCGCAGCCCGTCGTCTGTCCCGTCCAGAACGCGCGGCCCGACGCGTCGGGCTCGCGGTTGAGGAAGTCTACGTAGTGCTGGCGGACGAAGAAGTCCGGGTTGAAGTTCGGGTCTTTGACAGGGTTGGGGCCGTTCGCCGCCTCGTTGCTGATGATGGTGACGGTCGCGGCGTTGGGCGTGCCGAGCGTCGCGCCCGTGGGGTTCGAGAGAAGCACCTGAAAGGTCTCGGGCGCTTCGCCGTACGAGTCGTCCGTGATGAAGACGTTGAAGGTCTTCGTGGTCTCGCCCGCGGCGAAGCTGAGCGTGCCGAGCGCGGTCGTGTAGTCGCCACGGTCGTTGGCCGTGCCGTCCGTCGTCTGGAAATCAACGGTGGACGTGCCCGCCCCGCTCGAACGCGTGACGGTTAGCTGCACGCTGCCCGTCCCTTCGGCGACGCGGTAGTCGGTCGTGCTGAACTGCACGCTCGTCGCGGGCGCGGTCACGGCCGCGAGGCACGAGCCGTTGGCGTTTACGTAGTTCGTAATCTCGTCGCGCGAGAACTGGCAGAAGCTGAAGATCGTGTTCGTCTGCACGATGCCCGACATGATTGTCAGAGCGCACTCGGCGTGGCCCGCGTCTTCGGGGTGCTGCGCGCTGAAGTTGTGGCCTATCTCGTGGGCGGGCACGATGTACTTCTGCGGCACGAGCGTCTGGCGTTCGGAGACGCCGACCGCCAACTCCTGATAGCGGCAGACGACGCCGTTCGAGGTGACGCCGTTGACCGTGACGGTGCTGTAGGCGAGTCCGGTCTGGAAGCCGTCGAGGTCGCGCCCCGTCCACATGTGAACCACGTCGCGCGTCTCGCTCCCGGCGGGCGGGCTGTTCTTCCAGTTGAGCCTCACCTGATCGAGCAGGCCGCTCAGGGTCGTCGCGTCGTAAGGGTCTGCGGAGGTCGTCCAGACGCGCTGGTATATGACCTTGAAGCTCATGCCTATCTCGGACTCGTAGACGCCGCTGACCTGATTGATGATGCTCAGGATTTCGTTGTTCGCGGTGGTGGCGTTGCTTCCGTTGGCCTGATAGAACTCGAAGTCGGCGTCGGTCGCAATCTCCGCCTCGCGCGTCGGCGAGAGCTTCGCGGCCTGCGGCGTCGTGCCCGACGCGGCCGAAGGCGAGACGCGTGAGAACTGCTCGTTAACCTTCTCCGAGAGCGTCTCGACGCGGCACTCGATCGGGTTGTTGATTATCACGTCCGACTCGCGGTAGAAGAGGAAGTCCGTGGGCGCGGCCTCCCCCGTGTAGTGCGACGCGGGCTCGACGAAGAACTTCTCGCCGCGCGCGATAATCAAGCCCTCGATTGTCTCCCGGTCAATCGTGAGACGCGCCTGACTCCCTTCGACGCCCTCGACCGTGCCCTTGAACGTGCGCGAAGGCGCGCGCTCAAGCTCCCGCGTCTCGCCGCCGTCCCCCGCCGCAACCGCGTGATAGTTCTCCGCGCGCACGTCGTTGGGCGTGAGCGTCAGGGCGAAAGTCCCCGCCGAAGTTTCGAGCGTGAGTCGGCCCGTCTGCCTGACCCTCAACTCCAGGTCCGAAGGCTCCAGGCGCAGCGCGTCGAAGCTGCGGAGCGAGCGGCTTATCTGCTGATGGAACTCCCCGCCCTTCGACTGTCCCGAGCCCTTGGGCGAAAGAAGCGCGGCGCATGCGAGCGCGACCGAGAGGAATAGGATTAGGAAGGTGTAACGCGAGACGTTTGGTCTATACATCAGGAAGTCCTCGAATCGCCTGCCGCACGCGCGGCAGCATCTCAAAGCAACGTCAATATTTTCGGGGAGCCACAGACCGAGCCAGCGGGGGCCGCGGGGAGAGCGACCGTGCGTAACGTTTTAATGCCAACTCTCTTGTAGGCCGGTCACACTTCGCACGGCGCGTGCCACGTGCCGCGCGAAGATTCGGGGCGAGTTTGTGCGCGATACCGCGCACACGGTCTTCGTGCGCGTCGGCGTGGTGGATTATTGTGGAGGCTGCAAAGTTAAGGGGCTTAACTTCCGAGGCTGTCGGGCGGCACGAATGGGCATGGCGACCGCCCACTACGAGAATAGAGGGCGGCGGAAAACGATGTCAAGCATATAATCCGCGGCGAACGTTTTAGATTCACCCGCGAACCGTTTGGATTCACACGAAATGAAGTTTAAGACCGGCGCGGGCCGCGACCCTCTATAACAGTAAGCGGTTGAGTGTAATCTGCTTTGAGTCGCCCGGAAGACGCACGCACCGGCCCGCCCTTCAGTTAGAGGGCTTGAATACCTTGCCGTCCTTCATGACGAAGTTGACCTGTTTGAGCGCATAGATGTCTTCGAGCGGGTTGGTGGGCGTGGCGATGATGTCCGCGGCGAAGTCCGCGCGTATCGCACCGCGCTGCTTCTCCATTCCCATGAGCCGCGCGGCGTTCGTAGTCATCATGCGGAGGATTTCGGCGGGCTTCATGCCGACCTTCACATAGTTTTCGAGGAAGTCGAGCGCGTACTGGCCGCGCGTCTTGCTCTTCGTGTCGAGCAGCACGTCGGTGCCGAAGGCCATCAGAGCGTCCACCTTGTGCGCGCGCGCAAGCCGGTCGTAGAACAGCTTGAAGAGTCCCTGCCCGTAGCCCTGCTCAATCGCAATCGCCTCGGGGAAGTCAGTCCCGACGAGGAAGACGCCCTTCTGCTTTGCGAGCAGCAGAGTCTCCTCCGTCATGCCCGGCCCATGCTCGACGGACGCGACGCCGCCGTTAATCGCGTTGCGCGAGTCCTCGTCCGTGTCGCAGTGCGCGGCGACTTTAAGGCCCGCCTGTGCGGCCTCCTCGACGACGACGCGCACGTCTTCGGCCGAGTAACGGTAGCCGCCTATCCCGCCGACGACTATCTTGATGACACGCGCCCCGAAGTGCAGGTTTTCGCGCACGGCCTTCTTCAGCTCGTCGCGCGTGTCGGCGAATAGGTACTCCTCCTTGAACACGTCCGGCCTTCCGGGCCTTAGCTGCCACTGGCCTCCGAAGGGCGTGATTATCTTGCCCGAGTTGATTACGTTCGGGCCGGGGATTTGGCCGTTGCTGACGGCGAAGCGAAGCGAGGTGTCTGTGTAGTCGGGCGCGTTGCCCACGTCGCGTATCGTCGTGAAGCCGGATTCGAGCATCGTGCGCGCGTTGATCACGCCGCGAATCATTCGCGCTCCGACGGGCATAAGCTCCTCTTGCCAGGGCGTAAGATGCTCCGCCTGATCCCACGTCGTGAGCATGTGCGTGTGGCAGTCGAAGAGGCCCGGCAGAACGGTCGAGCCCGAGAGGTCGATCACGCGCGCGCCCGAAGGAATTTGCAGCCCCGCGCCGACGGCCTTTATCTTCCCGGCCTCGATGATGATGACCTGATTGCGCGCGGCCGTGCCCGCCTCGGAGTCTACGAGTCGGCCCGCTTTTATCACAGTCACCTGCGCGCGCGCCGCGGACGCGCAGAGGCACACTAAGAGCAGCGCGAGCCAAAAGTTTCTCTTCATGTCGTTCGTTTCCCTTTCGTACGAGGTTATGAGTTACAGGTCGCGGGTTCAAAGTTCAGAGGCTACGTGCTTCAACTTTGAACTTTGAGCCCGCGACCTGCAACCTTCGACCTATAAACACCGCCGCGCGGCGAATTATGAGACCTTAGTTCGCCAACCGCGAAGCACGCCGGGGGTTTCGTACAAATTAAAGACCGGCGTGGGCCATGCAGCCCGCGCCGGTCTCGAAATCAAGTATGCGACGAAACGTCTATGCAGTTTAAGGCGCGGGCGTGAAGCCCGTCAGAGGGTTGCCGTAGAAGGCGTCGGTCTTCCAAGCGGCCTTGTCCCACGTGCCGTCCTGATCGCCGATGATTGTGACGGGCACGATGAGGCGGTCGCTGCCGAGCTTGTTCGAGGCGGCGAGGCTTGTGTCGAGCTTGCCGCCGGGGCCGGCGCTGAACTTGATTGTGCGCGCCAGCTTGTTGTTCCAGAGCAGCTTGAACTCGTACTCGCCGGGGTTCTTGTCGAGCTGGTAGAGCGCGCCGAACATGCCCGGTGCCTCGCCGCTCTTGTCCCACGCGCGCACGTTCCCGAAGGTGCAGAGGACGCGCGACCACTTCGCCTTCTGCGGCGCGTCCTTCTCGTCCACGAAGTTCGTGGTGTTGTTATCCACGTCCGACTCGCAACTGGCCTTGCCGACCTGCTCGCCCTCATACATGATTCGGCCCACCTCCGCGCCCTTGTAGAAGAGATGCGGGTCGAGGTTCACGGCCTCGCCGCGCACCCAGAAGGCGACGTTGAGGATGGGCCTGTCCCATCCCTTCAGGTCGTCCTGCGTGTAGTAGACGTAGCCGATGGGCAGGTTCCAGTCGTGGTCAACGTAGTAGACGAAGTGGTTGGCGAACTTGCCGGTCTTTATCTCGTTAGAATGCACCTTCGCTACCTTCGCCTTGCCGGTGAAGATGGTCGTGTCGCTGCCCGCCAACTCATTCCGCAACTTGATGGCGAAGCTGAAGGGGCCTGTGTAGGTCGTCCCCTTCTCCTCCGGGATTCCGTCTCGGCCGCCGCACTCTGTCTTCCACCAGCGGTCGGCCGGGGTCTCCTCGGTCGCGCAGTCGAACTTGACGGGCGGCGAGCCCGGCACGGTGTACTCGACGTAGAGTTGGCCGCCGCTCGGGATGGGGCCGTTGACGCGGAAGTTAATCAGCGGCGCCCAGCTAAACGTGTCGTAGCTACCCTTGTAGGAGCTGAAGGTGAAGGCCGTCATCTGCACGGAGTCCTTCACAATCGTCGGCGCGCCCTGACGCGCGGCGGCACTGGAACTGGCCGAATGGAGCAGGACGACGGCCGCCGCCGAAAGTATTAAAGCCGAAGCGAACTTGTACACGTTTCTCAAGGATACCTCCCTGGTTCCGACAGTTTTCATTCGTTGGGGGTCGCCGCCAGAGGCAGAAGGTGCGACTAATCCGGCCACGGGAAAATATTATTCTTCACCCCGCCTGTCAATGATTTCACGTCGGCGGAAGGCAAACCGGAGGCGCGGCGTTAATGTCGAAGAGACCTGCGCAGACTTTACGGCGGCCCGCACACGCGTGTGAATGCGAGCCGCCGTATTACCCTTTCCCGTTCGTCAGTCGTTCTTACCTTCCGGCGGTTTCGCGCCACCCCCGTTGCCGTTTGTGCGCTTGCGCGTATGTGAGTGGCTCTCGACGTGGCGCGCGCTCTCCCATGCGGCGAGCGTCGCGGGGTCGTCGCGAAACTTGTTGCGGACGATTGCGTCGAGCCTTCGCGCGGCGTTCACGCCGCGCTCTATCAGAGTCTCGACGGAGGCGGTGGCGGAGATGTGCGCGTCGCGCTTCGTGTTCTGGTCGCCCATCGCGCGTTCGAGGGCCGCGATCTGCGCCTCTAACTCCTCTATGAAGGTTTCGGGGTGCTCGTGGCGTATGAATTCGGCCTTGAGCGGGAGTGCGTCGGCGGCGAATGCGCGCGCGGCATGAAGCAACGCGGGCACGCTTCCGCTGCGCGGGAGTCGGAACTTGTTTTCGAGCCCCGGCATGTCGAGCGCCATCACACGCGCCGTGCGCGCGACGGCCTTCATGTTCTCGCGCAGGGCCTCGCTCGCGGCGAGCCTTTCGGCGGTCGCGCGTTGCGCGTCGCTGAGGCCGGTGGTCTGCGCCGTGATGGTGCCTGTGAGCGCCCGTATGACTCCACGCAGTTTCGCGACGGTCTCGCCGCCGAGCGTGTTCGGGGGAAAGGCAGTGGAGCGCTCCGAGGCGAACGCGTCCACGCGCAGGAACATATCGTTCGTGCGGTTAATCACACTGTTCATACACTTATTCTCCTTAGCATGAGGTCAGGGAAAGTTTCGGCCGAACGATTTAGAAGCGAGGCCGTCGGCCTTGAGAGAGGATCGCGGGGCTCTGCGATTTGCGCCGCCTTGCTCGATTTTGGACTACCCCTGCACGTTTTGTGAGATGCACTTGCTAGCGAGAGGCCGCATTATAGGCCCGTTTCACTCCGCGTCAACGACAATTTTCGCCTTTTCTTCAAAATCCCCCTCCACGCACGCGCAATTTTTGCGACATCGCTCTAGAACTTCCACGCACACAAAAACTTCACCGGACACACAACCCGTCCAACCCGTCCCGCACACTCTTCCCGCCCGCACTCACCCGAACATTCCCGCACAGACCACAATTTCCCCGCACCGCCCCGAAAAGACTCCGCACAGCCCCTCCCTAACCCGCACCGCACCCAAAATCACCCCGCACCGCCCGAGTTTTCACCTGCACCGACTATCCTCGACGCCGCACCGACCGAAATTTCCCCGCACCGACCCGTCCATGTTGCGCACCGCCCACAAAAACGCACGCACCGACCGTCTAATAACACCCGCCTGCCAGAATTTGTAACTCGCCTATAAAAATCATCCCGCGCTCTCCCACACGCAACAACGCGCCAGCGGAATCTTCTTCCACCGGCGCGTTTAGAACACGACTTGCCACAAACATGCGCGAGCTTGCCTTGATTTATAACGTGCTGTCGATAGCCGAATGCTTTGACCTCACCATCTCACGTGAGCGTTCCCGTACTTATACCTTCTGCTCCCGTTATATGGCGACTGATTCGTCGGCTTCAGAGGAACGTCCGCAAGGGGTTCGTTTCATCCAAGAACCTCTAGGGCAAGGCTTTTGGATTTGCCCGTGTGCTTTTCAAGTTCAACCGTCTCGCCTGCGCTGATCCGCTGGTGAACAGATGCCATTTCTTCTGTGGACTCACCTTTAGAGAAGAAACGAAAGGCTGACGGTGCCAAATAGTCCATCCGCTCCTCAAAGGCTAACCATCTTCGCCCTTCATTCTCGGCCACATGCCCGGTCGTGTTAGAGCCAGCGAAAATATCTAAGACTAAGTCGTCGGGGTCAGTTAGAAAGCGGATGAAGAACTCCGGCAGTTTGGCTGGAAATCTTGCTGGATGCTGTTTTATGTTCAACGCCTTGCAGGCACTGAGATAAATTCCGTTAGATTCAGTATGCGGAATCTGTAGGAGGTTCGACGGAATTGCCCCGCCGTTATCTCTACTGAATCCCTTCCCTATGTCGTGCCCTGACGGGCGCTTCTTCGGAGTGTAGAAGCTCTCGGGGTCTTGCAGAAGCTTCTTCATCCTGTCGCTGTATTCCGACAAGACTTTCGTCACATCCGCTTTCGGGTGTTCTGTCTTGCTGAACCACCAGACAGTATTGACGGAGTCTTTAGCCCTTAGCTTCCGCTTGTTAACCCACTCGATAGGGCTAGGCAGCTTTGAGGAATTGTACCAATAGAAATCCTCTGCCAGATGGAATCCGACTTCGTCACAGAGCCGAATCAGCACGCGAAAGTTGTATAAACTTCGCACAGGCACGCCCTTCTTGTACGCGCCCCCCAAGTCCAGAACGAAGCTTCCGTCATCACGCAGTTTCTGATGCACTAGATGGGCGAATTGCTCAAGCCACCCGACGTAATCCTCTTGGTTGTGATTCCCGTATTCTTTTTCCCTCTGAAGCGCGAAAGGCGGACTGGTAATTATTAGATTGATGCTTGAGTCCGGGAGTCTGGGAAGTGATTCCAGCGAGTTGCACCGGTATGCGGCCCCGAGCCGCGTTGTGTATGCAGCCGTCGAGGCCGGAAGCAGACTTGAAATGTGGCCGGTTTTGGTTTTCAGCATCAGTGCGTCCGTCGGAATTGCTACTTAAAGTCTGTAGCTATAAAGTCATCATTCGTCTATCTCTTACCATGTGCCGAAACGTAAAACAAGCGCCCGTATGCGTTTCGCTGAGAACCTTCGCGAGACGCGTAAAGCTCAGGGTATTTCCCAAGAAAAACTTGCCGAACTCGCGGAGCTTCACCGTACCTACATCGGCTCTGTCGAACGTGGCGAGCGAAACATTACCATAGACAATATGGAACGTCTCGCACGTGCTCTCGGCGTCACAATTCAAGCCTTACTTGGAGAGTAACGTCGAGATGAGAGAACACCCGGACAAAGCGATTCTTGACGAGTTGTTCCCTTACATCCGTCAGTATCAGGAGTTAGCATCCAGACACGGGATTCATGACATTTTCCAGGATAATGGCGGCAAGCTGTTACAAGTCATCCTCATCCTTGGCCTGAAAGCCCTGCCCGGCCGCGAAGGCAACGACGCGGTTGATAATGAAGGGAATGAGTATGAGCTAAAGTCTGTCAATACTCGACTGACCAAAAGCTTCTCAACCCACCATCATATGAACCCAACCATTATAGCGAAATATCGTAAGGTGGATTGGTTCTTCGCTATCTATGAGGGTATCGAGCTAAAAGCCATCTATAGACTCACCCCAACAGAATTGGAGCCCTTCTTTGCTAAATGTGAAGAGAAGTTGAAGGCGGGCACTACCCACATTAACAATCCAAAAATCTCGCTCAAGTTTGTTATAGAGAATGGCGAGTTGTTCTACAAGGTGGATGAGCCTTTAGATCTACCTTTGCTTGATAGGCAGTAATAGATGTTACAAGAAAGAAAGACCGGCGAGGCTTGGGAGCCCGCGCCGGTCTTTCTGTTTGAGTTGGTGTTGAAGGCTATTCGTCGTCGCCCTCGTCCGTGTCGGCCGCTTCGTCCGTGTCCGCGTCGTCGTCGCCGACGACGGCGGCGGCGACCTTCTCGCGTGCGGGGACTACGGCCGGTGGCTCTGTGCCGCCGAGGAGGTCGGAGAGGCTCTCCATGACGGGCTCTTCGCGCTCGCGCTCGGCCGTGGTGTCGCGCTCGACCTTGACGTTGCGGTAGTACTCCATCCCTGTTCCGGCGGGGATGAGCCGGCCCATGATGACGTTCTCCTTGAGGCCGCGCAGGTAGTCTATGCGGCCGGAGATGGCCGCCTCGGTCAGCACGCGCGTCGTCTCCTGGAACGAGGCCGCCGAGATGAACGAGTCGGTCGAAAGCGATGCCTTCGTGATGCCGAGCAGGAGCGGCTCCGCCTTCGCGGGCTCGCCCTCTACGGTCACGACGCGGTCGTTCTCGTCCGTGAAGCGGAAGCGGTCAACCTGTTCGTCGAGGAGAAAGTCCGTGTCGCCCACGTCCGTCACCTTCACCCAGCGGAGCATCTGTCGAACAATCACCTCGATGTGCTTGTCGTTGATGTTGACGCCCTGTAGACGGTAGACCTCCTGAATCTCGTTCGTCAGGTACTCCTGCAAACGGTTCATGCCGAGCACGCGTAGGATGTCGTGCGGATTGAGGGGGCCGTCCATCAGCGCCTCGCCCGCGCGCACGCGGTCGCCCTCCTGCACGTTGATGTGCGTGCCGCGAGGGATGTCGTACTCGCGCTCCTCGCCGTCGTCGCCGACGACGATGATGCGCCGCTTGCCCTTCGCGATGGGGCCGAGCTTGATGATGCCGTCAATCTCACTCATGACGGCCGTCTCTCGGGGTTTACGCGCCTCGAAGAGTTCGACGACGCGCGGCAGACCGCCCGTGATGTCCTTCGTCTTCGTCGTCTCGCGCGGAATCTTCGCGATAACGTCGCCCGGCTCCACAACGTCGCCGTCGTGAACCATCAGGTTAGCGCGCACGGGCATCTGGTAGGTCTTTAAGACCTTGTTCGCGCCCGAGCGGACTTCGAGACGCGGCTGGCGCTTCTCGTCGGGCGAGTCCTTGACGACGACGCGCGACTGGCCCGTCACCTCGTCAACCTCCTCCTCGACCGTCACGCCCTCCTTCAAGTCCTGATACTTAATTGCGCCCGCGACTTCGGTCAGGATGGCGAAGGTGAACGGGTCCCAAGTCGCGAGGAGCTGGTCTTCCTTGACGCGCTGGCCGTCCGTGACGTGTATGTGCGCGCCGTAGACTATCTGGTGGCGCGCCACCTCGCGGCCGCGCTCGTCAATGATGGTGACCGCGCCGTTTCGGTTCATCGCCGTAATCTCGCCGCGGCGGTTCTTGACGACGTTCAACTCAACGTACTTGATCGTGCCGTCCATGCGTGCTTCGTGCTTGGACGACTCTTCGAGGCGCGCCGTGCCGCCGATGTGGAACGTGCGCATCGTGAGCTGCGTGCCGGGCTCGCCTATACTTTGTGCGGCGATGACGCCGACGGCCTCGCCGATGTCAACGGGCTTGCCGGTGGCGAGGTTGCGTCCGTAGCACTTGATGCAGACGCCGCGTCGCGACTCGCAGGTCAAGACGGAGCGTATGCGTACGCGCTGCACGCCGGAGCGCTGAATCTCCTGCGCGAGGTCTTCGTTAATCTCGTCGTTCGAGGCGACGATGATGCGCCCCTCTACGGGGTCAATCACGTCGTCCAGAGCCGTGCGGCCGACGATGCGGTCGCGCAAGCTCTCAATCTCCTCACCGCCCTCGACGATGGCCGTCGAAGAGATGCCCTTCAGCGTGCCGCAGTCGGGCTCCGAGATGATTACGTCCTGCGCCACGTCAACGAGTCGGCGCGTGAGATAGCCGGAGTCGGCCGTCTTCAAGGCCGTGTCGGCGAGACCTTTTCGCGCGCCGTGCGTCGAGATGAAGTACTGCAGAACGTCCAGCCCCTCGCGGAAGTTCGAGCGGATGGGCGTCTCGATGATTTCGCCCGAGGGCTTCGCCATCAGTCCGCGCATTCCGGCGAGCTGTCGAATCTGCTGCGCGGTGCCGCGAGCGCCGGAGTCGGACATGATGAGAATCGGGTTCGACTCCTTGTTGACCTTCTCGGCCACGTCCATCGCCTTGAACATCTCTTTGGCGACCTTGTCGGTCGTCTCAGACCAGATGGCGATGATCTTGTTGTAGCGTTCGCCGTTCGTGATGACACCGTCGCGGTACTGCTTCTCAACGTCGATCACGTCGCGCTCGGCCTGAGCCACGAGCGTCTTCTTCGCCTCGGGCGTGACGAGGTCGTCGATGCCGATACTGATTCCCGCGCGCGTCGCGTAGAGGAAGCCGAGGCTCTTCAGGTCGTCGAGCATCTTCACCGTCATCTCGTGGCCGAGACGTAGGTGGCAGTAGTTAACGAGCGACTGAAGGCCCTTCTTCTTGAGCGTCCCGTTGATGTAGGAGAGCCCCGAGGGAATCTGGTCGTTGAAGATGACGCGTCCCACGGTCGTGTTGATGACGCGGCGCACGTCCTCCTGCACGGCGGCGCGCATAACGTCCTGCGTGTCGTGCTCCTGCGTCAGGTCTATCAGGCTGCCGCTGACGCGGAGCTTGATGGAGGTCTGCGTCGTCACTTCTTTAGCGTCGAGCGCAAGGAGCACCTCGTCGGTCGAAGAGAAGACACGTCCCTCACCCTTCGCGCCCGGCTTATCCTTCGTCAGGTAGTAGCAACCGAGGACGATGTCCTGCGAAGGGACGGCGATGGGCTGTCCCGAAGCGGGGCTCAGGATGTTGTTCGAGGCGAGCATGAGCACGGCCGCCTCTATCTGCGCCTCTGGCGAGAGAGGGATGTGTACGGCCATCTGGTCGCCGTCGAAGTCGGCGTTGAAGGCCGTGCAGACGAGCGGGTGAATCTTGATGGCCTTGCCCTCGACGAGCACGGGCTCGAACGCCTGTATGCCGAGGCGGTGAAGGGTCGGCGCGCGGTTCAGTAGAACCGGGTGCTCGCGTATGACCTCTTCGAGTATGTCCCAGACGACGGGCTCCTGCCGGTCAACCATCTCGCGTGCCTGCTTGATGGTGGCGGCGTAGCCCTGCTTTTCGAGCTGGTTGTAGATGAAGGGCTTGAACAGCTCCAAAGCCATCTTCTTCGGCAGGCCGCACTGGTGGAGCTTGAGTTCCGGCCCGACGACGATGACGGAGCGGCCCGAGTAGTCCACGCGCTTGCCCAGAAGGTTCTGGCGGAAGCGTCCCTGCTTGCCCTTCAAGGTGTCGGAGAGAGACTTGAGCGGGCGATTGTTGACGCCGCGAAGCACGCGACCGCGACGGCCGTTGTCGAAGAGCGCGTCAACCGCCTCTTGAAGCATGCGCTTCTCGTTGCGCACGATGACCTCGGGCGCGCGAAGCTCCATGAGCTTCTTGAGGCGGTTGTTGCGGTTGATGACGCGGCGGTAGAGGTCGTTCAAGTCCGACGTGGCGAAGCGCCCGCCGTCGAGCGGCACAAGGGGCCGAAGCTCGGGCGGGATGACGGGTATCACGTCGAGAATCATCCAGTCGGGGCGGTTGCCCGACTTGAGGAAGCTTGTGACGACCTTCAGGCGCTTCGAGAACTTGAGCTTCTTCTGCTGCGAGGTCTCTTCGCGCATCCTCGCGCGAAGCTCGACCGAAAGCTCCTCGATGTTGACCGCGCCCAGAAGCTCCTTTATCGCCTCCGCGCCCATGCGCGCGACGAACTGTCCCGGATAGTCGCGCGTGAGTTCCCTGAAGCGCTCGTCGGTGAGTAGCTCACGCTCTTTGACGGGTGCGTCGCCCGGATCGATGACGATGTAGGACTCGAAATAGAGAACCTTCTCAAGCTCGCGCAAGGGTATGTCTAACAGGTGGCCTATGCGCGAAGGGAGCCCCTTGAAGAACCATACGTGCGAGCAAGGGCTGGCAAGTTCGATGTGGCCCAGACGCTCGCGGCGCACCTTGGCCTGCGTGACCTCGACGCCGCACTTGTCGCAGATGACGCCGCGGTGCTTCATCCTCTTGTACTTGCCGCAGAGGCACTCCCAGTCCGTGACGGGGCCGAATATGCGCGCGCAGAAGAGGCCGTCGCGCTCGGGCTTGAACGTGCGGTAGTTGATCGTCTCCGGCTTCGTCACCTCGCCGTGCGACCAGTGGCGAATCTTCTCGGGCGACGCCAGTGAGATGCGTATCGCCTCGAAGTCCGGCGCGAGCTGTGTCTTTTCTTGCTGGAATCTGAACACCGTTTTTATCTCCGATAAAAGTAAGCAGTAAGCTGTAAGCAGTGAGCAGTTAAAAAGGTTTCGTGACGGGCGGTGAGCGGTGAACAGCGCAGGCTAAAACTGCTAACTGCTCACCGCTCACTGCTTACTTTCTCACTCCGCCGGGCCGCCCGTGGCGACGACGGGGCGGCCGAGGCCGTCGCCGTTCGTCTCGTCGAGGGCCGCGTTCTTGTCTATCAACTCCACGTCGAGACAGAGCGACTGAAGCTCGCGCACGAGGACGTTGAAGGACTCGGGGACGCCGGGATTGAAGTCGGCCTCGCCCTTGACTATCGCCTCGTAAATCTTCGAGCGGCCCGCAACGTCGTCGGACTTCGCCGTGAGCAACTCCTGAAGTATGTGCGCCGCGCCGTAGGCTTCGAGCGCCCAGACCTCCATCTCGCCGAAGCGCTGGCCGCCGAACTGCGCCTTGCCGCCGAGGGGCTGCTGCGTAATCAGCGAGTACGGCCCGATGCTTCGAGCGTGAATCTTGTCGTCCACGAGGTGCGAGAGCTTGAGCATGTAGATGTAGCCGATGGTCACCCTCTGCTCGAACGGCTCGCCGTTGAGGCCGTCGTAGAGGATGGTCTTGCCCGAGGAGTTGACTATCTCGGGCAGGCCCTGCTCGCGGAGCGTCTCACTCGCGCGCGCAATCATCTCCTTTATCTCGGGCTCGGTCGCGCCGTCGAAGACCGGAGTGGCGAAGTGTACGCCGAGCACGCGCGCGGCCCACCCCAGGTGCGTCTCAAGAATCTGCCCGACGTTCATTCGCGAAGGCACGCCCAAGGGATTGAGGACGATGTCAACGGGCGTGCCGTCCGGGAGATAAGGCATGTCCTCCTCGGGCAGTATGCGCGCGATGACGCCCTTGTTGCCGTGTCGTCCGGCCATCTTGTCGCCGACCGAAAGCTTGCGCTTCATCGCGATGAAGACCTTCACCATCTTGATGACGCCGGGCGCGAGTTCGTCGCCCTGTCGGAGCTTGGCGATCTTCTCCTCGTAGATGTCGGTCAGGATGCGAATCTGGCGCTCGGTTCTGTCCTCGAAGTCCTTCGACTCCGCGAGCACGTCCGTGGCGCGCGCGCCCGCGAGCTGCGCCTTGCGCAGAGCCTTAGGCTCGACGCCCGCGAGCATCTCGCGCGTGATGGTCTCGTTCTTCGGGATGCGAATCTCGCGCTCGACCATCAGGTCGGCCGAGAGCTTGCGGCCCTCGAACAGCTCGTAGACGCGCGCGTCGCGCTGCTCGCGAAGTATGCGCATCTCGTCTTCGAGGTCGCGGCGGAGGCGGTTCTCCTCCTCCTGCTCGATGTTGAGCGAGCGCTGGTCGCGCTCCTGCCCCTTGCGCGTGAAGACCTGAACTTCGACGACCGTTCCGTCGATGCCCGGCGGGCAGACGAGCGAGGCGTCCTTAACGTCGCCCGCCTTCTCGCCGAAGATTGCGCGGAGCAGCTTCTCCTCGGCCGTCAACTGCGTCTCGCCCTTCGGCGTGACCTTGCCGACGAGGATTGAGCCGGGCTTGACCTGCGCGCCGATGCGTATGATGCCCGACTCGTCCAGGTCGCGGAGCATGTTCTCGCCGACGTTCGGGATGTCGCGCGTAATCTCCTCGGGGCCGAGCTTCGTGTCGCGCGCCTCTATCTCAAGCTCCTCGATGTGTATGGACGTGTAGTAGTCGTCCTTCACGAGACGCTCGGAGACGAGAATCGCGTCCTCGAAGTTGTAACCACGCCACGGCATGAAGGCCACGAGCACGTTGCGGCCGAGCGCAAGCTCGCCCCTGTCCGTGCAGGGGCCGTCGGCGATGACCTGCGCCTTCGAGACGCGCTCGCCTATCTGAACTATCGGGCGCTGGTTGATGCAGGTGTTCTGGTTGGAACGCTTGAACTTCGTCAGCGTGTAGATGTCGGCCGTCACCTCGCGCGAGATGGTGCCGTCAACGTTGTGGTCTGCGCGCACGATGATGCGCTCGGAGTCAACGTAGTCCACGACGCCGTCGCGGCGCGCGGAGACGACCGCGCCCGAATCGCGCGCAGTCACCTGCTCCATCCCCGTGCCGATGTAGGGCGACTCCGCGCGGAGCAGAGGCACGGACTGGCGCTGCATGTTCGAGCCCATCAACGCGCGGTTCGCGTCGTCGTTCTCAAGGAACGGGATGAGCGAAGCCGCGACCGAGACCAACTGCTTCGGGCTTACGTCTACGTACTGTATCTCGTCGCGCACGGCGAGAATGAACTCGCCCGCCTTTCGCGCGGCGTTGCGCTCGTTGACGATGTTGCCCTCTTCGTCGAGCGCGATGTTCGCCTGCCCGACGACCCACTTGTCCTCTTCCCAGGCCGTCAGGTAGAACGGGTACGGCTCGGAGTCGGCCTTGCGCCCGTCCGCGGCGACCTTGCGGTTGGCCTTGGCGACATCCTCCTCCGTGACGTGCTCGCCGGGTTTCAGCTTCGTGTCGCCGCCGTTGATGATTCGCACGTACTCTATGACGCGGCCGTCCAGAACCTTACGGTACGGCGACTCGATGAAGCCGAACTCGTTGATACGCGCGAAGCACGAGAGGCTCGATATGAGGCCGATGTTCGGCCCTTCGGGCGTCTCGATGGGGCAGATGCGGCCGTAGTGCGTCGGGTGAACGTCGCGCACCTCGAAGCCCGCGCGCTCGCGCGAGAGTCCGCCCGGCCCGAGGGCCGAAAGCCTTCGCTTGTGCGTTATCTCCGAGAGCGGGTTCGTCTGATCCATGAACTGCGAGAGCTGACTTGAGCCGAAGAACTCACGCACCGCGGCCGTCACCGGCTTCGCGTTGATGAGGTCGCGCGGCATCGTCGTCTGCATCTCCTGCTGAATCGACATCTTCTCCTTGATGGCGCGCTCCATTCGGACGAGTCCGATGCGGAACTGGTTCTCAAGAAGCTCGCCGACGGCGCGCACGCGGCGGTTGCCGAGGTGGTCGATGTCGTCCGCCAAGTACTCGACGGGGTTGCGGCGCATCTTCAGCAGGTACGAGATGACCTGCACGAAGTCCTTCGACGAGAGCAGCGGGTCTTCGATGCGCTCACGCTCGGGCCGTCCCATCTTGATGTTGAACTTCAGGCGGCCGACGCGCGACAGGTCGAACTTGCGGTCGTCGAAGAACATGCCCTCGAAGAGCTTGTAGGCCGTCTGCACGGTTGGCGGGTCGCCGGGGCGCATCTTGCGGTAGATCTCAAGGAGCGCGTCCACGGGCTTCGTTATCACGTCCTTCTTCAACGTCTGCGAGAGCACGCCGCCGAGGTCGTCGCGCTCGGGGAAGAAGACGGTGAAGGTCTGGACGCCCGCCTCTGCGATCTCTTGAAGCTTGGCGGGCGTGATCTCATTGTTCGCCTCGACGACGACCTCGCCCGTCTCCGTGTTGACCACGTCGGAGAGGGCGTATGCGCCGTCGAACTGCTGCGAGTCAACCTCGACCTCGCCGACGTGCGACTTGCGCAGGTCTTTGAGCACGGAGGACGTGACCTTCTTGCCAGCCTTGACGACCGGCTCCGTCGCGCCCTTCGCCCTGAGGTCGTGTTCGCTCTTCATGCCGACGAGGTTCGTCGGCCCCTCCTCACGCACCTGCATGAAGAGTCGGCCCTCCTCGACGCGCACCTCGTCGCCGATGTAGAAGGAGCGCAGGATGTCTTCGTCGGCGAAGGCCGCGTTCTTCACGGCGTCTTCCATCTGCGAATCCGACGCGAAGCCCTTCGGGTTGAAGTTCGGGTTGAGCCAGATGCCGAGCGCGCGCAGGAATATCGAAGCGAGGAACTTTCGCTTGCGGTCGATGCGCACGTAGAGCAGGTTCTTCTGGTCGTACTCGAACTCGACCCAGGAGCCGCGATAGGGGATGACCTTCGCCAGATAGACGGGCGACTTCTCGAAGAAGACGCCGGGCGAGCGGTGTAGCTGCGAGACGATGACGCGCTCGGTTCCGTTGATGATGAAGGTGCCGTTGTCCGTCATCAAGGGAATCTCACCGAAGAAGACCTCCTCCTCCTTGATGTCGCGTATCGACTTCGTCTCGGTCTCGGGGTCTTTGTCGAAGACCGTCAGGCGAATCTTGACCTTGAGCGGCACACTGTAGGTCATGCCGCGCTCCTGACACTCCTGCTGGTCGTGCTTGTGCTTGAGGCCGACAGGCTCGCCGCAGTTGTCGCAGAGCGTCGGGCGCACGGCGTTGAACGTGCCGCAGTTGTGGCACAGAGTCTCGCCGGGCGTGAGCGGGTCAACCTTGACGAGCGAGCCGCAGGACTTGCAGTTCGCGCGCAGGTAGCGCAGACCTTCGAGCCGTCCGCACTTACATTGCCAGTTGCCTATGTGGAACTCGACGAAGTCGAGCTCGGCCGTCTGCCGGAAGTCCGAGATCGGGAAGACCGAGCGGAAGACGGCCTGTAGGCCCGCCTGCTCGCGCTCTTCCGGCAACAAGTCCATCTGTAGAAAACGGTTGTAGGAGTCGCGCTGAATCTCGATGAGGTTCGGGATTCGCACGGCCGTCTTGATCTTCGAGAAGTCGTGGCGCGTGGGCGGCTGGCTCACGCGGCGGCCAGAGCCTACGGCGCTCTTCTGGAGCGGATTCTGAACCGAATTTGCAGACATCAGGAGTTCCTTATGGCCGTCAGCTTTCAGCAGTCAGCTTTCAGCCAGCAGAGTATTAAATTAAGAGGACAATCCGACGGGCCCGGCCTCCGACCTGCTGAAAGCTGAAAGCCGAGCGCTGAAAACTTCTTTTAGGGACGCCAAAGCGCGGCCAGAGCGCACGAGTCTCCGGCCGCTTCTTTTTTGAAAGCGGTACGCTTCATCAATGTTTTCGGGAGTACCGACAGCCCCTCACTACTCCCACACCTTAGCCGCCGAGACGGCCAATGTCAAGACAGGTTTTGGGTTTTGGGTTTTAGGTTCCGGGTGCTGGTTAAGACGTTCTCCTACCAGCACCCGGAACCCGGTACCTAAAACCCACTACTTAACTTCGACGGTCGCGCCGACATCGGCGAGCTTGGCTCGGATGGCCTCGGCCTCATCCTTCGAGACGCCCTCCTTGACGGCCTTGGGCGCGGCCTCGACGAGGTCTTTGGCCTCCTTCAGCCCGAGCGCCGTGATCTCGCGGACGACCTTGATGACGTTAATCTTGTTGCCGCCCGCGGCCTGTAGGACAACGTCGAACTCGGTCTTCTCCTCGGCAGCCGGGGCAGCCTCCGCCGCAGCACCGGCCGCGGGGGCTGCGACAGCGGCGGCGGCCGCCGAGACGCCGAAGGTCTCCTCGATCAACTTCACCAACTCGGACGCTTCGAGAAGCGACTTCTCCTTCAACGCATCAACGATTTCCTGATTTGAAAGTGCCATGATTACTTCTTATCCTCCTCAAAGGGTTCTAGTGTTGCTGTCCGTTTGCTCTTCGCAGCAGGAGAACCCACGGGACTCGCGCGGGAAGTCCGTTGCATCCAGACCCCACGCTCGTCCGAGCCGTCAAAGGCGACCTGACAAATCGCCCCGCTCGTTTTCCGCGTCCGGCTGACTCCAGAGAGATTTCAAAGCTGAAATCTCCAATCTCAAATCCGACCGGGGCGACCGCACGGCCGTCCCGAAAACTCTCTTAAGCCTCTACGGCGCCGCCCTTCTGCTCGGCGACCTGGCCGACGACGACGGCGAGGTTGCGCGGGACGGCATTGATGACCGTCGCGAGGCGCTGCGCCTGCGCGTTGATGAGGAACATGATCTTGGAGATCAGAACCTCCTTCGACGGCAACGTGGCGAGGGCTTCGACATCCTTTAGCGCGACGACACGCCCCTCGACGACACCCGCCTTGAAGCTGAAGACCTCCGGGTTGTCCTTGGCGAACTTCGTAATCGCCTTCGACAACAGCACGGGGTCGCCCTCCGCGAGCGCCAGCGCAGTCACGCCCTTGAAGTGGTCGTTTGCGGCGGCGAAGGGCGTGCCTTCGGCGGCCTTGCGCGCCAGAGTGTTCTTGACGACCGAGTAGGTCGCGCCAGCCTCACGTAGCTGTCGGCGAAGCTCCTGATCTTTCGCCACCGTGAGCTTCTTAAAGCCCACGAGCATCCCGGCCGAGGCCGACTGGAACTGCTCCGTGAGTGCTTCGAGGTCTTTCTGCTTCTGCTCTCTTGTCTTCATGATTCGTTCTCTCGCCCCCTTACCTTGCGTAGACAGCCTCGTCCAGCAGAACGCCCGGACTCATGGTCGAGGCGAGATTAACCTTCTTCACGTACTTGCCCTTCGCGGTCGAGGGCTTGGCCTTCACGACGGCGTCGAGCAGCGTCTGCGCGTTCTCGCGCAGCAGGTCGGACTCGAACGAGACCTTGCCGATGCCTACGTGAATGACGCCGGTCTTGTCGACGCGATACTCGACCTTGCCCGCCTTCGTCTCGCGCACGGCCGTCGCCACGTCGAAGGTGACTGTGCCGGTCTTCGGGTTGGGCATCAGGCCGCGCGGGCCGAGCACCTTACCCAACTGGCCGACGAGACGCATCATGTCGGGCGTCGCGATGACGGCGTCGAAGTCGAGCCAGCCGCCCTTTATGCGGTTGACCACGTCCTCGCCGCCGGTCATGTCGGCTCCGGCCTCCTCGGCCTCTTTGATCTTCTCGCCCTGCGCGATGACGAGCACGCGGACGGTCTTTCCGACGCCGTGCGGCAGAACGACCGTGCCGCGTACCAACTGGTCGGCCTTGCGCGGGTCAACGCCCAGCCACATCGTCAGCTCGACCGTCTCGTCGAACTTCGCGAAGGATATCTCCTTGACCTTCGCCAATCCCTCTTCGAGCGTGTACTTCTTTCCCGGCTCAACCTTCTCGAAGGCGGCGCGGTACTTCTTACCCTGCTTCGGCATTGCTTCGTTCTCCGAGGTTCAAGCGAGGCGGTTCGCGCCTCTCCCTCTCAAAGGGAGATGTCAGATGCTGGATGTTAGATGTTGATTAAAGCTCCATGCCTTAACCAACATCTAACATCCAGCATCTGACATCTATTCGATGTTGAGCCCCATGTTGCGCGCCGTGCCCTCGATGGTCTTGATGGCCGATTCGAGATTCGTCGTGTTCAGGTCTTGCAGCTTGAGCTTGGCGATCTCCTCGATCTTGTCGCGGGAGATGGAGCCGACCTTCTCCTTGTTCGGCTTGCCCGAGCCCTTCGAGACGCCAGCGGCCTTCTTCAAGAGGTCGGCCGCGGGCGGCGTCTTCGTCTCGAAGGTGAACGAGCGGTCGGCGAAGACCGTTATGACGACGGGCACCTTAAGGTCGGGATCCATCTGCGCGGTCTTCGCGTTGAAGGCCTTGCAGAACTCCATGATGTTGACGCCGTGCTGGCCCAAAGCCGGCCCGATGGGCGGCGCGGGGTTCGCCTTCCCCGCCGGCACCTGCAACTTTATATAGCCTGTAATTTTCTTAGCCATGATTCCTAAGCTTTCAGCACTCAGCACTCAGCACTCAGCTTCGGCTCTTGTTTTTAGCTGAAGGCTGAAGGCTGAAAGCTGAACGCTTCTTTATTCGTCTTCAGTGAACGTGACCTTCTCAACGTCGAGGAAGTTCAGCTCGACGGGCGTCGAGCGCCCGAAGATTGTGACGACGACCTTGAGCGTCGCCTTGTCGGAGTTCACGTCCTCGACCTTGCCCGTGAACGAGGCGAACGGCCCCGACTTTATACGCACGGTCTCGCCCGACGTATATGTGAACTTCGGCTTCGGCTTCTCCGCGGCCTCCGTCACGTTGTGAACTATCTGGTTCACCTCGTCGGGCGTTAAGGGCGTCGGGCTCTGCCCGCCGACGAAGCCCGTAACCTTCGGCGTCCCCTTAATCAGGTGGAACACGTCGTCGGGGATGTGGCCGCGCTCGTCGCACTCTATCTGCACGAGCACGTAGCCGGGGTAGAACATGCGCGAAGACTCGACGCGCTTGTTGCCGCGCATCTCGACCACGGTCTCCGTCGGCACGAGCACTTCCGTTATCTCGTTCGAGAGTTCGGTGTCGCGTATGCGCGCCTTAAGACTGTCGCGCACCTTCTTCTCGTGCCCGGAGTAAGTGTGTAGGATGAACCACTGCTGCATGACTTTTCGGCGTTCCCCCTTAGGCCGCCCCGAAGAGACCGTGTACCTGGTCGAGCAAGAACGCGAACAGGCGGTCTATACCGTAGAGATAGGTTGCGAAGAATGCGACGGCGACTATCGTGATGATGGTCGTGTTCCTGACCTCAAGGGCCTTGGGCCAGGTCGTGCGCCCCAACTCCGAGCGCACGTCGCGCACGAACTTGCCTGCGCGCGAGAAGAAGTCGTCGCGCGGGCGCTCCGACAGGCCGCGCTCGCGCCGCGCCGCGCGCCCCTCTTCGCCCTCGCCGTACCGCGCCATGCGCGGGGCACCGCCCGAAGGCGTCCCCGGCAGATCGCCCGGCTCGTCATGACTCGCAGCCATCTCTTCGTCCTCTCTATCCGACAAAGACCTTACTTCCTTCCAACTCTCCGCGCTGGGCGAACAGGGGTACCAGGACTTGAACCCGGCCTTTCGGTTTTGGAGACCGACGTGCTAACCACTGACACTATACCCCTAAGAAAGGTCGTGAAGCGTGAACCGTAAACCGTGACGAGATAAAAACAGTTCTTAACTTGTCACGGTTTACGGTTCACTGTTTACGGCCTTACTTCGTCTCTTTGTGCGCCCTGTGAACGCGGCAGCGGCGGCAGAACTTCCTGAACTCAAGTCGCTCCGGCGTCGTCTTCTTGTTCTTGGTCGTCACGTAGTTGCGGCTCTTGCACTCTGTGCACTGCAACACAATATTGTCACGCGGCATAAACTCACCCCGAAAATTTTCTGACTCTCAGGCCGCAACCTCGACGTGCGAAGTCGCGGCACGAAACTCTTCAAGCTACTCGATGATATCGGAGACGGTGCCGGCTCCAACCGTCCTCCCACCCTCTCGAATCGCGAACCTCAACCCCTTCTCCAACGCTATCGGCGTGATCAACTCTATCTCCATCGCCACGTTGTCTCCAGGCATCACCATCTCCACCCCTTCCGGAAGATGCGCTACTCCCGTCACGTCCGTCGTCCGAAAGTAGAACTGCGGCCTGTACCCAGTAAAGAACGGCGTGTGACGACCGCCCTCCTCCTTCGTCAACACGTACGCCTCAGCCTTGAACTTCGTGTGCGGCGTTATGCTCCCAGGCTTCGCTATCACCTGCCCTCGCTCTACGTCCTTGCGCTCCACGCCTCTGAGCAACAGCCCGACGTTATCGCCCGCCGTCCCCTCGTCCAATAGCTTCTTGAACATCTCCACGCCCGTGCACACAGTCGTCCGAGTGTCGCGTATGCCGATGATCTCCACCGTCTCGTTGACCTTCACCTTCCCGCGCTCTATCCTACCCGTAGCCACCGTCCCCCGCCCCTGAATCGTGAAGATATCCTCGACCGGCATCAGGAACGGCTTCTCCGTGTCTCTCGCGGGCGTCGGGATGTAGGAGTCCACGGCCGCCATCAACTCGTCGATGCCCTTCTCCCACTCCGCCTCGCCGTTAAGCGCACCCAGGGCGGAGCCGCGGATGACGGGGATGTCGTCGCCGGGGAACTCGTAGGCCGAAAGTAGCTCCCGGACTTCGAGTTCTACCAGGTCCAGGAGTTCGGCGTCGTCCACCGCATCCACCTTGTTCATGAAGACGACCATCGCGGGCACGCCTACCTGGCGGGCCAGAAGGATGTGCTCACGGGTCTGGGGCATGGGGCCGTCGGTGGCGGCGACGACGAGGATAGCGCCGTCCATCTGAGCGGCTCCCGTGATCATGTTCTTGACGTAGTCGGCGTGGCCCGGACAATCGACGTGCGCATAGTGGCGGTTAGGGGTCTCGTACTCGACGTGGGCGGTGGCAATCGTGATGCCGCGTGCCTTCTCCTCGGGCGCGTTATCGATGGAGTCGAAGGCGCGCACGGTGATCTTCGGGTTGTGCTTGGCTAAGACCTTCGTGATAGCGGCCGTCAGCGTCGTCTTCCCGTGATCGACGTGCCCGATGGTGCCGATGTTGACGTGCGGCTTCGACCGGTCAAACTTCTCCTTCGCCATGTTCTCTCTCGCTCCTAACGAATGTTTTAGTCTGTTGCTTTCGTCTGGGTCGCCGCGCCTACTTCAGCGAGAGAGGCGACCCGTTTTTTACGTTAAATCTACTTTGCGACGCCCTGCACCTTCGCTATCACCTCTTCGGCGATGTTGCGCGGCGCGGCGTCGTAGCGCTCGAAGTGCATGGTCGAGGTGGCTCGGCCCTGCGTCATCGAGCGTAGGTCGGTCGTGTAGCCGAACATCTCCGAGAGCGGGACGTAGGCCGTGACGACCTGCGCGCCGCCCGGACGCGGCTCCATCTTCTCTATCTGCCCGCGCCGCCGGTTCAAATCGCCGTTGACGCTGCCCATGTACTCCTCGGGCGTGACGACCTCGACGCGCATGATGGGCTCCAACAGAACCGGCTTCGCCTTCTTCACGGCGTCCTGGAACGCGAGCGAGCCGGCGATGTGGAACGAGCGCTCGTCGGAGTCAACCTCGTGGTACGAGCCGAAGACGAGTTCGACCTTGATGTCTACGAGTTCGTAGCCCGCGAGGAAGCCGCGCTCCATAGCGTCGCGCACGCCCTCTTCGATGGGCTTGATGAACTCGCGCGGAATCGCGCCGCCCGTAATCTTGTTCTCGAAGACGAAGCCCTCGCCGGGCGCGGGCGCAATCTCCAACTCGGCGTGGCCGTACTGTCCGCGGCCGCCCGTCTGGCGCTTGTAGCGCTCGACGCCCTTCGCGGGGATAGTGATCGTCTCGCGGTATGCGACCTGCGGCTTGCCGACGTTCGCTTCGACGCCGAACTCGCGCTTCATTCGGTCGACGATGATTTCGAGGTGAAGCTCGCCCATGCCCGCGATGATCGTCTGGCCCGTCTCCTGATCGGTCGAGACGTTGAAGCTGGGGTCTTCCTGCGCGAGACGGCTCAAGGCCGTTCCGAGCTTGTCCTGATCGGCGCGAGTCTTGGGCTCGACCGCGACGCGTATGACGGGCGCGGGAAACTCCATCGCTTCGAGCACGATGGGCTTGTTCTCGTCGCACACCGTGTCGCCGGTCGTGACCTGCTTCATGCCGCCGATGGCGATGATCTCTCCGGCGGTCGCCTCGTCAACGTCCTCGCGGTCGTTGGCGTGCATGCGCAGCAGACGACCCACACGCTCTTTCGTCCCCTTGACGGAGTTGTATGCGTAGGAGCCCTTCTTGACCGTTCCCGAATAGATGCGTACGAACGAGAGCTGACCGAGGTGCTTGTCGGCCATTATCTTGAAGACGAGGCCGGAGAAGGGCGCGGCGCCGTCGGGCGGTCTGGCTTCAGTCTCGCCCGTCCTCGGGTTGACGCCTTCAATCGGCGGAATGTCGAGCGGCGAGGGCAGGTAGTCCACGACCGCGTCGAGCAAGGTCTGCACGCCCTTATTCTTGAAGGCCGAGCCTGTGACGACGGGGACGAGCTTGATTGCGATTGTGCCCTTGCGGAGCGCGGCGCGAATCTGCTCTTCGGTGAAGCTCACGCCCTCGTCTTCGAGGTACTGCTCCATCAACTCCTCGTCGGCCTCGGCGGCTGCTTCGAGCAGCTTGTGGCGCATCTCCTGCGCGCGCTCACGAAGGTCTTCGGGAATCTCGGTCGTCTCGTACTTCGCGCCCTTCGACTCGTCGTTCCACAGAAGCGCCTTCATCGTGATGAGATCGACGACGCCCTTGAACTGGTCTTCGAGGCCGATGGGAATCTGCAAGGCGACGGGGTTCGCGCCGAGTCGGTCGATGATCGACTGGAACGAGCGGTCGAACGATGCCCCCGCGCGGTCGAGCTTGTTGATGAAGCATATGCGCGGGACGCCGTACTTGTCGGCCTGACGCCAGACGGTCTCGGACTGCGGCTCGACTCCGGCGACTCCGTCGAAGACCGCGACCGCGCCGTCGAGGACGCGAAGGCTGCGCTCGACCTCCATCGTGAAGTCCACGTGGCCGGGCGTGTCTATGATGTTGATGCGGTGCTCGACGCCGTCGCGCTTCCAGAAGCAG
>JBJMGR010000013.1:0-7343 GCA_045807805.1 Pyrinomonadaceae bacterium | reverse complement strand
TCGAGGCCGTGGTGGCGGGGAGCCGGGCGCGTGTGACGGACCTCTACGGCCCATCGGAGACGACGACCTATTCGACCTACGCGCGGAGGGAGGCGGGAGGGGCGCAGGTCATCGGGAGGCCGATAGCCAACACGAGGGTCTACGTGCTCGACTCGTCGCTGCGGCCGGTGCCTGTTGGAGTGACGGGCGAGCTATACATCGGCGGGGCTGGGGTGGCGCGCGGCTACGTCAACCGGCCGAGGGTGACGGCGGAGCGGTTCGTGGCGGACCCTTATGGGGCTGCTGGCGCGAGGATGTACCGGACGGGCGACCTGGCGAGGTGGCGGCCGGACAAGAACCTGGAGTTCGTCGGGAGGGCGGACGGGCAGGTGAAGGTGCGTGGGTTCCGCGTCGAGTTGGGCGAGATAGAGGCAGCACTGCGCAGCCACCCGCAGGTGCAGGACGCCGCCGTCATTGTGAGGGACGACAACGAAGAGGGGCGTCTCGTCGGGTACGTGACCCGCGCCGAGACTGCCGCCGAGCGGGACGAGACGCGCGAGGCGCAGATAGAACAGTGGGAGCAGGTCTGGGAGCAGGTCTACGAGCCGGGCGGGGGCGAGGCCGCAGGGGCGCGGGGCTCGTTCAATCTCGTGGGTTGGATGGACAGCTACACGGGGCGACCGATTGCGACCGACGAGATGAAGGTCTGGGTCGAGGAGACGGTCGCGCGCTTGAAGGCCCTGGGCGCGGAGCGCGTGCTTGAGGTCGGATGCGGAACTGGACTGTTGCTGACGCGCGTCGCGCCCGCTTGCGCCTCTTACGTCGGCGTCGACTTCTCGCGCGCGGTGCTCGAACAGCTCGGCACGTACGTCTCTACGCGGCCCGAGTTGCGCCACGTCGAGATGCGACACGGGCTCGCACACGACCTAAGCTTCATGTCGGACGCGAGCGTCGATCTCGTCATACTCAACTCGGTCGTCCAATACTTCCCCGACGTTCAATATCTGATGAACGTCCTGAACGAGGCGCAGCGCATCACGAGGCGCGGCGGCCACATCTTCTTAGGCGACGTGAGGAGCCTGTCGCTGGCCGAGGCTTATCACGCCTCGGTGCAGGTTCAAAGGGCCGCGGCCGAGACGACGGCGGGCGAGGTCAGGCGGCGCGTCGCGCAGGCGTTGAGCGACGAGGAGGAGTTGCTGATAGACGTGCGCTTCTTTGAAGAGGTCGCTCGCCGCCGGCCGGGCGTGGGCCGCGTCAAACTGCTGCTGAAGGCCGGGAGATACGACAACGAGTTGAGTCGCTTTCGTTACGACGTGGTGGTCGGCGTCGGCGGGAGGGAGGAGGCCGACGAGCCGGACGGCTGGGTGAACTGGGACGGCGAAGGGCTCTGGAAGGCGGAAGTCGAAAGGTCTCTGCGCGAAGACCCGCACGCCTCCGTGGGCGTGCGCGACGTGCGTGACCGGCGGGCGGCGGACGCAGTACAGACCGCGGCGCTACTGGCCAAAGCGCCCGCGGACGTGCGGGTCGGCGAGTTGCAGGGCGCGACCTCCGCCGAGCCCTCGGAAGACCCCGACGCATTGATGAGTTTCGCGCGCGGGCTCGGCGTCGAACTCATCTGGCGGCGCTTCACGAGCGACGCCGTGTACGAAGCCGTCTTCAACCCGCGTTGGCGCGTGTCGGAGAGGGCCGAGGACGTGCCCCTCGCGCGCTACGGCCGCTTCACGAACACGCCTTTGAAGAGCACGAGGGGCGCGGAGTTCGTGCAGGAGTTGAAGAAGCACCTAGGCCGGACGCTGCCCGACTACATGGTGCCGCAGGCGTTGGTGGTCATGCAGTCTCTGCCGCTCACGCCGAACGGGAAGCTCGACCGGCGGCGTCTACCGCTGCCCGAGTCCGGCGCGAGCCGCGAGACCTACTCCGCGCCGCGCACGCCCGAGGAGGAGGTCTTGTGTGAAATCTTCGCGCAAGTCCTCGGCGTTGAGCACGTCGGTCTGAGCGACGACTTTTTCGAGATGGGCGGCCACTCGCTGATGGCGACGCGCCTGACGAGCCGCATCCGCGCGCTGCTCGGGGCAGAGGTTCCGGTCAGAACCGTCTTTGAAGCGCCGAGCGTCGGGCAGTTGATCAAGAGGCTGAGGGGCGCGAACAGCGACCGGCCGCCGCTTGAGCGACAGCCGCAGCCCGAGCGCCTGCCGCTCTCCTACGCGCAGCAGCGCCTCTGGTTCGTAGACCGCCTTGAGGGGGCGAGCCCCGAATACAACGTCCCGCACGCGCTGCGGCTGAGGGGCGAGTTAGATCGCGCGGCCCTTGAGCGCGCCCTCGACGCCATCGTCGCGCGCCACGAGAGTCTGCGCACGCGCTTTGAAGAGTCGGGCGGCGAGCCCGTTCAGATAGTCGAGCCGGAGGTGCGGATTGAGCTGCCAGTCGAGGACCTGAGCGGGCTTGACGAGGCGGCGCAGTTGCGGCACGTGAACGAGGCGGTGCAGCAGGAATGGAGGGAGCCGTTCGACCTTTCGCGCGCGCCGCTGCTGCGGATGAAGTTGATGAGGTTCGGCGAGAGCGACCATGTCCTCCTGCGAACCGTGCATCACGTCGCATGGGACGGCTGGTCGGAGGGCGTCTTCAATCGCGAGATGGGAGAGCTTTACGAGGCATTCCGGCGCGGGGCCGAGAGCCCGCTCAAGCCGCTCGACATCCAGTACGTGGACTTCGCGCTGTGGCAGCGGCGTTGGCTTGAGAGCGGAGCGCTCGACGAAGGGCTGGCCTACTGGCGCTCGCAGCTCGAAGGCGTCCCCGAGCGGCTCGAACTCCCCACAGACCGGCCCCGACACGTGAGGCAGGCGTTCAGGTCTGAGATGCTTCACACGACGCTCTCCACCGAACAGGTGGCGAAGCTCAGGGAGTTGAGCCGCGAGCATCAGGCGACGCTCTACATGACGTTGCTGTCGGCCTTCGCCGTGCTGCTCTCGCGCCACAGCGGGCAGGAGGATATCGTCGTCGGCTCTCCGATAGCCAACCGGCAGGAGTCGCGGTTGGAGGAGTTGATCGGCTTCTTCGTCAACATGCTCGTCATGCGCGTCCGCGTCGCGCCGGGGACGAGTTTCCGGCAGTTGCTCGAAGAGGTGAAGGAGACGACGCTCGGAGCCTATCAGCATCAGGAGATTCCCTTCGAACGGCTCGTGCGTGAGTTGACGCCGCTGCGGGGCTCGGGCTCGACGCCCATCCTGCACATCGTATTCGCGCTCCAGAACGCACCGTCGGCACCGGCGCATCTGGCCGGATTGCAGGTGGAGAACGTCGGGACGACGGGGCCGCGCGTGCCCGCCGACCTCGCGCTCAACGCGGTTGCGAACGACGCGGGCGGCCTCAACCTCTTCTGGCTCTACAACGGCGAGTTGTTCGACGAGTGGCGCGTCGAACAGTTGGCGCGCCACTTCGGGCGGGTGCTGGCGGCGATGTCGGAAGATGTGGGCGCGCGCGCCGGCTTGTTCACGCTGCTCTCGCCCGAAGAGAAGACGCGCGTCCTCGCGGGCTCGCACGGGCCGCGCTGCGAAGTGCCCGAGGCGAGCGTCGCCGAGTTGTTCGAGCGGCAGGCAGCCCTACGCCCCCACGCGGTCGCGGCCGTTTGCGAGGGCAGGCACCTCACCTACGGCGAACTCGACGAACGTTCAAACCGGCTCGCGGCCCTGCTGGTCGAGAAGGTCGTCGGGCAGGACGACCTCGTCGCGCTGTCTGTCCCGCGCTCGCTCGAATTCGTGATCGCGCTGGTGGCGATAGCAAAAACGGGGGCGGCCTACCTGCCCGTTGACCCGGACGCGCCGCCGCAACGCCTCGGCGTCATCCTCGAAGACAGCAGCCCCGCGTGCGTCCTGACGACCGCCGAGCTGTCGCCGAACCTCCACTACGAGTGCCCGCGCATCGTCGTGGACGACCCGGAGACGGTGCGGAGTCTGGAAGCACGAGAAACTGGGGTCGCGAGCGCGGGCCAGCACTACAGCCCCGAGCGGGCCGCCTACGTCGTCTACACGTCGGGCTCGACGGGCAAGCCGAAGGGAGTCGTCATCCCGCAGCGCGCTCTCTTCAACAAGATATACACACTCAACGGGTTCCTGAACATCTCGCCCGCGACGCGCTACGCGGCGCTGAGCCCGATCAGCTTCGACCCCATCTCGGAAGAGATTTGGAACCCGCTCTGCGGCGGCGGCACGGCGATCATCTTCCCGCAGGACTTCCGCGACCACCTCGACACCTTCGCCGACTACGTCAACCAGTGGTGCCCGACCGTGCTGCCGATGAGCGTCGCCCTCACCGAGCACTGGGTTCGCAGCAACCGCATACGCCCGGATGTGCTCATCATGGGCGGCGACGTGATAGAGGCCTCGCTGGCCGACAGGCTCTACGGCCTGCGCTCGGCCGAGCGCATCCTGAACGCCTACGGGCCGACCGAAGGCTGCATTGATGCCTCTTGGTACGAGGTGCGGCACGAACAGTCCACCCCGACCGTGCCCATCGGCACGCCGGCCCCGAACTACAGGCTCTACGTGCTGGACAGGAGCCTTGAGCCCGCCCCCGTCGGCGTGCCCGGCGAGGTCTACATCGCGGGGCCGGGTCTGGCGCGCGGCTACATAAACCGGCCCGCGCTCACCGCCGAGCGGTTCGTGGCCGACCCGCACGGCACAGAGGGCGCGCGCATGTTCCGCACCGGCGACCTCGCACGCTGGCGTCCAGACGGTGACTTGGAGTTCATGGGCCGCGCCGACAGTCAAGTGAAGATACGCGGCTACCGCGTCGAGCTTGGCGAGATCGAGTCGGCGCTGCTCAGGCAGGATGGTATCGCGCAGGCGGCCGTGGCCGTGGACGAAGGCGAGGCGAGAAGGGACAGGAGGCTCGTCGCCTACGTCGCGCCCTCCGTAGGCGTCGAAGTGGATCGCCGCCGTCTGAAGCAGCGCTTGACGGAGATCCTACCCGCCTACATGGTTCCCACGGCGATAGCGGTGATGGACGCGCTGCCGCTCACGCCCAACGGCAAGGTTGACCGCAAGGCGCTGCCGAAGCCCGAGTTCACCTCCGACGAAGACTACCAAGCGCCGCAGACGCCCGAGGAGGAGATTCTGTGCGCGCTGGTCGCGGAGGTGTTGCGGGTCGAGCGCGTCGGGATGGACGACAACTTCTTCGACCTCGGCGGCCACTCGCTGCTGGCGACGCGGGTGGTAAGCAGGATTCGCGCAACCTTCGGCGTGGAGCTTCCCATCAGCACCCTGCTCGAAGCGCCGACGCTGCGGCAGGTGGCCGAAAGCCTGATGGGCGGCGGCGCTCGTCGGCCGCCGCTTGAGCGACAGCCGCGGCCCGAGCGCCTGCCGCTCTCTTACGCGCAGCAGCGCCTCTGGTTCCTCGACCAGTTGGAGGGGATGAGCCCCGAGTACAACATGCCGGTCGGTCTGAAGCTGACGGGCGAGCTTGCTCGCGGTGCATTGGAGCGCGCCCTCGACGCCATCGTCGCGCGCCACGAGAGTCTGCGCACGCGCTTCGAGGAGTCGGGCGGCGAGCCCGTTCAGATAGTTGAGCCGGAGGTGCGGATTGAGCTGCCGGTCGAGGACTTGTCGGGCCTCGACGAAGGTGCGCGGGCCGAGCGTGTGGTCGAAGCTTTAAAGAGAGAGAGCACTGAGCCGTTCGACCTGTCGCGCGTCCCGCTGCTGCGCGCGCGGCTCCTGAAGTTAAGCGACCAGGAGCATGTGCTGTTGCAGACGATGCACCACATCGCCTCGGACGGCTGGTCGGAGGGCGTCTTCAATCGCGAGATGGGAGAGCTTTACGAGGCATTCCGGCGCGGGGCCGAGAGCCCGCTCAAGCCGCTCGACATCCAGTACGCGGACTTCGCGCTGTGGCAGCGGCGTTGGCTTGAGAGCGGAGCGCTCGACGAGGGGCTGGCCTACTGGCGCTCGCAGCTCGAAGGCGTCCCCGAGCGGCTCGAACTCCCCACAGACCGGCCCCGACCTGACAAGCAGACCTACAAGGCCGAGGCGTTCGAGACGGAACTCTCGCCGGAGCTATCGGCCGAGCTGAAGCGTGTGAGCCGCGAGCATCAGGCGACGCTCTACATGACGTTGCTGTCGGCCTTCGCCGTGCTGCTCTCGCGCCACAGCGGGCAGGAGGATATCGTCGTCGGCTCTCCGATAGCCAACCGGCAGGAGTCGCGATTGGAGGAGTTGATCGGCTTCTTCGTCAACACGCTGGTGATGCGCGTCCAGGTCAAGCCTTCGGCGAGCTTCGCCGAGTTGCTCTCGGAAGTACGGCGCACAGCCTTGGAGGCCTACCAGCATCAGGACGTGCCGTTCGAGCGCCTCGTCGAAGAACTCTCGCCCGAGCGAAGTCTGAACCAGACGCCGCTCTTCCAAGTAATGTTCGCCTTGCAGAACGCCCCTTGGCTCCCGGAGATGCTCGAAGGGCTGCGCACGGAGCGGCTGAGGGGGACGGAGGTGCGTGTGCGCACCGACCTCGAACTGCACGCGGGCGAAGAGGGCGAGCGGATCAGGTTCCTATGGGTCTTCGACAGCGACCTGTTCGACAGGTGGCGGATCGAACAGTTGGCCCAGCAGTTCGAGCGCATGCTGGAGTGGGCGGCCGCCAACACCGGCGGCAAGATCGGCGGGATGAACCTCATCGACGAGCAGGAACAGTTGCAGATGCTTGAGGACTGGAATGAGGCGGAGACCACGATTCCGCAAGCGACATAGCCAACCGGGTTTTAAACGGCAATGACTTTACTCGAACTGTTCAAAGAGCAAGTAGAGCGGACGCCCGAGGCCGTGGCACTCAGCTTCGGCCCACACTCACTCACCTTCCGCGAACTCGACCGCCGCTCCTCCCGCCTCGCACGCTCCCTCTCAGCACGCGGCGTAGGCCCCGAGATGGTGGTCGGCGTCGCCCTGCCCCGCTCGCCCGAACTCATCGCCTCGCTCCTCGCGGCATGGAAGGTTGGCGCGGCCTACCTGCCTCTGGACCCAGACTATCCGGCCGAGCGCATCTCCTTCATGGCCTCGGACTCGAAGGCGAGGGTGGTCGTCTGTCAGGAGGAGGTGGCGCACCTCCTCTGTGGGCTCGACCCCGCCCCGCTCACCCTCGACCCTTCCTCCCTGTCGGCCTCATTAGAGGACGAGTCCGGCGATGACCTCCCCACCCGCCCCCGCCCCAACAACGCCGCCTACATCATCTACACGTCTGGCTCTACGGGCCGCCCCAAGGGCGTCGCCATCGAGCATCGCAGCGTCGTCACCTTCCTCCACTGGGCCGAGCAGGTCTTCCCACCACAAGACCGCCAGGAGTTGTTCGCCTCCACCTCCGTCTGCTTCGACCTCTCCATCTTC
>JBJMGR010000012.1:0-6604 GCA_045807805.1 Pyrinomonadaceae bacterium | reverse complement strand
CCGCGACCATCAAATCGAGCTTGACGAGGTCGCTGTCTATGTAGCCCGCGAGATGGTAGTCGAGCGATGCGTAGCCGCGCGAGACCGACTTCAGACGGTCGTAGAAGTCGAGCACGATCTCATTCAATGGCAGGGTGTAGACGAGCATCACGCGCTTGTCGGCGATGTACTCGAACTTTTTTTGCACGCCGCGCTTCTCTTCGAGGAGGGGAAGTATGCCGCCGAGGAACTCGTCGGACGAAAGTATCGTCGCCTCGATGATGGGCTCTTCGATCTTCTGGATGCGGACGGCGTCGGGCATCTTCGCGGGCGAATCGACTTCGACCGTCTCGCCGTCGGTCGTCGTCACGCGGTAGCGCACGCCGGGCGCGGTCGTGATGAGGTCTAAGTCGAACTCGCGTTCGAGTCGCTCCTGCACGATCTCCATGTGGAGGAGGCCGAGGAAGCCGCAGCGGAAGCCGAAGCCGAGCGCGACCGAAGACTCGGGCTCGTAGAAGAAAGAGGCGTCGTTGAGTCGAAGCTTGTCGAGCGCGTCGCGCAGCTCCTCGTACTGGTTGGCCTCGACGGGGTAGAGCCCCGCGAAGACCATCGGCTTAATCTCCTGAAAGCCGGGGAAGGGCTCTTTGGTCGGGCGCGCGGCCTCCGTGATGGTGTCGCCTATCTGAACGTCGGCGACGGTCTTGATCGAGGCGGTCATGAAGCCGACCTCGCCGACCGAGAGGCTCGCGATGGGCGCGGGGCGCGGGCGGTTTACGCCGATGGTCTCGACCTGATAGTCGCGGCCCGTGTTGAAGAAACGAATCTTCATGCCGGGCTTAATCGTCCCGTCTATGACGCGGAAGAGGACTATCACGCCGCGGTACGAGTCGTACCACGAGTCGAAGATGAGAGCCTTCAAGGGCGCCGCGGGGTCACCTTTGGGCGCGGGGATGTCGCGCACGACGGCTTCGAGTATGTCGGGGACGCCCACGCCCGTCTTCGCCGAGGCGAGGACGGCGTTGTGCGTGTCCAAGCCTATGACGTTCTCTATCTGCTCCATCGCCTTCTCGGGCTCCGCGCCCGGAAGGTCTATCTTGTTTATGACGGGGATGAGTTCGAGGTTGTTCTCGATTGCGAGGTAGGTGTTGGCGAGCGTCTGCGCCTCGACGCCCTGCGACGCGTCAACGACGAGGAGCGCGCCCTCGCACGCGGAGAGCGAGCGCGAGACTTCGTAGGAGAAGTCTACGTGGCCCGGAGTGTCTATGAGATTTAAGACGTACTGTTGGCCGTCGCGCGCGCGGTAGTCGAGTCGCACGGCGTGCGCCTTAATCGTGATGCCGCGCTCGCGCTCCAAGTCCATGTCGTCGAGGACTTGCGCCTCCATGTCGCGCTCCGAGACGGCCCCGGTGAGTTCGAGCAGCCGGTCGGCGAGCGTAGACTTGCCGTGGTCTATGTGCGCGATTATCGAGAAATTTCTGATTAGTTCTGGGTTCATTTTAAAGCTGTCAGCAATCAGTATCAGCAGTCAGCTTAAAACCCTTCGCGACCTCTGCGTCTTCTTTGCGCTCCTTTGCGGTCGAATAAAGTCAGACTAAACCGCAAAGGTCGCGAAGTAGTCGCAAAAGAGCGCGAAGGGCAAAGCGGAGAGCTGAATGCTGAATGCCGACAGCTTAAAATAACAAACCGGGCGCGAAACCGCACGCGCGCCTTACTGTAGGGCGGGGCGCGTGCTCGCGGCACCGCGTACGCTCGCGGCGCGCGGCGCTTCCTGCGCGGGCTCGGGCGCGCGGAAGGGTATTTCGAGCGTGACGACGACGCCGCCCTCGGGGTCGTTCTCTATCTCGAAGACGAAGGCTCCGCCGTAGAGCTGTTGCAGGCGCGCGCGCGTGTTCGAGAGCCCGACGCCGCCGCCCTTCGTCGCGCACGCGCCGTCGTCCGAGGGCAGGCCCCTCCCGTTGTCTTTAACCTGAAGTAGGAGCGAGCCGCCCCGTCGCTCCGCGCGCACCTCGACGCGGCCCGGCGCGGAGCGCGGCGCGACGCCGTGGCGTATAGCGTTCTCGACGATGGGCTGTAGCACCAGATTCGGCACGCGGCATTCGAGCGCCTGCGGGTCAACGTCGAGGCGCGTCGTGAGCCGGTCGCGGAATCGTATGCGCTCGATTTCGAGGTAGCAGTTTAAGAACTCTATCTCCTGCCGAAGCGGAACCTCCTGCGCGGCCGCCGTGTCGAGCGTGAGGCGCAGGAAGTCTCCGAGCCGCGCGATCATCTTGTCGGCCGCTTCGGGGTCGGAGTGTACGAGCGCCGAGATGGAGTGGAGGGCGTTGAAGAGGAAGTGCGGGTGCAACTGCATCTTCAGCGCTTGTAACTGCGCCTGCGACGCGCGCAGCTCGCCCTCTCGGTAGCGCTGGTAGTAGTCAACCGCGTGGCTTATGACGACGATGATCCAGTAGACGAGAAGCTCTTTGTCGAGGTTGATGAAGATGACGCGCGGGAGGTTCGAGTAGTCGTAGTTTTGAAGGTTGCCGTTGAAGGCGGAGTCAATGACGATGTGGCACGCGGCCCACACGGCCGAGATTGCAGTGCCCGCGAGAAGGTGCACGGCGAGCGGCCGACGCCACGCCGCGCGCCCGAACGGGTAGCGCCGCGCGAGCCACAGAACCATCGGCGTGGAGAGAGCGAAGACGAGCGTCGCCGTCATCTGCCACGCGAGCGCGCGCCAGAGGGGCACTGCTCTTTGCGTGCGCGCGAAGTAGACGTAAATCTGGCTCGAAAAGAAGAGCCCGACCAGCGCCCACACGCCCCATATGAACGCGAGCCGCGCACGTCGCTGCCGCCGCCCGCCCGCCCCGCCGTCGTCGAAAAACCTCAACATCACCCCCGTATCATCCCCCAAACGCGCGCGCCAACACAAGGCGGCACGCGCACACGGCGGCCGCGCCGGAATGTTCCCGAAGAAGGTCGAACGGACGTTTATGTGACGGTCTATGTTGAGTCGCGTGCGAGGAGGGCCGCGCCGATGGGGACGGCGTCGGGGCCGAGCGTGGCGGTTACTATCTGTGTGGACTCGAAGTTGGGTTGAAAGGAGCGTCGGCGCGCTTCGGCGATGACGGGTTCGAGGATGAGGTCTCCGGCGTCCATGACTCCGCCGCCGAGGACTATGCGCTCGGTGTTGAGGAGGTTGATGACGGCGGCGATGGCCGTGCCTATGTAGCGGCCCGTTCGCGCCATCATGAGAGCGGCGAAGTCGTCGCCGTTCTTCGCTTCGTGCGCGATGTCGGCGGCCGTGAAGTTCTTGTTGAGGCCGAGGCGGGAGAGCGAAGAGGTCGAGTCGCGCATCAGGCGCTCGTGCGTGCGGCGCACGATGTTCGGCGCTGAGGCGACCGTCTCAAGGCAGCCGACGTTGCCGCAAGTGCATTCGACGCCCTCCGGGTCGATCGTTATGTGTCCGAACTCGCCCGCAAACCCCGACGCGCCTCGCCAGAGGCGGCCGTCGAGAATGAGCGCGCCGCCAATGCCTGTGCCGATGGTCACGTAGAACATGTTTCGGCTGCCGCGCCCCGCGCCCGCCGCGTACTCGCCCATCGCGCCCGCGTTGGCGTCGTTGTCGAGCGTGACGGGCAGGCCCGTCGAGTCGGAGAGCGCGGAGCGTAAGTCTTCGCGCACGACCGAGGGGATGTCCGAGGAGATGACGACGCGGCCCGTCCGCGGATTGACGAGGCCGGGGACGCCGAGGCCGATGGCCGCGACGCGCGCGCCTGCGTCGTCGCGCAAGTGCGAGACGAGGCGCGCGAGCTGCGGGGCCAGATCGGACGAATCGGAGGCCATCTCGCGGCGCGCGATTACCTCTCCGTCGCGCGTAACGAGTGCCGCGCGCGCGGTCGTGGCGCATAGCTCGACGCCCACGTAATGCTGTTCGTTTGGAGGCGCGCCGCTCATTGCAAGCCCTTACCTTTGAAGCGTTTGAAAATGATTGTGTGTGCCGGTATCGGAATCGGCGTGATGGTAACAAAGGGTCGGGGGGCTGTCAAACAACTCGCTCTGCGTGTAGAATGACGGGCGGAAATGCGGAGTGCGGAGTGCGAAGTGATGAACTGAAGAAGGCACGCCTTTCGTCATTTCATCATTCAACGCTCTGCACTCTGCACTCTGACTTCCGCACTAATAATCATGGATGTTCGCTCCATACTCGTGCCGACGGACTTCAGCGAGTGCGCGCGCCACGCCGTGCCCGTGGCGGCGGAGATGGCGCGGCTCCTCGGCGCGCGGGTCGTGTGTCTGCACGTGGTCGAGCCCGTCGTGCAGCCGATCGGCTTCGCGTCCGTGGCCGAGCCGATGCCCGCGCCCGAACTCGGCGAGCGTTTGGAAGAGTCGGCCGCGCGAGACATGCCCGGCTTCTCGAAGAGCGAGGAGTTCGCGGGACTCGAAGTCGAAGACCTGTTGGCGCACGGCGATCCCGCGGCCGAGATTGTGCGCGTGGCGGAGGAGAGCGGCGCGGGGATGATAGTCATCTCGTCGCACGGGCGCACGGGGCTCGGGCGCATAATCTTCGGCTCGACCGCCGAATCGGTCGTGCGCCATGCGCGCTGTCCCGTGCTCGTCGTCAAACCGCTTACGCGGTGAGCAGTGAGCGGTGAGCAGCTAAATGCTTCTCACCACTCGCCGCTCGCCGCTCACCGCTCACTGTTTGTATGGACTTTCAATCCGTCCAAAATCTGATCTCGACGTTAGGGCTGCCGGCCATCTTCCTTCTGACGATGGTGGAGGGCGACATAACGCTTCTGCTGGCGGGGGTGCTGGCGCACGGGCAGGCGTTCGGCCCTTACAGCTTCGTGCTGGTGCTCGCGACGGGGACGTTTGCGGGCGTGGCGAGCGACAACGTCGCGTACGCACTGGGGCGCGCGGGCCGTTCGAGCGTGAAGAAGTATCGCTTCTACTGCGCGGCGCGCCCGCGCATCGAGCGGCTGACGAAGAAGTTCGGGCCGCTCTCGATATTCGTCTCGAAGTTCACATACGGGCTGCGATGGGGCGCGTGCGCCTTCTACGGCGTGGCGAAGATGCCCTACCCGCGCTTCCTCATACTCTCGTTCGCGAGCTGCTTCTTCTGGGCGCTGGTGCTCTCGGGCGCGGGCTACGTCTTCCACACCGCCATCTACACGCTCGTCGGCAATCTGCATGACCTGAGTTATATGCTTCTCTTCGTCGTCGTCGGGGTCTTGGTCGTCGGCATCGGCGGCTTCTACTTCGCGGAGAAGTACTGGCTCTCGCCCAGAATCGAAGAGGCAGACCCCGAGGCGATACAGAAGTTCGAGCAGGCCGCCGAAGACAGGCTGCACGAGATACGCGACGAGATTTCCGAGATACTGCCCCACCCGCTCGCGCGCCAGAGGGAGGCGCAGAAGCAGAAGGACTCGAATGCGGCGACGGGCGACAAGTAATTAGCGGCGTGTGACAAGTGACGGGTGACGGGTTAAATTGTATTTGACTTGTCACCCGTCACTTGTCACTTTTTCCTATGACCATCGAAGCCATCGCACCGACGCGCGTAGACCTTGCGGGGGGAACCATCGACATATGGCCCCTGTACCTCTTCCACCCCGGCGCGTCCACTGTCAACTTCGGCGTCACGCTCCACGCGCGCTGCCGCATCGAGCCGCGCACGGACGATCAGGTGATACTTGAGTCGCGCGACCGCCAGGTCGCATTCGAGACCCGGCTCGCCGACATCGAAGAGCTTGCGCGCGAGGAGCGGCTCGAACTCATCTCGAAGCTCGTACACTTCTTCAAGCCCGAGACGGGCTTTCACCTCGTCGCGGAGTCGCTCGCGCCCGCGGGCGCTGGCCTCGGCGGGTCGAGCGCGCTCGCCATCGCGTGCATAGGCGCGCTCAACCGTTTGGTGGGCGACCGCTACCCCGAGCGCAAGTTCATAATGATAGCGGCCAACGTCGAGACGACCGTGATACGCGTGCCAGCGGGCTTTCAGGACTACTACGGCGCGTTCTACGGCGGCGCGAACTTCATACGCTTCAGCGCGGACGGCATACGCCGCGACCCCGTAGAGGTTAACGCGGAAGAGATAGAGCGCCGCATCGTCATCTGCTACACGGGCGAGCCGAGGCTTTCGGGCATCAACAACTGGGAGATGTTCAAGTCACACATAGACGGCGACCCGTTGATATTCGAGTCGTTCGAGAAGATTCGGGACTCCGCGCGCGCCATGCATCTGGCGCTCGCGACGAACGACTGGGGGCGCGTGGCGTCGGTCATGCGCGACGCCTATCCGAACCGCAAGCGCCTCGCGCCCAACATCACGACGCCGCACATGGAACATCTGGTCGAGACCGCGCTCGGGAGCGGCGCGCTCGCGGCGAAGGTCTGCGGCGCGGGCGGCGGCGGCTGCATCGCCTTTCTATGCGAGGAGGGCGCGAAGGAGTCGGTCGAGCGAGCGCTCGCCTCGCGGGAGGGCGCGGAAGTCCTCAAGTGGAACTTCGCACGCGACGGCTTAGTCGTCAGAGAGTTCTAAGAGCGCAGTTAACAGAACCGCGAGCGGAAGCCTCGCGGGTGTGAGTTACTGAGCACATACGCTCTATGTAACTCACACCCGCGAGGCTTCCGCTCGCGGTTCTGT
>JBJMGR010000011.1:0-4818 GCA_045807805.1 Pyrinomonadaceae bacterium | reverse complement strand
GCCCTGCGTCGTCGTCGCGGAGATGAACTGCATTGAAGCGGGCAGGTTGTCCGTGAGCACGATGCCGGTGGCGCTGATGGGCGTGTTGTAGTTCTTGACGACCATCGTGTAGGTGGTCAACTGGCTGACGTAGATCGGGTCTGCCGAGTCCGTCTTCGAGACCGAAAGGTCAACCTGTGCTATCGCCTGTAGGCCGTTGACCGAGGCAGTGTTGCCACCGGTCGCGGGATCCCACTGCGAGGCGTTGACGGTCGCGGTGTTGTTGAGCGTCCCCGTCTGTAGGGTCTTCGTGGTTAGCTGGATATTGATGGTCGAGCCTATCCCCAGCGTCCCCAAGTTACAGTTGACCGTGTGCGTGCCCGTGTCGTAGGAGCAAGTCCCCTGCGAGGTCGTCACGGCCGTGAACCTGACCTGCGAAGGCAGCGGGTCTGAGAGCGTCATGCTGGTCGCCGCCGCATTCCCGTTGTTGGTAATCGCAATCATGTAGTTGTGGTTGTAGCCGACGAGCGCGGGGTTGCGGTCGACGGTCATGGTCGTCGTCAGGAGCGCGCTCAGAACGTTTATGGAAACGTCCTTCGACGCGCTGCTGTAGTTCGTCGTGTCGGTCGGCGTGAAGTCAACGTGCAGGTTGTGCGCGCCGTAGCCGAGCACCGCCCCGGCCGCCGGGGTGTAGACGAACGAGCCCGGCACGTTGGCCGTCGCGTTGAGCTGCGTGCCGCCGAGAGCAGTCCCGTAGATGATGTCCGCAGGGTTGCTCCAGGTGATTACAGGCGTCGCCTTCGCTATCTGGTAGTCCTTGCTGTCGCTGCTCGGATTGTAGTTCGAGTCGCCCGCGTAAGAGGCGCTCGCCGTGTAGTCGCCCGCGTTCGTCGGGGCGGTCGTCGAAGGCCCGTAGACCGTCGAGTTGCGGCCCGTGTAGGTCACGGTCAGGCTCTGGTTGAGACCCACGGGGCCTGTCACGGAGGCCGTCGCGCCGTGCGGGTTGCCGTCGTAGGTCGCGTTAGAGACCGTGACGCTCGTCGTCGTGTCGGCCTTGTTCACAGTCAGCGCCGCCGTACCGCTGCTGGCGAGGTAGATGCCGTTGCCAGCGAAGCTCGCGCCGACGCCCGTCGGGTAAGAGCCAGCGTTGATGCCCGCCAGACTCGCGTTCGAGAGTGCCGCCACGCCCGAGCCGTTCGTCACCGCAGAACCTACGCCGTTGCCGTTGAGCGTGAAGCTGATGGTCTGGCCGCCGATGCCGTTCACGCCGTCGGTCAGAGTCGCGGACAGGTTGACAGTGCCGCCGTAGGTTCCGGTCGCGGGTGCGACCGTCAGCGTCGTGGCGACCGAAGTCGGAGCGACAATCTCGTCCGCGCCGATGTCGGGCACGTTATCGCGCGGGTCGTTGTCGAAGTCGTTCGTGATGCCCGCTACCGCTAGCCCCGCGCCGAGAACGGGGCTACCGTTCTGTATGTGTATGTTTCCGGTCGAGGCCGACCCGTTCGCGTTGACGAAGAGCGGGTCAACGGAGAGGCTGTTCGCGTCCTGCCCCGTCGCCGTCTGCCAGTTCGCGAGCGTCGTCTGGTCTACCGCGTTGAAGAGACCGACGAAGCCGCCCGTGCCCGAGCCATACAGGTCGTTGTAGTTGCTCGTCAGGCCCGCGGGATTCGGCGCAGTGCCCGCAAGCGAGACGGCGTAGTTCTTGCCAGCGCCCGACGCGTTGCTGCGCGCGTTCCAGAAGATATTGTCAACGTAGCTGCGCGCGTTCGTCAGGGCGCTGCCGTTGAAGGCGAAGGTTGCCGACGAAGATGCGACGCCTGTGCCGCCGATGTAGACGCTGTTGAAGTAGTAGTTGACAACCGAAGTGCCCGCGCCGCCGGTCACGCCCTGAATGTCTCGGATGCCGATGAAGCTCAGGCCGCTCGTAATCGAGTTGCCCGAGGCGTCGAGGCCGAGACGAATCATGTTGTTCTTGACGATGACACGCACCGGCACTCCGGCAGTTCCCGAGCCGCGTTGGACGATGCCCCATATCTGGCTGGTGTTGTCGGTCGAGGTGTTCGAGATCGAGTGAATCAGGTTCCGCTCTATCACGTTTGCGTTGACGGCGATGTTATTGGTGGCCGGCAGCGTCAAGTCCATGGCGTAGATTGAAGTCTGCGCCGCGCCCGAGGCGTTCGAGAGCGAGTGGATGGTGTTGCGGGAGATCAGGCTCGTATCGACTGCGGCCGTGCTGACGTTCGCCGTGATGCCGCTCGCGACGACCGTCGCGGGGAAGTTGGAGTTGCCGACGAAGTTGCGGATGGTGTTGCCCGTCATCGAGACCGCAGGGAGCGCGGTCTGTATGCCGTACATGACGTAGCTGCCGACCTGCGTGTCGGTGATTGCGCCCGCAGCGTTCGAGCCGCCGATGGTGTTGTTGTTGATGGTCTCGGTCGCGGCCGAGGAGGTGTTGACGAGGATGCCCCGGAAGCCGACCGTGGTTCCCGTCCCGCCCGAGTTGATGGTTATCGCGCCGATCTGGTTGTTCGAGACGTTGCCCGAACTCAGGGAGAAGTCATAGATGCCTATGACGGGCGCGTTACTCGCCGTCGTAGAAGTTTCGTTAAGGACGATGGTTGATGAACCGTCGAGGCTTCCAATCGTGTTGCCCGCCACGTTGCCCACGTCGAAGACGCCCGACGTGGTGCCGAGCGAGATGGCGATGAAGGGCGATGAGGCGGCAGCCGTCGAGGCGCGGCTCGAAGTCTGGTTGATGCCGGAGATGATGTTCCCCTGCACGCTTGTGGCCGTGCCGCTGCTGGCGGCGGCCAGGTCCAGACCTCTCACTTCGTTCGACGAGCCGGTGATGGTCGTCGTCCCCGTCCCGTTGGCCGCGCCGAAGCCGATGACGTTGTTGCGGATGGTGTGGGCGTTGCCGTTCGCGCCCGTCGTGCCGACGAGCGTGATGCCCGCGTAGCGGAGCGCCGTCGTCGTGAACGTGCGCGTGGCCGTCTGGTAGATTCGGTTGTTCTGAATCGTCCAGTTGTGGTTGCCCGTGCGGAGGTCTATGCCCGTCACGGAGACGCCGCCCGTGCCGAAGAAGTCGAAGATGTTGTTTCCATCGATGACGTTCGCGGTGTTGACGGTGTTGTTGTTCGTCGTGGTGCCGAGCCCGGTGATGGCCTTGATGGGCAGGCTCGCGCCCGCCGGGCCGATGTTGTTCGCCGAGACGGTGTTGTTGTTGTTGCCGACGATGGTCGTGCCGACGGCGGGCGACGTGCTGAAGAGAATCGTGCCGCCCGCGGTCGCGCCGACGGTCACGGTTGACGAACCCTGTATGTTGCAGTTCGTGACCCTGTTGTTCTGCGCGCCGTTGATGAAGCGTACTGTGCTCGTGCCCGCCGTCGCGGAGACGGTCGTGTTCGAGATGGTCAGCGAGTTGCCGCCCGAGTTCAGGCCGTCAATCGTGACGAAGTCCGAGCCGTTCAAGTCAATCAACGGACTGCCCGCCGCGATTGCGCCCGAGACGGTGCGCCCGCCGACGGGCGTCATGCGGATGGAGGCGTAGCTGGCCGAACCGCTGCCGCTCGCGTTGAGAACCGCAGGGGCCGTCTCGGTCGTGTTGCCGAGGACGTAGACGTTGATCGAGCCCGTGTGCGTGCCCGCGTTAATCGCGTCGAAGGCGGCCTTGACGGTCGCGTAGTCGGTCGGGCCGACGTTGCCGGCCGTCGCCGTGACGGTCACGGGGCCCGCGGATACGGGCGGGCCTCCGGGCGTCGGGGTCGGCGTCGGGGTCGGCGTCGGAGTCGGGGTCGCTATCGGCGAGGCCACGCAGGTCGGGAACTTGTAGTAGCCGACGCGCGTGTTCCATGCGGAACCGGCCGTCGCCGAGTAGTATTCGTTCGTGTGGTAGAAGGTGCAGCCGTCGGACGGGTCGACGAACATGGAGCTGTAGTCGCCCCAGCGGTGGCTCGTGCTCGTCTGGTGGCCCGTGCCGGCGGCGAGTACGGCCTCGCCCTGCGCCATCGTGTTCAAGGGGTCTGTGGCGAGGCGTCCGGCGTAGCGTATGCCGGGGTCTACCGTGGCGCTCGAAGCCGTGTAGCCGATGGAGACGTTGCCCTGATTGTCAACGTTGATGCTCGGCATCGCGCGCCACAGTCCGTCGCCGCCGTTGTTGAAACTCTGCTGCTGCACGGGGCTGGTGGAGATGGTGTTGCCCGTGACGTTGAACTGATACCAGCGAATCGCCGTCGGGCCAGTCCCGCCCTGATTGTTGTTAACGGTCTGCGAGGAGTAGATGGACTCGACGCCGCCGAGGTTCTGGTAGACGAGCGGGTACATCAGCTTGTCGCCCAGGGTGTCGAGGTACTGAGTGGCCGTCGCCGTGCCGTTCGGGACGATGCCGGTTCCGTTCGTCGCGTCGAACGCATCGACGAAGCCGTTGACGGTGATGATGCCGTCGGGCGTGTGGCCCACGCCGACGCCGAAGGTCGAGTTGGCGGGCGTCGCGAAGTCAGCGTGGAAGCGACGGACGAAGACCTGAGTCTCGACCGTGCCCGCCGCGGCCGAGCTGTTAACGTCCATGAACCACTCGGGCTGTCCGGCGGGCGGCGGCGAGCCCGTGCGGAAGGTCGCGGGGAGGAGGCTGTACTGGTCGCCCAAGTCCGCCGGTAGGACTGAGAAGGCGATGGTGTTCGCCGCGCCGCCGTTGAGCATCGAGGCGCGGTCGAGCGCGTAGACGCGCACGCCCTCGAACGCCTCGGTCGCGGTGGTCAGGCCGGAGAACAAGTTCACCGACAGATAGTATGCGTCGGGCCAGAGGCCGAACTTGGGATAGTCGCCGACGAAGCCCGTGTG
>JBJMGR010000010.1:0-4647 GCA_045807805.1 Pyrinomonadaceae bacterium | reverse complement strand
GCTACGCCGACCGCGAGTCGAAGACCCCGAACAACCTCGACACCCGCTTTCGCCTCGGCTCGATGAACAAGATGTTCACGTCCGTCTCCATCGCGCAGCTCGTGCAGGCGGGTAAGCTCAAGTACACGGACACAATCGCGGACGTGCTGCCCGACTACCCGGACAGAGAAGTCGCGCGCAAGATAACGATTCATCAACTGCTCACGCACACGTCGGGCCTCGGCGACATCTTCGGGCCGGAATTTCAGAAGTCGAAGGACAGCTTGCGAGAGATAAAGGACTACCTGCCTCTATTCGCGGGCAAGCCTCTGCGCTTCGAGCCGGGCACGGACTTCTCTTACTCGAACGGCGGCTTCATCGTGCTCGGCCTCGTCATCGAGAAGGTATCGGGCCAGAACTATTACGACTACGTGCAGCGCCACGTCTACGACGTTGCGGGGATGAAGGCGTCGGGCAGCTTCCCGAAGGGCGAGAAAGTTCCGAACCTCGCGGTCGGCTACACGCGACGTGGAAGCGACGACGGCAAGCTCGTCAACAACTGGGACACGCTGCCGTGGCGTGGGATGAGCGCGGGCGGCGGCGACTCGACCGTCGGCGACATGATGCGATTCGCCGAAGCACTCCGCTCGCACAAGCTACTTAACGCGGAGTTGACCGAGACCGTCATCACAGGCAAGCGCCAGCCCGGCCCCAACCCGAATCGCAAGTACGCATACGGCTTCGAGGAGAACTTCGTCTCGGGCCACCGCATCGTCGGCCACGGCGGCGGCGCGCCAGGCATGAACGGCATGCTCGACGTGCTCATGGACAACGGCTACACGGTCGTCGTCCTCGCCAACCTCGACCCGCCCGCCGCGCAGAACGTCGCGAGCTACATCAGCGAAAGGATGAAGTAGATATCAGATATTAGATGCTGGATGTTAGTAGTTGAGACTGAAGCAGCGACGCCTTCATCAATCAACGTTGATGAAGGCGTCGCTGTCTGACATCTGACATCTTTTCTTCAATTGAATGCTCTTTGTCGCAACGCGTGGCGGAAGAGGCGCGCATCCCAGCCTTGCGCGTTGGGCGACCATGTGGCGCGGAGTGCGTGAGCGCCCGTGGAGTCGTGCGCGAGGTGCAGGCTGTATGTCTCGTGCGTGCGCGGGACATAGACGACGTAGCGGCGCGAGGGCTCGGCCCCGCCGCCGCGCGCGAGCGTGCCCGTGCAGAGAACTTCGTCGTAGCCGTCGCCGTCGAGGTCGGTCGTCTCTTCAGTCCACTCCGCGCCGCGAAAGCCCTCAACGTCGAGCGGCATGTTCGTGCTCAGCGCGAACGGCGCGCGCGTGCCGCCGCCGCCTCGTTCCATGACAAAGAGCGTCGTCGCTCCCGACTCGTCGTCGCCGACGGCGGCGATGACCGGCCCCGCGCCCGTAGCGACGAGTCGCGCATCGGAGACCTCCGCGTGCGTGAGCGACGCGGCTACGCGCAGTGCGTCTTCGCGCGTGAGCGAAGACTGTGGCTTTGGGTGAGCGCGCTTCGCGCGCGGCGCGAGCGACGAAGAGAGCGCGGAGGGGTCGGAGGCTATGGCTTCGAGCGCGCTCTGGCGCGCGCCCTGACCCGCGTTGACAGACCACGCGACGACGACCGTGAACGCCATCGCGAGTATCGCGAAGAGCGTCGCGACGCGCGTGAAGGCGTAGCGGCCCGCGTTGAGCACGCCGATGGTTGTGGCGAAGGGCTCGCGGTCTAACTGCGCGGCCGTCGGCACGCGCTCGGGCGCGACGCTGCGTTCAAGTATGCGACGCGCCTCGGCCGCGCTCGCGGGTCGCTGCGCGGGACTCTTGGCGAGCAGAGTATGGACGACCGTGGCGAGAGCGCGCGGCACGTCGGGCCGTAGCTGTGCGAGCGGAGTCGGCTGCACGGTCGCCTGCTTGACGAGGACGGCGGACGAGAGCGCGTCCATGAAGGGCGGCCTTCCGGCGAGCATCTCGTACAGGAGCACGCCGACGCTGTAGAGGTCGCTCGCGGGGCCGACCGCCTGGCCGAGGCACTGCTCGGGCGACATATAGCGCGGCGTGCCAATGACGAGGCCGGACTCCGTCGTCGCGTGCGTGCGCGTGACCTCGGTCGAGTTCTGCAAGACCTTCGCGATGCCGAAGTCGAGCACGCAGACGCCGCGCTCGTTGAGCATTATGTTCGAGGGCTTGAGGTCTCGGTGGACTATGCCGAGCGCGTGCGCGTCGGAGAGCACGTCGCAGATTTCGGAGGCGACCTGCACGGCACGCTCGGGCGCGAAAGTTCCTTCGCGCGTGAGCACCTCGGCGAGCGTCGAGCCCTCGACATACTCCATGACGATGAAGGGGCGTCCGCCGGCGAGGTGCCCGGCGTCGAAGATCATCGCGGCGCGCGGATGCTTGAGCCGCGCCATCGTGCGCGCCTCGCGCATGAAGCGCTCCGCGACTTCGGGGACTGTGGCGAACTCCTGCTTGAGTATTTTGACTGCGACGGGGCGTTCGAGGCCGAGGTGCGAGGCGCGGTAGACCGTGCCCATGCCGCCCTTGCCGATCTCGCGCTCGACGCGGAAGCGGCCCGCAATTACCTGGGGGGTGTCCATTGCCAGACCCTCTCGTTCGGGAAAGAAGGTCGTGACCGTTCGGCGCACTTATCTTACTTCTCAGACGGGGCTGCTGTGAGAAGGGCACGCGCGCGCGTGCGGCACGAGTGAAAAGTTAACCGAGGCGACGCTGGTTTAGTGTTTCGGGGAGAAACGCTATCAGACTATCCGGCCTTCCGACGCGGCCGGGCGAGTCAAGAGTTTAGCACTTTTGCGCCGATGTGCAATACGCCGCGCGGACGCCGAAAGGTAGGTGAGTGCGACGGCCGACCAGAGCCAGAAGGCCGCGTAGAGCGCGGGCGCGGCGCGGTTCCAGCGCACAGCGTCTCGGAAGCGCCCGGCGGAGAGCGCGCAGAAGGCGCGCGTCATCCCGCAGAAGGGACAGCCCGCGCAGTGGAAGTGCGGGAGCCACGGGTGGCCTTCCGCCACGACTCGCTCGTACGAGTAGAAAGAGCCCGCGAGCGAGAGCACGACCATCAGTGTGAAGGTCAGCAAGACCCAGCGCAGCGCCTCCCACCACTCACGTGCCGAAGGCCACACGAACCAACGCGTTTGAGATACCTGCTCCATTGTGTGCGAACAGAACCGCGAGCGGTAGCGAGTGGGTAGCGGTCGCGCCGTGCGGGCCTTTATCGAAGCGCACACCCGCTACCGCTAGCGGTTCTGACTCTTCAGACTTAAAGACACCCGCCGCCGATTATCAAACGGATGATGGCGACGACGACCGACGACGACGCGAGCACGAGCCCGATGAGTGCCATGCTCTTGCGGCTGGCGTCCTTGTCGGCCACGAGCGCGACTATGGAGATTATGATCGTCATCTTCCCGAAGATGAGCGTGAACCAGTTGAGCCAGCCGAGGCACGGTATGAGCCCGAGCAACGTTATTGACGCGAGGACGATGCCCATCGTCATCGCCACGCGCGGGAGCGACGTGCCCGTCGTGGTCGTCTGCACGGGCGCGGGCGGGTATGGCGCCGGATACGGAGGCTGGTACGGCGCGGGCGGGCCGTACGGGCGTACGTTCTGCTGCGGGCCGTATCCTTGCGGCGGCGGCGCGTAGCCCTGCCGCTGCGCGTAAGGTTGTCGCGGCTGCTCGTAATCCTGTCGTGGCGCGTACGGCGGCTGGTTCGTGTATGGAGGAGGCGGTGGCTGTTGCTGGTTCGTGTATGGGGGCGGCGGCTGGTACGCGGGCGGCATGTTCGGCTCGACGGGCCTCGGCGGGTTGAGGTCTTCCGTGTTGTAGCGCCAGAACTCGGGCGGCGGCGCGGGCGGCTCAAGACGCTTGCCGCACTCGGAGCAGTAGAGCACGTCCTCCGCATTGTCCGCGCCGCATGCAAGGCAACTGTTCATGCTTCTTACTTCTTCGACGTGAGGACGGCCGCGACCGCCTGGCGCGCCGCTTTTCAGAACCCGCCGCAGAGGCGCACGACCCACCACACGAGTGTGACGGCGAGCATCGCGCGCGTCGCGCTTGGCGTCGGCTTCAGACGTTCGAGCGCCGCGCGCGCAGGGTCAAGCTTAAGGAGGGTCGCGAGCGCGTGCGCCCACAGGAGCAGCGCGCCCAGGAAGACGAAGGGCGCGAGCGGGTTGAAGCCGAACGCGCCTGCGAAGTCTCCGTGGCCGATGGAGCAGAAGGCGCGCGTCATCCCGCAGCCCGGACACGGCAGCCCGGTCACGGCGCGGAAGGGGCACAAGACGAAGCCCGGCAAATCCTTCGGGCTCCACACCGCGCTCACGGCGAAGACCGCCGACGTGAGCGTGAGCACGAAGAGAGAGCGCCTCGTCGCGTTCGGGCCGCGCGCGACCTGTGGCGTGTACGCGGCGGGGGCCTGCGCGACACGCAAGCCCCCGCCGCCCGTTAGCTGTCTTACCGAGTCGTTCATCTGCGCGCGGCGGCGGCGTCCCAGATGCTGTTAAGCTCCGACTGCATGATCGGGATGCTGATAATCGCGAGGCCGAATATAGCCAGCAGCAGAGACATCATCGTGATGTCGTTGCGCGGGCGACCGGCGCGATCCTGCATCTCAAGCATGAGCTGCGGATACTTGT
>JBJMGR010000009.1:0-3438 GCA_045807805.1 Pyrinomonadaceae bacterium | reverse complement strand
CGGGCGCTGACGTGGAGAGCACGCGCAGAGGCTTCACGCCCTCGTCCGCCAACAGCCTCACGAGGTGCGAGCCGAGGAAGCCCGTTCCGCCCGTCACGAGCGTCACGGGCCCACCTTTGCGCGCGACCGTCTCAGGCGAAGTTATCGAGCCCTCGATGACCTCAATCCCCAACTCTTCGAGCCACGCGGGGGCTGAAGTCGAGAGCACGCGCAGAGGCTTCACGCCCTCGTCAACCAAAAGCCTCACGAGGTGCGAGCCGAGGAAGCCCGTCCCGCCCGTCACGAGCGTCACGGGCCGACTCTTGCGCACGACCGCCGTGGTCTTTGGCGCGGTCGCCCTCCTCGTCTTCGTCACGGCCCTCTTTGTTGCTGTCTTCTTCGTCGGCATAAAAGTTCAAAGTTCAAAGTTCCAAATTGAAAGTTCAAAGTTAAGAACGCGCTCGCTGCCTTCTAACTTTGAACTTTCAACTCGGAACTTTGAACTAATCCTCAATCCCCCGTCGTAGCCAATTCGCCCTCGTCGTGCGCCTCTTCCGTGTGGCCGTTGTGGCGGCGCTCGGCCTTCCAGCGGCGGCGCAGTGACGTGGCGTCGAAGGCGTGGCGCGTGCCGTCGCGCAGGTTCTCTATCTCGTGGCGTACGAGCGCGGCGACGAGGCGGTAGGCTTCCGCGCGCGGCATGCCCTTCGTCAACTCTTCCAACTCTTCGATGGGAAGGTAGCGGCCGATGCGCGCGCCGACCTCCCGGCCCTTCAGCACCGTCGAGCCCTTCGGGAAAGCCTCGTACGTGCCCCAGAGGTAGCCGGGCAGAATCCCTATGCGCGTGTTGAGCGCCAGATACGCGAAGCCCGACTTGAACTCTGCCATCTGGCCCGTCATCGAGCGCGTGCCTTCGGGGAAGATGAGAGCGGTGTAGCCGCGCTCCAGAAATGAGCGCGCGTGGCGTAGAGACTGTCGCAAGCTTCCCGAACGCTCGATGGGCACGATGTTCGTGAAGTTGTTCATGTATGCGCGCTTGTAACGGTTGTCGAAGAAGTAGTCGGCCGCGGCGAGCGCGACCACGTCGCGGCCGTACTCGCCGAGCGCGTACTTGATGAGGCCCGTATCGAGGTGCGACGTGTGGTTCGTGGCGACGATGAAATTCGTGTGCGTCGGAATGTTCGACTGGCCCTCGACGTGTGCCTTCAGAACGTTCTCGTAGAAGCGGCGCTGCACGAGGTCGATGCCGCGGTTGCCGATGGTGCGGACGAGTGTGGGGACGTAAATCTCCTTCTCGGCCTGCCGCGCGTCCTCTTCGGCGCGCGCCTCGGCCGCGCGCTTCGTCGCGGCGGACTCGCGACGCCTGACGACCGAGTAAAGCTCGCGCACGTCCACGACCTCGTTCAGAGTGTCGGGCGAGATCAACTGCCCGCCCGCCTGCTCGATTGCGGTCGCGAGTTCGACGAACATGAGGCTGTCGAAGCCGAGTTCGCCGAGGCGCGAGTCGAGTGTGACCTGCGCGCGCGGACGGCCCGAGACGTGTGCGACCAGGCCGAGCAGCCAGTCGGCGTCGTGATGCTGCTCGCGCGGCGCGGTCTTCTCGGATATCCCTGCGCGCTTCGACTCTTCGAGCGACTGGATGACGCGCACGACCTCGCGGCGCTTGACCTTGCGCGTCGCCGTGCGCGGCAGCTCGTCGTCGGTGAAGTAGAGCGACTTGACGCGCTTGTAGAAGGGGAGCGACGAAGAGACTTCGCGGAAGTGATTCTCGATGCGTCGCTGAACTTCGTCGCGGCGCAGGGCTATGTCCGCGTCGTAGTCGGGGACGACGAGGCACGCGACCTTCTCGCCGATGCCGTCGGGGAGGCCGACGACGCCAAGCTCCTTTATGTACTGCGAGTCCTTGTAAAGCTCTTCGACCTCGTCCGGGTATACGTTCTTTCCGTTCGTATCGACGATCAGCTCCTTCGAGCGCCCGACGAGGTATAACTGGCCGTCATCATCCAGACGCCCGAGGTCGCCCGTGTGGAGCCAGCGCCCGACGACCGCCGATTGCGTCGCGTGCTCGTTCTGGTAGTAGCCGAGCATGACGTTTGGGCCGCGCGCGATGACCTCGCCGATGCCGGAGGCGTCGGGATCGCTGATGCGAATCTCGACGCCGGGAAGCGGCTTGCCCACCGAAGTCGCGTTGAGGGCGTTCCGCGGGCGCGTCACGGTGAGCACGGGCGAGGCTTCGGTCAGCCCGTAGCCTTCGAGGATAGTGAAGCCGAGCCCGTGCATGTCGCGCTTTATCTTCTCGTTCAGCGCGGAGCCGCCGCTGATGAGGTAGCGTATCTGCCCGCCCAACCCCGTGTGAATCGGGCGGAAGACGATGCGGCCGAGATTGAGCGGCGTCTTGTCGCGCAGGCGGCTGTTGAAGCGCATCAGGAGTTCGGCGGCGTTGCCTATCCACTCGCCGCGCTCGCGCAGCCGCGTCATGATGCGCCGGTGCAGGAGTTCCCAGAGCGCGGGCACGCCGACCATCCCCGTGACGTGGCTGTTCTTTATCGCGCGCGCCAACTCTTCGCCGTTAAGCTCCGGGAGGTATGTTATCTGCGTGCCCCGGCTTAAGGGCGTGAGGAAGCCCGTCGAGAACTCGAACGTGTGATAGAGCGGGAGCACGGAGAGCACGCCGTCGCCCGTGTCCATCTCGAAGACCGAAGCGAGCATCGAGACCATGTTCGTGAGGTTCTTGTGCGAGAGCATGACGCCTTTGGGCTGGCCCGTCGTGCCCGACGTGAAGATGAGCGAGGCGACCGCGTTCGGCGAGACCTTCGCGGGCAGGAGCGCGATGCGCTCGTCCTCCGAACTCTCGTCGGTCAGCTCGAAAATCTCCTCGTAGCGCCAGACGCGCGCTTCGAGCCCCGCGGCGGTCAACTGTTCACGAAGGTCTGCGTGCTCTTCATCCGCCTTCTCGCCGATGACGATGCCGGTCGCGCCGCTCGCGCGCGTGAAGTTGATTAACTCTTCGGTCTTGCTCTCCGGGTCAACGGGGACGCACGTGGCTCCCGCCTTCAGAACTCCGAAGTAGCTTATGCCCCACTCGGGCGCGTTGTGGCTCACCAGGAGTACGCGGTCGGCGGGTTTGACGCCCTGCGACGCGAAGAAGGCGGCGGCGCGCGTGGCGAGTTCCTGAATGTCCGCGTAGGTGTAGCGCTCCTGCTGGCCGTCGCGCTCGATGCGCATGGCGACGCGCGTAGAGTAGCGCTTGGCGGAGGTCTCGAAGAGTTCGAGCAGGTCGCGGTAGGTGTACGTGCGCTTGGGCTGCGCGCGCATGTCCTCTTCGAGCGTAGGGAAGACCCACTTCTTGAGGCCGGGGAAGTGGACGTTCAACATGTAGTCGTACCAGTCGTACTTCTCCGGGTGCCACGACAGGAGCCCCTGCTCCTCCTCGCGCATCTGCGCGAAGAGCGAGCGCACGTT
>JBJMGR010000008.1:0-10274 GCA_045807805.1 Pyrinomonadaceae bacterium | reverse complement strand
GCGGTGGTCTGTGAGCAGCCAGCGGCCGTCCGGTTGCTTCGCGTACTGCTCGACTCTGCATTCGTCCTGCGCGACCAGAACGTACTCCGCAAGCGACTCGATTGTGCGGTAGAAGCCGAACTTCCTTCCACGGTCGTAACGCTCCGTTGACTCGGATAGAACTTCAACGAGCATGGTCGGATTCAGGAGCGTGTCGAGGTAATCATCCTCTAACCGCGGCTCGCCGCAGACGACCACCACGTCTGGGTACGTGTACGCGCGCGTGGTGGGGATTCTGATGCGCATGTCACCGGAGTAGGTTTCGCACGGGCGGCCTCTCAACTGCGGGTATAGTTGCCCCGTGATATTGATAGTGATTAAGTTGTGCCTGCGGCTGGCCCCGGTCATCGCGACCATCTCGCCGTCAACGTACTCGCTCTTGTACTCGTTCCGGCGTTCAATCGCCAGATACTCTTCGGGCGTCAGATAGCTCTTCGGCTGGCTGGACATAAATTCCTCCGAAACTACGGCCGCAATATATCACGAGAAGCGAGACCGGCCCGAGTTTTAGGCCGCTTAGACGCCGGAAGGAGGGGGGCGCGGGCCTCTTTCGGGGCGCGGGGTGGAAGCGGGGCGGGATTGGGAGTTTCCTTTGGTTGTAAGAATACCGTTGTGGGCGCACCGGTTTTGGTTTAACCTGTGCCACGGTATCCGCCAAAAGAGAATCAAGGAGTCGGACATGCCTTCAAGAAAGCGCACCTCGGCCGTACTTTGCGCGCTCGTTCTCGCCACATCGGCCTTCGCATTCACTTCGTCGCAGGCGTCGAAGAAGAAGAACAACGCGCAGTCGCAGCAGCAGCAGCAGCCAGTCCCGCCGCAGAACCAGCCGCCCACGATCACGCTCGACTCTGACGCGCAGGTCGTCACGCTCTGCCCGGACGCCGAGTCCATCTCGAACCCGCGCGTACGCCTGCGCGCGCGCGGCGTGAGCCCCGAGGGCAAGCCGCTGCGTTACAAGTGGACTGTCTCGGGCGGCCACCTCGACGGCGACGGCACGGACGTAGTCTGGGACTTGTCCGACGCGCAGCCCGGCGTCTACAACGCCGCCGTGACAATCGAGAGCGGCCCCGTGGACAACCCGCTCTGCACGGCCTTCACCTCGACGAAGGTCGTCGTCAGGACTTGCCCGCCGCCGCGCCCCATCTGCCCGAACGTCACGATCAACTGCCCCGACGTGCAGCAGGCGGGCACGCCCGTCACCTTCACGGCCTCCGTGAGCGGCGGTACGCCGGGCGCGACGCCCGTCTACAACTGGGTCATCTCGGCCGGGAAGATAATCTCCGGACAGGGCACGCCGACCGTCACCGTTGACACGGCGGGACTCGCGGGCCAGCCCATCAGCGCGACCGTCGAAGTGGCGGGCTACAACCTCGAATGCCGCGCTTCGTGCCAGGCTTCGGTGCCCGCGCTGCCCGACTCGAAGAAGTTCGACGAGATAGGCGAGATACAGCGCGACGACGAGAAGGCGCGCTTCGACGTGTTCGCAATCGAGTTGCAGAACAGCCCCGGCGCGCAAGGCTACATCATCGCCTACGGCGGACGTAACAAGCGTTACGGCACGGGCCGCCAGCGGGCGGAGCGCGCGCGCGACTACATCGTCAACACGCGCGGCATAGACGCGAGCCGCATCGTCATCCTGGACGGCGGCGCGCGCGAGTCGGGCTCCACGCAACTCTGGCTCGTCCCGCCCGGCGCAACCCCGCCGCGGCCGTAAGTCAAGTCGGAAGTAAAAAGGCGGAAGGCAAAAGTTAAGACCGCGGAACGGCGCGGCCTTCATCAATCGAGGATGAAGGCCGCGCCGTTAAAACAGAACCGCGAACGGCAGTGAGCGGGTCGTAGCTTCGAGTTAAGTTTGTATGTCGAAGCCACTACCCGCTCACTACCGTTCGCGGTTCTGTTTGGAGTCGCTTCGGTGGCGGCGGTTGCCGTTTGAACTGCGGCGAAATAGAATCGCGTGCGTATAAAGTTTCGCCGTTTCAAACAGAGGAAGGTCTTGGCCGAAGGTCAGTCGAAAGACGCGAGCCGCACGGGCGTCTGCCGCCACTGCGGCGCGCTCGTGGGCGCGGGCGAGGAGCGCTGCATGATGTGCGGCACGGCCGTCGCGCAGACGCCCGCCGACGCACGGCCCGCGCGCCGACGCCAGCACGCAGACCCCGAGACCCTTCGCTTCCTCCGCGCGGTCATCTCAAGGCCCGCCACCTTCACCTTCGCCTTCATCATCGCAAACGTCTTCCTGTACCTGCTCATGTGGCTCTCGGGCGGCGCGAACGACAACGTCCTTCTAGCCTACGGCGCGAAGCGAAACGACCTCATACAGGCGGGCGAGTGGTGGCGCTTCGTCACGCCCGTCTTCCTGCACGTACACCTGCCGGGCCTCGGGCCGATGCACCTCGTCGCGAACATGTACGGCCTCTTCATGCTCGGGCCGTTCGTCGAGAAACTCTACGGCTCCGCGCGCTTCGTCGTCTTCTGGGTGCTGACGGGCATCGCAGGCGTGGTCGCGAGCTACCTGACAGTGAGGCCGGAACTGGCGCACGGCATAATCGGGGAGTTTCTGTTCAAGTCGTTCGACACGCCCTCGGCGGGCGCGTCGGGCGCGCTCTTCGGACTCATTGGCGTCCTCTTCGTCTTCGGGCTGAAGTACAGGCACGAGTTACCCGAAGGGTTGAAGCGCGCCTTCGGCACGGGGATGCTGCCGACCATACTTATCAACCTCTTCATAGGCTACGCGGCGCGCGGCGCGATAGACAATGCGGCGCACCTCGGCGGGCTCGTGTCGGGGATGACGCTCGCGCTCTTCGTCGGCTACAAGCGGCCGGGCACGCGCGGCGCGGTCGCCATCGCATGGCACGCGGCGCAAGGAGCGTGCATCGCGCTCGTCCTCGTGAGCTTCGCGATGGTCGTGCGCCACTTCGACGCGCCCGCGCCGAGCCTCTCGAACATACGCGGGCGCGCAGGCGGCGAGGCGACGGACGAGAGGCGCGCCTCGCTCACGCCCTACGTCGAGGCTATCAACGCCGGACAGAACGCGCTCATACGCTTCGGTCGCGGCGACGCCTCGGGCCTCGCGCCCGCTTTCGACCGGCTCGAACGTGCGCCATCTTTGAGCCCGAAGGCCGACTCGCTGCGCGACGACCTGAAGGCCGTCGTCACGCGCGCGAGAGAGACGGCGAACGATCAGACGCTCAAGCAGCCCGAGCGCGAACGGAGAATGAAGCAGCTCTCGCAAGACCTCGGTGCCTGGCAGGACGAGTTCGCGCAGTGGGTCGAGGATGAGGGCGCGCAGTTCAAGGTCGGGATACAGAAGGAGCAGCCGCCATCGTCGGAGGAAGAGAAGTGAAGCGCGCATGACTGTCGAAGACGGCGCGGCGCGGTCGAAAATTTACGCAATCAAAACTACTGTTACAGGAGAGTCTAAAGAGATGGAGATAAGTAAAGTCGGCGTGCTCGGATGCGGCCTGATGGGCTCCGGGATAGCACAGACCGCGGCCGCGGCCGGGTGCGATGTCGTGGTTCGCGAGGTGACGGACGAGCTATGCGAGCGCGGCTTCAAAGGCATAGACAAGTCGCTCGCGAAGTTCGCGGAGAAGGGGAGCATCACGCCCGAGCAGCAGACGGAGATACGCGGCCGCATACGCGGCACGACCGCGCTCGAAGACCTCGCCGACTGTGACATCATCATCGAGGCCATCGTCGAGAGCTACGAGGCCAAGCGCGACACATACAACCAGCTCGACGCCATCTGCAAGGCCGAGACTATATTTGCGTCGAACACCTCGTCGCTCTCGATAACGGAGATGATGACGGCCACGCGCCCCGAGCGTCAGGCGCGCTTCATCGGCCTGCACTTCTTCAACCCCGTGCCCTTGATGAAGCTCGTCGAGGTCGTCAAAACTATTCTGACCGACGCGGAGGTCTACGAGTCTGCCGTCGAGTTCGGACGAAAGCTCGGCAAGACGCCCGTGCGCGCGGACGACCGCTCGGGTTTCATCGTCAACCGCCTGCTCGTGCCGTACCTGCTCGACTCGATACGCGCGCTCGAAGAGGGCGTCGGCTCGATTGTGGACATAGACAACGGCATGAAGTTGGGATGCGGCCACCCGATGGGGCCGCTCACGCTCTTGGACTTCGTCGGCCTCGACACGACCTACTACATCGCCGAGATAATGTTCAACGAGTTCCGCGAGCGGCGCTTCGCCCCGCCCCCGCTCCTCAAGCGAATGGTCAAGGCCGGACTCTACGGCCGCAAGTCCGGCCGAGGCTTCTACGACTACACGGACGCGAAGCAGCCCGTGCCGATGAATCTCGTCTAAAGACGACTTACAAGTTCCAGGTTCAAGGTTCAAAGTTCGTGCGGCGCGCGGCGTCCTGAGCTTTGAACCTTGAACTTTCACCGCCCTCTTCGACTTTGAACTTGAAACTTTGAACTTGGGACTCAGTTATGAAGAGCGCGGCCGCGTGGCTTACGTGCGGCTCGCGAGGCCCGAGAAGCGGAACGCCCTGACGGGCGCGATGCTCGAACGGGTCGGCGAAATCTTCGCGGGGCTCGCCGCGCGTCGTGACCTGCGCGCGGTAATCCTCGGCGGCGAGGGGCGCGACTTCTGCGCGGGCACGGACATCTCTGAGCTTGCGGAGTTGGGCGACGCGGACGCGCACAGCCTTGCCGTGCGCGGGCAGGAGGTCTGCGAGCGTATCGAGACGTGCGGCACGCCCGTCATCGTCGCGATTCAGGGCGCGGCCGCGGGCGGCGGGTGCGAACTCGCGCTCGCGTGCCACCTGCGCGTCGTCGCGCGCGGCGCACGCTTCAGCCTCCCCGAAACGACGCTCGGCGTCATCCCCGCCTACGGCGGCACGCAGCGACTCGCACGCGCGGCGGGCACTGCGCGCGCACTCGCCGCGATGCTCGCGGGCGAATCAATCGGCGCGGACGAAGCGCTGCGCCTCGGCCTCGTCAACCGGGTCGTCGAAGAAGAGAGCCTCGCGGCCGAAGCGGAATCGCTCGCGCGCTCGATCATCGACACGGCCGCGCCGCTCGCCGCACGCGCCTGCCTCGAAGCAGTCACGCGCGGCACACGCATGCCTTTAGAAGACGGCCTCAAACTCGAAGCCGAACTCTTCGCGCGCCTCTTCTCCACCGAAGACGTGCGCGAAGGCACGCGCGCCTTCCTCGAAAAACGCAAGCCCGACTTTGAAGGGAAGTGATGAGAGATGAGTTGCAAGTTACGAGTTGCAAGCTCAAAGTTAAGAGCACGCCTTCCAACTTTGAGCTTGCAACTTGTAACTCATTACTCATCACTTGTTTCTTACAACTGTCTTTTCTATACTGAGTTCAGCTTTTACTCTTACGCGATTCGGAGAAGTTGAGGAAGACTTTGGAGCCCGCGACGCATCAGGGACGTTTGAGCGCAGGCGGCTTTCGCTTTGCGCTCGTGTCGAGCCGCTGGAACGACTTCCTGACGGGGCGGCTCGTCGAAGGCGCGCTCGACGCCCTGGAACGCCTCGGCGCGGACTCGGGCGCGGTCGAGCACTTTCGTGTGCCCGGCTCGTTCGAGATTCCGCTGCTCGCGCTCAAGCTCGCGGAGTCGGGCCGCTTCGACGCGATAGTCTGCCTCGGCACGGTCATACGCGGGCAGACGCCCCACTTCGAGTACGTCGCGGGCGAAGTGACCAAAGGCATCTCGCACGCCGCGTTGAGTACGGGCGTGCCCGTGCTCTACGGCATCGTCACGGCCGACACCTTAGAGCAGGCGATAGACCGCGCGGGAGTCAAAGCGGGGAACAAGGGGTTCGAGGCCGCGATGTCGGCCGTCGAGATGGTCAATCTTTATAAATCGATGATGAGTGATAAATGAGAGCTATTAGCTGTTAGCTTTTAGCCAAGACGGAAGGCTAAGAGCTAAAAGCTAAAAGCTCACGCATTACTCATCACGTATAACAGGCTCTAATTCATATGGGTTCAAGGCGTAAGGCGCGCGAGTGCGCCTTGCAGATGCTCTTTGCGGCTGACATCGGTGGCGTCGAGCGTGCCGACGCGTTGGTACGCGACTACTGGGAACAGCTCGGCGAGCCGGACGTGGACGAGGGCGCGCGTGAATTCGCCACGCGGCTCGCGACCGGCGCGCTCTCGCACCTCGCGGAGCTGGACGAGCGCATACGCTCGCGCGCCGAGCACTGGCGAATCGCGCGCATGGCCGTCGTGGACAGGAACATCCTGCGCATGGCCGTCTACGAGTTCCTGCACGAGCCGACGCCGCGCACGGTCGCCATCAACGAAGCTCTTGAGATAGCACGCCGCTTCTCGACATACGAGGCCACGCAGTTCATCAACGGCATACTCGACGCAATCAAGCGCGACCTCGACCGCGAGAGCCCGCAGGAGGACGCCGTCGCGCACCCGGACGAGGAGCCGCCCGCCGACACGGAAGAGCACCCCGCCGACGGAGAGAAGACGGCGTCGGCAACATAGTTCAAAGCTCAAAGTTAACAAGTTCAAAGGTCAAAACAGGAGCGCTGGCGTGCGAGTTGTTCTCACGCTGGCGCTTCAACTTATAGAAAAGGCTTGTAACTTGTAACTTGTAACTTGTAACTTGTAACCGGTTTTATGGACGACCGACTGCTCAGCGAATTCCTCTCGGAGGCCGAAGACCTCGTCGAGGAGCTTTACGCGGACGTTGCGCTTTTGCGCGCGCGTCGCGCTGAGGGGCGCGCGCGCCGCGAGCTTGTCGGCCGCCTGTTCCGCCACGTGCACACGTTCAAGGGCACAGCCTCGGCCGCCGGGTTAGAGTCGGCGGGCGCGCTCGCGCACGAGTTCGAGACCCTGCTCGACGCCGTCCGGCTCGGGCGCGCGGCCGCGGACGACGCCGTGCTCGACGCGTTTGAAGAGACTGTCGGCGCGCTCGCCGAGAGCATAGGCGCGACCGCGCGCGGCGAAGTCGCGGGAGAGACCGGCCCGCTCGTCGCGCGTCTCCGCGTGCTCGCGCACTCGCGCGCGGAGGCGTCGGCCGACGAGGACGACGTGGCGGGACTGCTCCCGGCGGATGTCGCTTGGGAGCTTACCGCGTACGAGCGTCGGCGGCTCTGCGAGGCCGTGCGCGAGGGCGCGCGCGCGTACGTAGTCCGCGCCGACTTCGACCTCATGGACTTCGACGAACAGTTCCGACGCATGAGCGAGGCGCTCGACACTGCGGGCGAGGTCGTCGCGACGCAGCCCGGCGTTGAACCGGCCGCGCCCGAGCGCGTCACCTTCCGCGTCGTCTACGCGAGCAGCGCGGGGCGCGAGCGCCTCTCGGAGATTCTTGCCCCCTTCGGCGCGCGCCTCTCCGAAGGCGCGCATACGAGTGTCGAAGAGCAGTCGGACGGAGGAGTCGCGTCGCCATTACTGAACGCCGCGGCGGACGAGACGGCGCGGCGCGGGCGTGCGGTCTCGCCTGCGGCCTACGTGCGCGCGTCGCTCGAAGAGTTGGACGAGATAGTCGCCGCGACGCACGAGCTTTTCGTCGAGACGTTGGCGGCGCTCGACGATGCGCGCGACGTTGAAGACGCGCGCGCGGGGCGTATACGGCACGACTTCCGCGCGCTCGAAGAGAGGCTCATAGCCTTGCACATGGTGCCGGTCGGGCCGACGCTCGAACGTGCGGCGCGCGCCGGACGCGCGGCGGCGCGCGACTCGGGCAAGCTCGTCGAGTTCGAGGTCGAGGGCGGCGGCGTGCGTCTCGACCGCACGCTCGCGGACAGGCTCGCAGACCCGCTCATGCACCTCGTTCGCAACGCGGTGGATCACGGCGTCGAGCACGAGACGGAACGACTCTCGACGGGCAAGGCGGCGCGCGGCCGTGTACGCATAGAGGCTTCGGCCGAGGGGAGTCGCGTCGCCGTGCGTGTGACGGACGATGGGCGCGGCGTTGACTCGGAGCGCGTCGCGCGTGCGGCGGCCGAGCGCGGCCTCGTGCCGCCGGGCGCGCCCGTCTCCGAGCGTCAGGCGCTTCGACTAATCTTCCGGCCGGGCTTCTCGACCGCGGCGGGCGTCTCGCGCATTTCGGGGCGCGGCGTGGGGCTTGAGATAGTCGAGCGTGAAGTGGAAGAGGCGGGCGGCGAAGTCCGCGTGAGCACGGCGCGCGGGCGCGGCACGAGCTTCGAGATGCGCGTGCCGACGACGCTCGCGCTTCTGCCCGCGATGCTCGTTCGCTCGTGCGGGCGCGTCTACTGCGTTGCCGCCGTGCACGTGGTCGGGTCGGGCCGCGCTTCGAGTGAAGACTTGATTGACGACGGCGTGCGCCTACGCCTCGACGGACGAGAGTTGCCGCTCCTCAGCGCGCGCACACTGCTCGGCCAGCCGCCCTCTCAAGATTCAGAAGACGTAGACTCCGGCGTCGAGTTCGTCGTCGTGCGTACTCGCGGCGGGCGTGTTGAAGGGGGCGTAGACGAGCAGAGGCAGGCGGCCGTCATCGTGGACAAGGTCGAGGGGAACACGGAAGTCCTCGTGCGTGGCTTGGGCCGTCACGCGACGCGCTGGCGCGGCGTGAGCGGAGCCACGGAGCTGCCCGACGGCCGCGTAGCACTCGTCTTAGACCTGCCGCGCTTAGTCGAGTCGCACTCGATATAACAGAACCGCGAGCGGAAGCCTCGCGGGTCGGCGTTACAAGATGGAGACCCATCGCGTAACACGTACCCGCGAGGCTTCCGCTCGCGGTTCTGTTCAGAGCACCCGCCCGCCGTTCGTCTTAACGGAAGATGACGCCGACGCCGATGCGGAAGTTGTTCTGCGTCTCGCCGCCGAAGCGCGTCGGGTTGTAGTCGAACTGCACGGCGCGTATGTCAACGCGAGGGCTGACGCGGAAGTCCACGCCGCCGCCGATGGCCGCCGAGAATGCGGTGTCGTTCGTGTCGAAGCCTGTCACGCCGCTGACGTTCGAGCGCGCGTGCTGGAAGCCCGCGAGCACGCGGCCGAACGGCTTGACCTTCGTCTCCTTGCTGTTGTCCTTGAACTCGACGCCGCCCATCAAGGTGTGCAAGTCAACGTCAACGCCGACGGCCGTCGCGCCGACCGTGTCGTTGAAGCTCTTGCGGTGGAACGAGTAGTCACCGACCAAGCCGACGTAGCGGCTCACGTTCCCCTTGACGAAGGCGTTGACGCCGTTGAAGCCCTCGCGCTGCGTGATGAAGTTCTGCGAGGGGTCGTCGAAGCCCGTGTCCACGCGGTTGTGCGAGAAGAGGACGCCCACGTCCAACTTGTTGTAGTCGTCCGACGCCGTCTGCGCCGACGCGAACGGCGCGGCGCACGCGATGATGAATGCCGCCATTAGAAGCTTACGCATGATCTATCTCCCTTTCGGAAATTCTATTGAAGTTTGCAGCGGTGCCATCAACAGATGTCCCCGCTCTCGGCGCAGGTTGCCCGCGAATAGTTTCGTGAGAGAACGCGAACCTTTCGCGCACGCCGTCTGAAAACGTACGTTCGTACTCCTGCGAATGATGTCGGCGAAGCTCTCAACTCTTCGCCGAACACGGCCGCGATTGTGCGACGAACCGGGCGCTTGGTGCGCGCGTCGTGTGGCACATCGTGCAGTGCCACACGACGCGCGCGGCGCGAAGTTTAGAGAAAGACTCTCATCAGAGTCTCTTATCGATTGCCGCTTCTCTATAAGGCAAGGCCGGTGCCAGACGCGCGCGTCGCACGCTTCCTCGCGAGAAACGCAGTAGGTATCGTTAATAGAAGATTGTCGTGAAGGTTAGTTGAGACCGGCGTGAGGACAAGCGGCGCAGCAGCATTCCGACAGGTGCAAGCGTGCCCTTCTCAATCCGAAAGAATGGAGGCTTGGTCAGAGGTTTCGGATTAGAGTTTTCGGGTTGCCCGATCAATTTTCCGGTGGACGCTTTTTATGAAAGTCAGTCTCCGCTTGGTAAGCTGAAGCAAGCTCTATCAACTCACTTTCGCCCCACGCGGGGCCGACGAGTTGAAGGCCCGTGGGCAGTCCGTTCTGGCCGAGGCCGTTCGGGACGGAGAGGCCGGGCACGCCTACGAGGTTGCTCGCGCCGATGGGCGACGACGCGCCGATGCCGGGGTAAGCCTTGTCGAAGGTCTTCTCCACGGGGTAAGAGACGGTCGCGCGCGAGGGCGCGACGAGCACATCTATCTTCTTGAACATCTCGGCCCAAGCGCGTCGCATCGGCGCGCGCATGCGCATCGCGTGCAGGTAGTCCACGGCCGTGACGAGCGACGCGGCATAGCCGCCGAT
>JBJMGR010000007.1:0-31196 GCA_045807805.1 Pyrinomonadaceae bacterium | reverse complement strand
TGTCATCAATAACCCCTTCTGGTGGTCGGCCGACGACAAGTTCTTCAACTACTCGCTCGCGACGAAGCTCGGCGTAGCCATACCGAAGACCGTTCTGCTCCCGCAGAAGGGTTACATCGAGGGCATCACGGGCGAATCTTTGCGCAACCTCGAATTCCCGCTCGACTGGCAGGGTATAGCAGACTACGTGGGCTTCCCCGCCTACATCAAGCCCTTCGACGGCGGCGGCTGGAAGAACGTCTCGCGCGTCAACAGCCTCGAAGAGCTTTGGAAGGTCTACGACACGACGGGCACGCTCTGCATGACCTTGCAGGCGAACGTCGAATGGGATCAGTTCGTACGCTGCTACTGCATCGGCCAGCAGGAGGTGATGATCATGCCCTACGACCCGCGTGCGGGTTACCTCTCGGGCGAGCAGTACGTACACAACCCCACATACCTCTCCACGGAAGTCGCGGCGCGCGTCGGTCAGGACGTGCTGACCTTGAACCGCGCGCTCGGCTACGACATCAACACGGTCGAGTTCGCGATTAAGGACGACGTACCGTATGCGATTGACTTCATGAACCCCGCGCCCGACGCGGAACTCGCTTCGGTCGGGCAGTTCTACCACGAGTGGCTGGTCAAGTCCGTCACAGACCTCGTCTTCCGACGCCTCGCCGAGCCGCGCCCCGAACAGCAGTACCGCTGGGACGCTCTGCTCAACCCCGCTCCCGCCACGGGCATCGGCACGCAGGCACTCGCCGCCGCAGCCGCCGCAACGAAGGTGGCGACCGACTCGGTCATACCGCAGTCCGTGCGCGAGCTTCCCTCGGACATCGCGAGCGTCGTCGGAGACATGGCGAGTCAGGCGTCCGGCGTCGTCTCAACCCTCGTCGGCTCGGTGCTCGACGCCGTCACGCCCGGCCCCGACGCAGAGTCGCAGCCCGAGGCGTCGGCGCAGCCCGAGGCGTCGGCGCAGCCCGATGCTCAGGCCGCGGCCAAGCGCGCACGCACGACCTCGACGACGAAGAAGGCGGCGGGGGCAACGACGAAGCGCGCCGCCTCGCCTCGCTCGAAGAAGTCAGGCGCGGACAAGCCTTCGAGCGAAGGCTGACCAAAGCTCGCGTCCTCGTCAAACGTGCAGTGACCCCGCGCCTGACTTTTCGCCTCGCGCCCTGACGAGCCCGGCTGGCGTTGAGGCTCGAAGCGTCAACGCGCGAAGGCCGCCGCGTTGCGCTCTCACGCTCGACGGCTTGCGCGGCGGTAGGCTCAAGTGCGCCGCACATCGAGACGGCGAAGAGAAGTAAGGTCAGGAGAGCCGTGCGTCGAGGCGTGCGTCGAGTCCTACGCGTCGTGCAACGAAACGACGAGGCGAGCAGGTTGTTCATGGGGAAGTACTTCGGCGACGTTAAAGCTTCAAACCCGCATTATGAAGGGAGGCACATTCGGAGAGAATGAATGTGCTGCGAAGAGCCTAACAGAGATTGGCGGGCACCTTCAACGTTTTCGTTGACTCAGGCAGAAGGTTTGCTTCCAGAGCTTGGACTCTGACGCGGGTCATTAGCTGCGCGGTCAGTGCGCGAATGCGGAACCGGAATGAGACTAGCGCCCCGTTGTATCGCGCGGCTGTCACAATTCCAAATCCCTGCCGCCTCTCATCTTGCTCAGGTAGATGATCTGACCGGTGTGCATCCCGAAATGCTCAACCACGTGATAGACAGCCTCCAACACGCTCATCTCGTCACCCTGAATTTGCCTACTGCTCAGCAGCGTCTCCGCGTCTACGTTCCCAAGCACCTCATCCGCCTCCGCCAGCACCTGCTTCATTCTCGACAGTAGCTCTCGCGCCGGGAGCATCCGCCGCTCGTCGAACTCCTGCTGCCTGTGCCGCTCGACCTCACGCCCGCCGACTCCACCGATAATCCACTGGCTCACGTTCCCGCAAAGGTGCAGCAGTAGATTGCCGATGCTGTTCGAGGCTTCGTTCGGCCGCCACCAGACCTCCTCGTCGCCCAGACCTTCGAGCGAGCGCTCAATCTTCGGCAGATAGTCCGTCGAGAGGAGCCTACGAGATTTAGAGATGAATGTCTGTGCGATGTCCGTCATCGGATAATCTCCGTCGCCATGAAAAGGCTCGCTGGCTAGAGTTGCACAAGTGAAAAAGGGCGCTCCGAAGAGTGCCCCTTTTCGTTACCCGTGCTGATGGCCAGGGACGGAGTCGAACCGCCGACACCGCGATTTTCAGTCGCGTGCTCTACCAACTGAGCTACCTGGCCGGAAACGCTGTCCCGCAGACAGATTGCAGAGTATAGGCGTAGCAAACGGCACTGTCAAAGCGGGATGCGAAGCCTCCGTTTTTTGTCAAATGCGTCACAAAAAATCGTTGACAGTTTGCCGCAGAGGTGTATAATCCGTGCCGTCCGAGGGTGGAGCCGGTTGCCAAACAGCCGGTGCGGCCTGTGAGGGTCAGCCACCCGAAGCCTGAACAGAGTCAGTGCCCGCCAGTGGCAGCTCGAACGCCGATTGTGCCCCCCACAGCCGCTACCTTCGAGCTGCCATTTCTCTATCCACACGCCGAAACTTTCAAGGAACTCACTTGAAGACTTCCCGACATTCGGGCCAGACGAGCGGGAGCGAGCAACTCCTCTCTCTCGCCGCGTCTGCGCTCGCCATGCTGCTCGCCTCGGGACTCGCCGCTCACGCGTACGTCGGCCTCTTCACGCGCTACATGGCCGACGACTATTGCACCGCGGGGACTGTGCGGACGGCGGGCCTTCTGACTACGCAGACGCATTTCTACACGGCCTGGTCTGGAAGATTCTCCTTCACGCTTACCGTCAGCCTCGTCGAGCTACTCGGAGCCGGAGTCGTGCCTTATCTTCCGCTCGCGGCGCTCGTCTGCTGGCTCGCCGCGATGACGTGGGCCGTCTACGAACTACTTTACAGGTCACTCGGGCGCGGGCCGCTTCTCTTCTCTTTTCTGCTGGCCGAGTTGATTGTCTACGCCACCGTCGCAGACAACACGGGCGGAGTCTTCGAGGCGCTCTATTGGCAGACGGGGATGCTCACGTACACCGCGCCGCTCATACTCCTCACGGCGCTCGCGGGCTTCTATGCGCGCGCACTGCGTCGCGCGGACATACGCGCGCCGGGCAAGTCTTCAATCCTCGCCGTCTTCGCCGTGGCTTTCTACGCGGGCGGTTTTTCCGAGACGAGCGCACTGATGCAGGTTGGTGCGCTCGCGGTCGCCGCCGTGGCGACAATGTTCCTTCTGGACGCGACGCGCCGGAGGCGTCTGCTCCCTACACTCTTCGCGGGGCTCTCCGGGTCGGTCGTCGCGCTCGCGTTGGTCGCGCTCGCGCCGGGCAACAGTGTGAGAGAGGCGACGCTCCCCGCACACTCCGACCTGCTCACGACCGTCGCGCGCGCCATGTCGAACGCGTTGAGCCACGCATTCTCCGAGCACAACTACGGCGTCACGTTCGCGCCGCGCTGGTCGGCGCTGCTGCTCGCGGCGATTCTATCTTTCTACATATCGCTGCGCGCGGACGCTTCCGAAGAGTCGCCGAGACGTTGGCGGCCGCTGCTGCTGCTGTGGCTTTCGGCGTCGGGGCTGTTCGTATACTTCTGCTGTTTCTTCCCGGCGGCGTACGCAATGTCGGTCGCGCCGCCGCCGCGCGCTCTCGTCGTCGCGCAGTCGGTGCTCGTATGCACACTCGTCTCGGTCGGGTGGGTCGCGGGCGGAGCGGTCGCCGCCCACTTCGCGCGCGGGCGGTTAAGACTCGGACGCCCACTCAACTTCACACTCGTGGCGATGGCCGTTCTCTTCTCGCTCACACTCGCGGACGCCGCGCGGCAGACCTTCTCGCAGGCTTCGCGCGCACGCGCACTCGCGCGCCTCTGGGATATACACGACGCGGAGATTCGCGCGCGCATCGCGGGCGGCGAGAAGAATCTGACAGTGCCCGTGGCTTATAACATCGGCGGGACTGACGTGATGACTTACGACCCGAAGTGGTATGTCAACCACTGCTTCGCGGTCTACTACGGCGCTGACTCGGTGACGGCAGTCCCGGACAGAGAAGGCTTGATGATAGTGGTCGGCGACGTGGAGAGGTGAGGCGCGCCGGCTCAGACACCCGAGCGCGCCGCGAGGAGTTCGTGCTGTTGACGCGCCTCCGCAATAACTTCGCGCTCGTCGAGCGTCGTGAGCGTTCCGTCCCGAAGGACTATGCGGCCGTCAATCAGAACCGTGCGCACGTCCGTCGCCTCGGCCGCGTAGACGATTGTCGAGACCACTTCGGGGCGCGGCGTCGTGTGAAGTCGTTCGAGGTCTATCAAGGTTAAGTCAGCGCGCTTGCCCGCCTCTACGCTTCCGATTTCATCTCCGAGCCCGAGTGCGCGCGCGCCCCCGAGTGTCGCCATGCGAAGCACGCGCGCGGCAGGGAGTGACGCGGCCCCGCGGCTCACCTTCTGAAGCAGCGCCGCCGAGCGCATCTCCGTGAACATGTCCATGCGGTTGTTGCAGGGCGCGCCGTCCGCGCCGAGCGACACGGAGACGCCGCGCTCAAGCATCTCCGCGACCGGCGCTATTCCGGAACCGAGCTTCATGTTCGACGAAGGGCAGTGAGAGACGTGCGTGCCCGTCGAAGAGAGCAGCCCGAGTTCCTCTTCACTCAAGTGTACGCAGTGCGCGAGCAGCACGTGCTCGCCCGAGACGCCGAGCGAGTCGAGATAGACGACGTTCCTACGGCCTGTCTCGCGCTCGACCATCTCGCACTCCGAGCGATTCTCGGAAGCGTGCGTGTGAACCATCACGCCGCGCTCGCGCGCCAGACGCGCGACGCGTTCGATCAGTTCGCGCGTGCAGCTAACGGCGAAGCGCGGCGCGAAGCAGTAGCGCACGCGCCCCTCCGCTCGCCCGTGCCACTCTTCAAGAAGCGCGAGCGATTCGCGTATCGAATCCTCAGTCTCTTCGCGCAGGGCTGCGGGCACTTCGTCGCCCTTGTCCATCATGCACTTGCCAACGGTCGCGCGGAAGCCCGTCTCCTCCACGACGCGGAAGACCTCGGCCGTGTGGTTAACGGTCTCCATCGTCAGCGCGCAGGTCGTGCCGCCGCGAATCATCTCGGCTATGCCGAGGCGCGCCGAGGCGCGGAGGCTTGCGGCGTCGTGCGCGGCCTCCATCGGCCAGACTCGTTTCTTGAGCCAGTCGATCAGCTCAAGGTCGTCGGCCGCGCCGCGAAAGAGCGTCTGGCACAGGTGTACGTGCGTCTGCACGAAGCCGGGCAGCACTGCGCACCCGCGCGCGTCAATCGTCACGTCGGCCGTGGCCGATGCAACCACGGACGGGCGGCCGACCGATTCTATGCGCGAGCCGCGCACGAACACGTCGCCCTCGAAGACGCTCTCCGCAGCGTCCATCGCGACGACGGTGCCGCCCTTGATTAAGACAGTCTGCTCCATCTGAAAAATTGCGAAGAGAAGATTATGCGGTGTCTCTTGCCGCGCGATTATCCATGTGCGGCGGCGTGGCTGTAAAGTCACAGAACCGCGAGCGGTAGCGAGCGGGCATGAGTTACTGGGCACGTACGCTCCATGTAACTCATACCCGCTCGCTACCGCTCGCGGTTCTGTTGCCGTCCTATTTCTTCGCCGCGTCGGCCGCTTCCTCTTCGCCGTGGACGGGGAAGCCGAGCGCCTTCTTAACGTCGTTCTGGATGCGGCCGAGCATTTCCGGGTTCTCGCGCAGCGTCGTCTTGGAGTTCTCGCGGCCCTGACCCAAACGCTCGCCTCCGTAGGAGAACCACGCGCCCGCCTTCTCGACGACGCGGTTCGTCACGGCGAGGTCGAGTACGTCGCCCTCGCGCGAGATGCCCTCGCCGTACATGATGTCGAACTCACACTCGCGGAAAGGCGGCGCGCACTTGTTCTTCACAACCTTGACCCTCGTGCGGTTGCCTACGACGCGGTCGCCGTCCTTAATCGCGCCGATGCGTCGTATGTCGAGTCGGACGGAGGAGTAGAACTTCAAGGCGCGGCCGCCGGTCGTCGTCTCTGGTGAGCCGAACATGACGCCTATCTTCTCGCGAATCTGGTTGATGAAGATGAGGCACGTGTTCGTCTGCCCGACGACCGCCGTGAGCTTACGAAGCGCCTGCGACATCAGGCGGGCCTGAAGGCCCGGAAGCGAGTCGCCCATCTCGCCGTCCAACTCCGCGCGCGGCACGAGCGCCGCCACCGAGTCGATGACGATGACGCCGACGCCGTTCGAGCGGACGAGCGCTTCGGCGATTTCGAGCGCCTGCTCGCCCGAGTCGGGCTGCGAGATGAGAAGCTCCTCGATGTTGACGCCGAGCTTGCCGGCGTACTCCGAGTCCATGGCGTGCTCTGCGTCAATGTATGCCGCAACGTCGCCGGACTTCTGCGCCTCGGCCACGATGTGCAGCGCGAGCGTGGTCTTTCCGGAAGACTCCGGGCCGTAGATTTCTATGATGCGACCGCGCGGGATGCCGCCGACGCCGATGGAGGAGTCGAGCGAAAGCGAGGTCGTCGAGATGGCAGGGATGTCAATCACCTCTTTATCGCCGAGGCGCATGATCGAGCCCTTGCCGAACTTCTTTTCGATGTTTGCGAGCGCCGCCTCGACGGCCTTGCCGCGGTCTGCGCCCTGCCTGTCAGCCATAGTTGCTACCATTCTTTCTCGTCCCTTCTCTACGCTTTTAAATTTGTGTCCTAAAGCTTAAGACCTGCAGAGTCTAACACAAACGGCGCGAGAATGGAACAGTGTTTCACACCTGCAACAAAGTTTTTTTCATCCCCGGCGGGTAGGATGAGGGACTGTCTGTTACGGAAGCAGCGACAATATACGATAGCCGCACTTTTAAGTCGAGCGCGGCGGACAACAACAGAATCGGGAGCGGTAGCGACCGGGTCGCGAGTTCCTACAAACGCGTCTTCGTCGAACCTTGAGACCCGTTCGCTACCGCTCGCGGTTCTGTTTTAAGGCAGCAAAGAGCGGGCGAAGTCGCCGACGCGCGCGACGAGGTCTGGGCGTCCTTCGTGCTTCTCTATCTCGGCGACGAGTGCGGAGCCGACGACGGCCGCGTCGGCGTAACTCCAGACTTCGGCGACGTGCACGGCCGTGGAGATGCCGAAGCCTACGGCGACGGGCAAACTTGAGACTTCGCGGACGCGCGCGACGAGGCGCGCGGCATCAAGGCTCAAGTCCGTGCGCGCGCCCGTGACGCCCGCGCGAGAGACCGCGTAGACGAAGCCGCTCGCTCGCGCGGCAATCGAGCGGAGGCGAGCGTCGGACGTTGTCGGCGCGACGAGGAAAATCTGGTCGAGGCCGCGACGCGCGAGGGCAGCGTTGAAGTCGGCAGACTCTTCGGGCACGAGGTCTGTGACGAGCACGCCGTCCGCGCCCGCGCGCGCCGCTTCGTCGGCGAAACGCTCGACGCCGAACTGCAGAATCGGGTTGAAGTAGCCGAAGAGCACGACGGGCACGTCCGTCTCGCGACGCGCGTCCGAGACTAAGGCGAGCACGTCCGAGAGCGAGACGCCGCGACGCAGAGCGCGTTCGGACGAACGCTGAATCGTGGGGCCGTCCGCGACGGGGTCGCTGAAGGGCACGCCCAATTCGATTGCCGACGCGCCCGCGCGCGCGAGCGCGACGACGAGGGCGCGCGTCGTCTCAAGGTCTGGGTCGCCTGCGGTGATGAACGGGATGAAGCCGCGACGGCCTTCGCTGCGAAGGCGCATGAAGGCGTCGCTGATTCGACTCCCTTTAGCTTCGTCGCCGCTCACGAAATCTCCTCGCCCGTCTTCTCGGCGACTGTGTGAACGTCCTTGTCGCCGCGGCCCGAGAGGTTTACGACTATCAACTGCTCGCGCGTCAACTCTCGCGCGAGCTTGAGCGCGTGTGCGACGGCGTGTGCGGATTCGAGGGCGGGGATTATGCCTTCGAGTTGTGAGAGCAGACGGAAGGCTTCGAGTGCTTCGTCGTCGGAGGCCGAGACGTACTCGACGCGGCCCGCGTCATGCAGGAACGCGTGCTCGGGGCCGATGGATGGATAGTCGAGACCGGCGGATATAGAGTGCGTCGAGGCTATCTGTCCGCGCTCGTCCTGAAGCACGTAGCTCATCGTCCCTTGAAGGACTCCGGGGCGACCGCCGCCCCGCTCGTTGAAGCGCGCCGCATGAAGACCAAGCTCCGCGCCCGTGCCGCCCGCCTCGACTCCGACCATCCGCACGGACGCGTCGCCGAGGAACGGGTGGAACAGTCCAATCGAGTTCGAGCCGCCGCCGACGCACGCGACGAGAGCGTCGGGCAGACGCCCCTCCTGCTCAAGTATCTGCGCGCGCGCCTCTCGCCCGATGATGCTCTGAAACTCTCGAACCATGAGCGGGTAGGGGTGCGGCCCGAGCGCGCTCCCCAAGAGGTAGTAAGTGTCTGCGACGTTCGTCACCCAGTCGCGCAGCGCCTCGTTGATTGCATCCTTGAGCGTGCGCGAGCCCGAGTCAACTTCTCGCACCTCAGCGCCGAGGAGCTTCATGCGGAAGACGTTGAGGCGCTGGCGTCGCACGTCCTCCGTGCCCATGTAGACGACGCAAGTGAGGCCGAAGAGCGCGCAGACAGTGGCGGTCGCGACGCCGTGCTGGCCCGCGCCCGTCTCCGCGATGATGCGCTCCTTCTTCATCCGTCGAGCGAGCAGGACTTGCCCGAGCGCGTTGTTTATCTTGTGCGAGCCCGTGTGCGAGAGGTCTTCGCGCTTGAGATAGACACGCGCACCATTCGCGTGCTCGGTCAGACGACGCGCGAAGAAGAGCGGCGTGGGGCGTCCGGAGTAGTCTCGAAGCAGCGCGGCGAACTCGCCGTGAAACTCCGCGTCGTCGCGCGCCGCGTCGAACGCCTCGGTCAACTCTTCGAGCGGGGCCATCAAGGTCTCGGGCACGTAGCGCCCGCCGTAAGGCCCCCAGTGTCCGCCCGCGTCCGGGTTTACTTCTCGTGTCTCGCCCATGAAGTTAAAGCGGCCGGGTCAACAGGGCCGCACCCGACTGTTGACAAGAAGCCTTCCTAAAATTTTGAGCGGCGGTGAGTGACTCTGCACTCGCCGCCGCGACATATAAGTCGGTGATGTGAGTCTAGCCCAACACGCGCGGATTTACGAAACGTGCGCGGCCGGGCCGAAGGCGCTCGCGACGACGCTCATGTTTCGTCCCTCCTGCTTGGCGCGGTAGAGCGCCGCGTCGCTCGTGCCGAAAAGCTCGCGCTCGGTGCGCGCGTTGTCGGGGCACGAGGCGACGCCGACGCTTATCGTCACGACGCCTATCTCTTCGAGCGGCTGAGTGGAGACCGCGATACGCAGGCGCTCGGCCGCGGCCTGAGCCTTTTCGCTCCCCACGCCCGCGAGCAGCAGCGCGAACTCTTCGCCGCCGAGTCGCGCGGCCGTGTCGTTGTCGCGCGAAAGCTCTGTCAGCGCGCTCGCGACGAGACGTATCACGCGGTCGCCCGCCGGATGTCCGTGCGCGTCGTTGATCAGCTTCATGTGGTCAACGTCGAGCATCAGGAGCGAGCAAGGTATTCGGTAACGTCGCCAGCGCTCGACCTCCTGCCCCAGAGCCTTCCGGAAGCGCCGACGGTTCGCGAGCCCCGTAAGGTAGTCGCGGTCGGCCTCGGCGCGCAGGCGCTCGATTGTGAGGACGAGCGAGACGAGCTGGCGCGCGCGCACGACGAGCAGAGGCAGGTCAGAGGGGAGTTGGAAGTAGTCCGACGCGCCCGACTCCATCGCCTCAAGACGCAACCCCAGCGTCGCATCTTCGACGCCCGCGAGTATGACGGGGACTGCGTCCTGCGCCTCGGAGAGCATGCGCGCGAGTTCGGCGGCGCGTATGCCTTTAAGCCCCGCGTCGGCGACGACGACGTGCGGGCGCGCGCGTTGCAGAGCTACGAGCGCAGGCGCGCCGCCCGCGACGCCCGCGACGGTAAAGCCCGCCTCTTCGAGCGCGCCCGAGTAGGCCGCGACGCGCGGGTCGTCGGCCACGAGCAGCACACGCCCCTGATCGCGCGCGCTCTGACGGCGGCCGTCTCTCGTTCGAGATGTTGCGGTCATCGGGGTCTGACTCTCTCGCGGCTATTGCTCGGACGTGAAATGTTAGGTGGGACAGATACGGGGCGCGCCCACAACAATGGAATCGAGGCCCTGCTTGTTCAAGACCAGAATAACCGAAGGGGTGGGAGGCGAGTCAAGGAAAAGGAGGCGGAAGGCAGTAGGCAGATGGCAGTCGGGGCCACACGAGCGTAGCCCTTGCTGAATGAAGGAAGGCGGTCAGCGGATAAAGCTCTCCTGACTGCGTTCTGCCTTCTGCCTTCCGCCTTCTTCTGCACGGACTGCGTTGACGAAGTCGCGCATGAGTTGTGGGCTCTTGCGGCCGGGCGAGGTCTCGACGCCGCTGCAAACGTCCACGGCGTATGGGCCGACCGCCTCGATTGCGGCGGCGACGTTCTCGGGTTTGAGTCCGCCCGCGAGGAAGAGCTTGGGCACGACCTCGCGCGTCGCGCGCGCGTGCGCCCAGTCGAAGGTATGGCCCGTGCCGCCGAAGGCGTCCGGGGCATACGCGTCGAGTAGAACTGCGTCGGTCTCGAAGGCGGCAGCCCGCGCGGCGTCGTAGCCCTTCCCTACCCTCAACGCCTTGATAGTCGTTAACTCTCCGAGCGCGCGGCAGAACTCCGGCGTCTCGTCGCCGTGAAGTTGAACGGCCGATATGCCCGACTCGCGCGCTACGCTCAAAACATCGTCAGGCGAAGACTCGTTGACGAAGACGCCGACGCGCGCGACGCTCTCCGGCATACGCTCGATAACGCGTCGTGCTTCGGCAGGCCCGACGTGTCGGGGGCTTCGCGCGTAGAAGTTGAAGCCGAGCATGTCCGCGCCCGCTTCTATCGCCGCGAGCGCGTCTTCGAGGTTCGTGATTCCGCAGACCTTAACGAGCGTCATAAGCTTTCAGGAGTCCGATTCATCCCGCGCGCCGACGAGCGAGCGCAGAGTCTCTTCGGGTCGGCCAGCGCGCATCAACGTCTCGCCGACGAGGAACGCACTGAAGCCGCACGCGCGCAGCAACGCGATATCGCTTGCGCCGCTAATGCCGCTCTCGCTTACGAGCAGAGAGCCCGAGGGCGCGTGCGGCGCGAGCTTGACGGAAGTGTCGAGCGAGACGTTGAAGGTTCGCAGGTCGCGGTTATTGACGCCGATGAGCGCGGCGCCCGCGCGTGCCGCTCGCCGCATCTCCTCTTCGGTGTGAACCTCGACGAGCGCGTCCAAACCCAACTCGTCCTCGGCGAGACTACGCAGGCGCGCGAGAGTCTCGTCGTCGAGCGCGGCGACGATGAGCAGGAGCGCGTCCGCGCCGACGGCGGCAGATTCGTAGACCTGATACTCGTCGAAGACGAAGTCCTTGCGGAGCACGGGCAGGCTCGCGCCGAGCTTTACTTCGCGCAGGTCTTCGAGCGAGCCGCGGAAGTAGTCCTCCTCCGTGAGCACCGAGACGGCCGCCGCGCCGCCGCGCACGTATGCGCGGGCCGTCTCGCCCGCCGAAGCGTCGCCGCGTATCAAGCCCTTCGAGGGCGACGCGCGTTTGAACTCCGCGATGACGTTGACGCGTCCCGCGCGTTCAATCGCCGCGCGCAGAGCGTGTGGCTTCGCATCCTTCCTTAAAGCCAGAGCGTCGCGCCGCACGTCATCCCGCGCGCGCACAGCCTTCGACGCGTCGAGGCGTTCGCGCTTCTTCGCGATTATCTTCGTGAGAAAGTCGTCCGGCACGTTTCAACCCTTCGACGCGTCCGTGAGTTGTTCGAGCTTCGAGAGCGCCGCGCCATCGTCAATGCTGCGCGCGGCGAGCGCGGCGGCATCCCTTAAACTCTCAGCGCGTCCGCCGACGTAGAGCGCGGCCGCGGCGTTCGCTATGACGAGCGAGCGGCCCGCGTCGCGCTGCTCGCCCGCGAGTATCGCGCGAATCGTGCGCGCGTTCTCCGCCGCGTCCCCGCCGCGCAGAGTTTCGAGCGGCGCGCGCTCAAGCCCGAACTCTTCGGGCGAGACCTCGAAGACGCGCACGCCTCCGTCCGAAACCTCCGCGACCTTCGTACTGCCCGCGAGCGTCACCTCATCCAGCCCGTCGAGCCCGTGCACGACCCACGCGCGCACAGACCCGAGCGCCGCGAGCGTACGCGCCAAGGGCTCGACCAGCGCCTCGTGCCACACGCCTATTATCTGTCGCGGCGCACCCGCCGGATTCGTTAAGGGGCCGAGCAGGTTGAACGTCGTGTGCACTCCCAACTCTCTGCGCACGCCGGCGACGCGCGCTGTCGCGCCGTGGTAGAGCGGCGCGAACATGAAGCAGATGCCTATCTCGTTGAGGCAGGTCTCGGAGACTTCGGGCGCGGCCGAGACGTTGACGCCGAGCGCCGCGAGCACGTCGGCGCTGCCCGAGCGACTGGTCGCCGCGCGGCTGCCGTGCTTCGCTACGGCGAGGCCCGCGCCCGCGATGACGAAGGCCGCTGCCGTCGAGACGTTGAAGGTCTTCGCGGCGCTCGAACCCGTGCCCGCAGTGTCTATGAAGCACTCGTGTCGCGAGCGTATACGCACGGCACGCGAGCGCATTGCGGACGCGAGCCCCGCAAGCTCCTCGACGGTCTCGCCCTTCACGGCGAGCGCGACGAGCGCCGCGCCAATCTGCGCGTCGGTCGCGCCGCCATCGAGCAGCGCGCCGAGAAACTCCGCGGCCTCTTCGCGCCGAAGGTTCTCGCCGCGCATCAGTCGCAGCGTGAACTCTCGCAACTGCGACGCCGTGGCCGTGGGCTCGTCCCTACGCGCGGGCGTCGGCAGCAGCCACGTCGGCCTTGAGTTCTGTTGCTTGTCGTCGGGCATAAGAGAGCGGTCAGCTTTCAGCTTTCAGCTTAAGACCTTTGCGGCCTTCGCGTCCACTTAGCGGCCTTCGCGGTTAAGTCCGAACGTCTAAACGCAAAGGATGCAAAGAAGGCGTAAAGAGCGCGAAAGGGGTTTGGCTGAATGCTGACCGCTGATAGCTTATAGCTTCAAGAAGTTCGCGAGCAGGCGTTTGCCTTCGGTCGTGAGGATTGACTCGGGGTGGAACTGTACGCCCTCGACCTTCAGACGCCGATGGCGCAGCCCCATGATGATGCCGTCGGGCGTCGTGGCGGAGACTTCGAGGCAGTCGGGTAAGCTATCGCGCTCGACTATGAGCGAGTGGTAGCGGCCCGCGTTGAAGCGGTATTCGAGCCCCTCGAAGATGGTCTTGCCGTCGTGGCAAATCTCGGCGGGCTTGCCGTGGACGGGCGCGGGCGCGCGCACGATGCGGCCTCCGAAAATCTGCCCGATTGACTGATGACCGAGGCAGACGCCGAGAATCGGGACGTGGCCCGAGAGGTTTGCAATCAACTCTAACGTCACGCCCGCCTCGTCCGGCGTGCCCGGCCCCGGCGAGATGACTATGCGGTCTGGACGTATCTCGCCTTCGACCTCGCGTATGGTCACTTCGTCGTTGCGACGCACGTGCACGTCCGCGCCCAACTCGCCCAAGTATTGGACGAGGTTGTATGTGAACGAGTCGTAGTTGTCTACGAGTAGAATCTTATCGCCCATCGCTCTGACTGTTCGCGTTACTGTTTGCGTTACCGTTCGGGCTCTTCTTCTTCGACGCAGCCGCGTCCTGTATCAGCTTCAGGACTTCGGGGCGGCCGGAGGCCCACTTAAGTACGGACTTACCTTCCTTGTCCTTCGCGGCGGGGTCTGCGCCGTGTTCGAGCAGCGACTCGACGAGCGCCACGCTCCCGCGCGCGGACGCGGACATGAGCGCAGTGTGTCCGTCCGTGCTCGCGACGTTCGGGTCTGCGCCGCGTTCGAGGAGTCGCGCGGCGATGTCGTCGCGGTTGTAGTACGCGGCCCACGTGAGAGCGGTACCGAAGACGTTGTCGGACTGGTTTATGTCCGCGCCCGCGTCGAGCAGTACGTCCACAATCTCGGGCCTGTTCTTCGCGACGGCGAACATGAGCGCGGTCGAGCCGGGCGCTTCCGGGTCTGTCGTCTGCGCGCCGAGGTCGGGCTTGAATTCGAGGAAGGTCTTGACGGTCTCGACCGAGCCGTACATCACCGCGCGCATGAGCGGCGTGACGCCGAGGCGGTCGCGCGCGTTCACGTTCGCGCCCGACTTGAGCAGTTCTCGCGCGGCCTTCGCGCGGTCGTTGCGTGCCGTGAGGAAGAGCGCGGTCTCGCCCTCCTCGTTCTTAACCTCCATGCTCATGCCCGCGAATGCGAAGAGCCTGACGCAGACCGCCTCGCCCTCCTTCGCGCAGTTGAGGAACGCGTCCTCCCTGTAATCGTAGCCGCGTAGGAAAAGCTCGCGCCGCGCGGTGTCGGAACTTACATGCGGCTCCGAGTTGCCGCCAGCGTTGCACGCGAAAGCGAACGGCAGAAGGCAGAAGGCGAACAGAACCGCGAGCGGTAGCGAGTTGGTCGCACCTAGGTGGAACGGGCTCGTGGCCGAAGCGCCAACCCGCTCGCTACCGCTCGCGGTTCTGTTCTTTACCTTTGCCTTCATAGTCCCCGCTCGGCCATCTCGATTGCGTTGAGGACTGCGCGCGCCTTGTTGACCGTCTCTTCATACTCGCGCTCTGGGATTGAGTCGGCGACGATGCCTGCGCCCGCCTGTACGTGCGCGCGCGAGTCGCGCAGCAGGACCGTGCGTATGGCGATGCACGAGTCGAGATTGTCCGCGTAGTCCGCGTAGAGCACCGCGCCCGCGTAGACGCCGCGCGCGTCGGGCTCAAGACTGCCGATTATCTGCATCGCGCGAACCTTCGGAGCGCCCGAGACAGTGCCCGCCGGGAAGCACGCGGCCAGCGCGTCGAAGCGGTCGCGGTCGTCGCGCAGACGCGAACGAAGAGAGGTGACGAGGTGCTGCACGTGCGAGTATCTCTCGACGCTCATAAGCTCGCCGACCTCGACCGAACCGTAGTCCGAGACGCGGCCCAAATCGTTGCGGCCGAGGTCAACGAGCATGACGTGCTCCGCGACCTCCTTCTCGTCCGAGCGCATCTCTTCGCCCAAAAGCCAGTCTTCGGTCTCGGTCGCGCCGCGCCTGCGCGTCCCCGCAATCGGCCTGTAGTCGAGACGCTGCCCGCGACAACGCACGAGCATCTCCGGCGACGCGCCGACGACCGACTCGCCGCCCGCGCGTAGGAAGTACATGTAGGGCGAAGGGTTCGTCGCGCGCAGCGCGCGGTAGACCTGCAAGGGGTCAACCCGCGTCCTCTTCGAGAAGCGCTGCGAGAGCACTGCCTGATAACAGTCGCCCGCCGCGATGTGCTCTTTGACGCGCGCGACGGCCGCCTCAAACTCGCGCCGAGTCCAGTTAGACTCGAACCGCTCCGGCTCTTCGGCTTCGAGTGAACGCCCAATCGAGTCGCCCGCTCCGTTTTCAGAAGCGACGCCTTCATCAAAAGCCTTCGGCGCGGCCGAGCTTTCCGAGAGCAAAGCCTCGACGCGAGCCGTCTCCGTCACGGCCTCTTCGTAAAGCTCCTTCAGGCGCGCAGGGCTTCCCGACGCCTCTTCCGTGAGCACGACCGAAGTTATCTCTATCTGCTGGCGCACGCGGTCGAAGGCGAGCACGGTTCGGAAGAGCATGAAGACCGCCTCGTCGCGGCCTTCGGAAATTTTAAGCTCGCCTTCGAGCACGGGCTCGAACCAACGCGCGGCGTCATACGAGAGATAACCGACCGCGCCGCCCGCCATCGGCGCTACGCCAGCGCGCCGCGCGAGCCGACGCGAGCCGAAGTATTCGCGAAGGTAGTCAATCGCGCGCACGCCGCGAAGCTCTTCCGTTTCGCCGCGACGCTCGACGTACGTCACGTCGCCGCGCCCGCGCACGACCGTCTCCGGCCTCGCGCCGATGAAAGAGTAGCGCGCGATGCGCTCGCCGCCCTCGACCGATTCGAGCAGGAACGCGTGGCCCGCGCCGCCCGCCACGCGCATGAATGCGCTCACGGGCGTCTGCAAGTCGGCGAGCACAGTCCGCACGACGGGCACGACGTTCCCGCGCGCCGCCTCGCGCTCGAACTCCTCGAATGTCGAAGGCTGAAGACCAATCATAAGTGATAAGTGATGAGTGATAAGTGATGAGAATGATGAGAGGAAGCCCATTGCCTTTCCTCTTATCACTTATCACTCGTCACTTATCACTCTTCCGTTGAGCCAGTGGCCGCCGTCCACGACCAGGACAGCGCCGTTGATGAAGGAGGCGGCGTCGGAGCATAGGAAGAGGGCGCACTGTTCGATGTCGCGTATGCGCCCGAAGCGGCCGAGGGGGATTTTGCGGCGCAGGCGCTCCTTCACGTCCGCGGGCACGAGCCGCTTCATGCCTTCGGTGTCTTCGATGGGGCCGGGCGCGATTGCGTTGACGCGTATGCCGTGCTCGCCCCACTCGACCGCGAGGTTACGCGTCAGAGCGTCCACGCCCGCCTTCGCCGCCGCGACGTGAAGTTGATAGGGCGTGCCGAGGTAATGGAGCGTCGCGCTGATGTTGAGTATCTGTCCGCGATGCTTCTTCAACTCCTCGAACGACGCCCGGCAGACGTTGAAGGTGCCCTTGAGGTCGATGTCGACGACCGTGCCGAAGCCGTTCGGCGAAAGGTCGGACGCGGGACACAAGAAATTTCCGGCCGCGCCGTTGACGACGATGTCTATGCGGCCGAACTGTTCGACGGTCGCGGCGACGGCGCGCTCGACCTGCGCGAAGTCGCGCACGTCGGCTGAGACGGCGAGAGCTTCGCCGCCCGCGTCGCGAATCTTCGCGGCGGCGGGCTCAAGGTTCTCGATTTTTCGGCTGACGAGCGCGACCCGCGCGCCAGCTTCGGCGAGCGCGCGAGCGACGCCGCCCGTTATCCCCGTGCCGCCGCCCGTGACGAAGGCCACGCGGCCTTCCAGGATTCGTTCGGCGTAGATGCTCTTCGGCTCCGTGCTCATGCGGCTCTCAAAGCCTCCCTCAGAGTGAAACGCCCCTCATAGAGCGCCTTGCCGACGATGACGCTGTCAACGCCGCAACCCGTAATCTTCTTCAAACGCGCGAAGTCCGCGAGCGAAGAGACGCCGCCCGACGCAGTCACACGCAGGCCCGACTCTCGCGCAATCGTGCACGTCTGTTCGAGGTTCGGGCCTGACAACATTCCGTCGCGCGCAACGTCCGTGTAGACGATTCGGTCAACGCCCGCGTCGGCCACGCGCCGCGCGAGAGCAGAGGCGGTGTGGCGGCCCTCCTTCTCCCAACCGTGCGTGAGCACGACGCCGCGCCGCGCGTCTATGCCGACGCAGACTCGAAAGCCGAAGAGCTGCACGAACTTCTCCAAGGTCTCCGGCGACTCGGCGGCGAGCGTCCCGATGACGACCTGCGCCGCGCCGTACTCGATCATCTGCTGCACGTCCGTGACGCTGCGAAGTCCGCCGCCGAACTGCACGGAAATCTCCACGGAGCGGATGATACGCCGCACCACTTTTCGGTTCTTCGAGTTCTTGTCCGCGAATGCGCCGTCGAGGTCTACGACGTGGAGCATGCGCGCCCCCGCCTCCTCGAACCTTCGCGCAATCTCGACGGGGTCGCCGTCGTAGACCTTCGACTCGGCCCGACGCCCCTGCGTCAGACGCACGCACTTCCCGTCCCTCAGATCAATCGCAGGAATTATTAGCATCTTTGGATAGCGGTCAGCGGTCAGCTTTCAGCGGTCAGCCAAACTCTCTTAGCGCCCTTCGCGTCTCCTCTTAAGGCTTTGCGGTTTAAGAACCATTGCCTAAACGCAAGGGTCGCTAAGCAGTCGCAAAGGTCGCAAAGGATTTAAAGCTGAGTGCTGAGCGCTGAGTGCTGAGCGCCGACAGCTCTTCTCATCACTGCTTCTTAGGTGTAGCCGTCGGCTTCTCGTTCGCGTGCGCGGATGGCTTGTCGTCGTCTTCCGCGACGTTCGGCGTTATGGGCGGCGGAAGTGGCGCGCCGTTCTCGTCCTCCTGCTCGCCGCCGCCGAGTTGCCTCTCCGTATCGGCCGCGTTCTTCTGCGCCTCGTCGTTGTTCGGGTCTAGACGGAGCGCGCGCTGGTAGTCCTTGAGTGCCTCCTGCGGCTGGCCCGACGCGCGCTCGGCGTCGCCGCGCCGGACGTATGCACTTGCCAGCTCGTCGCGCATGTCCTCGTCGCCGGGATTGCGCTCGGCTGCTTTCTCAAGCCGCTCTATGTCGGCGCTCAGCTTCACAACGTCCGTGGTCGAGGGGGCCGCCGCGTTGTTGTTAGACTCGGATGACGAAGGCTGCGCGCCCGCGTCCGACGGCGGTGCGTTCTTCGTCGCACCGCACCCGTTCGCGAACGCCGCGAGCGTAACGAGCGCGAGCGCGTATGCGGCCGTTCTGACTTTCGACAGCGTCGCTCTCATCATCCACCCTGCACGTACGGGCGCGACTGAACGATGTAAACCTGTCCGCGCATGTATACCCACTCGATGTCCTGCTCCTTGCCCTTGAAGACAGTCTTTATCTGCGAGGCCGCGCGCGCGAGCTTCTTCACGACTTCGTCGGTCAACACCGCGCGCGCGCCCGAGATCGGAATCTCCTTCACGCCGCCCTGCTCGTCGAACGTGAGCAGGCTGTCCTCTTCGGAGCGCGTTAGAATCCTGACCGAGTTCGCGCGCGGGAGGAAGAGAATCTGCTCCGCGATCTTCTTGCCCTCGACGACCTTTATGCCGAGGCCGCGCTTGGCGCTGATGTAGATTGCGCCGCGGTTGTCCGAGTCGAACGGGTCGGTCGTAATCATCACGCCCGCGCTGTCCGCGTTGACGCCCTCCTGCACGAGCACGGCCATGAATGCCTTCGAGTGGTCTATCTCCGCGCGCTCGCGCGCCTCGTACGCCTCGAAGTTCCAGAGCGAAGCCCACACGGTCTTCACGGCTTCGAGAAGCTTCTCGTCGTCCTTCACGTTCGGGACGGTGTCGTATAGCCCCGCGCCGTTGAAGTTCGGCAGGTCTTCGACGTTCGAGGAGCTTCTGACGAAGAGGCCCTTGCCCGCGTACTCCGCGTGAACCTTCTTAAGTAGAGCCTCGCGAAGCTCGTCGCCGACCTTCCCCGCCTTAAAGCGCGCGCGCATCTCGGTGAGGCGCTCGCGCCGGTACGCCGGGTCGTGTACGAACTTCTGGTCGTTCATCATCTCGTAGATTGCGTCTTCGAGCTTGTTCTCTTTGACGAACTGTTCGTAGTACGCGATGGGTATGCCGAAGCCAGCGGGGACGCTTATGCCGGGTATGCGTGCGCGCGCAACTTCGCCGAGGTTGGCCGACTTAGAGCCGAAGGCGTCGGACATGCGCGCGCGCTGCTGCGGGAGGTCTAAGAGCCTTCGCTCTTCGAGGTTGAAGCGCGGCGTCATGCGCGTCTTCACTTCGGCGAGCCGCGCCTGATACTCCTTGAGCTGGTCGAGGTCTGCGCGCTTGATGGTGTACTTGTCGGGCGTCGTCTCGAAGGAGACCCACCAGCCGTCGTACTGCTTCAGAATCTCGTTGGCGTTCTTGATGTAGGCGTTCGGCACGCCCCAGCCTTTCACCAAGAGGTTGATGTGCGAGAGCGGGGTCGAGGGCTTCGAGACAATGATGCCCGCGACCGGCTGAAGGCTTATCGGCACTTCGTTGAGTACGAGAATCTCGTTGTCGCCTATCTCGACGTGCTCGTCGAGCTTCTCGATGATGTGTATGCGGCCGAGCCCCTTCGCGACGTTGAGCGCCTGGTAGTCCTGCTCGCGCGCGATGTCGCTCTGCGTGATGCGTTCGAGCCCCGCGACCTGCTCCCCGTCCTGCTCCTGCTTGTTCGAGTTCGGCTTAAAGGCGACCGGGTCGAAGAAGCTCTTCTTGATGACTTCATTCGTGAGCGAGATGAGTTCGGGCGTTATCTGGTCGCCCTCCCAGAACTCGAAGGTGTAGCGCTTGACGGGCGCTTGCCACGCGAGCGTGCCGAGTATGAAGCGGCGGTTGGCCTTCAGATAGTTGTTCTTGAAGAAGTCCTCGGCGTTTTCTAGCGAGAGGTACGTGCCCTTGACGAAGTCCTTGTGAAAGCGGAAGCGTTGCGAGTTAACGTAATAAATCTTGTCGTGGTCGCGCCGGTCGATGACGAAGAGGACGTGCGGCAGTGCGTACGGCTGGTCGGTGTAGACGCGCGCCACGGCGTCAAACTCCGCGCGCGTGTGTAAGACCGCGAGCGATTTGACGCCTGCGTCAGTCCTCGAAACGACCTTAGCGGGCGCGTCCTTTTGTGATGGGCGACTCCGGCGCGTCCCCTGCCCGAGCGCCGGGCCCGCGACAAGTAACGACAGTGCGACGAGTGAGAAGAGCACCGCAACACTGATTTTTGAATGCCTCATCACTCTTTCCCTCCGCTTAAGAGCTTCGCGCCTTCGCGCCGCAGCAATTCTACCAGATAGTCAACGTGTCGGCGTTCGGTCAGGAAGCTGTTGACGTTTATGCGGAGCGCGCGCCGCCCGTCGAGCACCGTGGTCGCGAGCCACGCGCCGCCCGATAGCTCCACGCGTCGCTGCAAGGCGCGTTGAAGATCGTCCTGCTCCTCGCCCGACCTCTCTCGAACCTCTTTCGGCATGAAGCGCACGCAGCAGAGCGCCGTCTCGACCTCGCCCACGCGCTCGAACTCCTCCGACTCGTCGAAGCGAGCCGCGAGATGTTTGACTAAATCAATCTGCCGCTCCACCGTCTCCGCGTAGCCGCGCACGCCGACGGTCTTCAGGGCCATCCAGACCTTCAAGGCCATCGCGCGGCGCGTGCCAAGCTGGCCGTAGCGGAAGAAGTCGTACTCAACGTCCGCTCCGCCGCGCTCTTCGCTCAGATATTCGGGCGTGATATCGAAGGCGTCGCGCAGCACTCGGCCTCCGTCGCGCACGAGCAGCGCCCCGCACTCGAAGGGGACGAACATCCACTTGTGCGGGTCTATGGTCACGGAGTCGGCGCGCTCTATCCCGCGCAGGCGCGCGCGGTGCTTCTCGGAGAATGCCAGCGCGCCGCCGTACGCCGCATCGACGTGGAACCAGAGCCCGAACTCGCGCGCGATGTCCGCCAACTCGTCCAGAGGGTCTACAACGCCGGTCGAGGTCGCGCCCGCCGCGCCCGCGATGCAGACGGGCGTGTGCCCTTCGCTTATGTCGCGCGCGATGGTTTCGCGCAGAACGTCCGTGCGTATGTGGAAGCGCGAGTTGGTCTCAATCTTGCGAAGCCCTTCGCGGCCGAGGCCGAGAATGTCAACGCTCTTGACGAAGGAGTAGTGCGACTGCTCGGAGGCATAGACGAGAAGCTTACCAGTAGTTGACGAAGAGCGAAGGCCGTGGTCTCGCGCGCCCTCGATTGCGCGGTCGCGCGCGCACTTGAGGCCGACGAGGTTCGCCTCCGACCCGCCGCTCGTGAGCGTGCCGAAAGCGCCTTCGCCGTAGCCTATCAACTCGCAGAGCCAGCGCAGCACGCGCGCCTCGACGGCGCTCGCCGAAGGAGAGTTGCGCCACGCCGCGCCGTTCTGGTTGAGCGCCGAGATGAGCGCGTCGGCCCAGACGGCGACGGGCAGAGGCGTCGGGTTGAAGAGGCCGAAGTAGCGCGGGCTCGGGATGTTCATCGCATGCGGCACCACGTCGCGCGCGAACCGCTCGAAGACCTCTTCGGGGCCCACGCCCACTTGGGGCAGAGGCTCGTCGAAGAGCGCGTCGAGTTCTTCGGGCGTGGCGGTCGAGCAGACGGGCGCGTCGTCGAGCGTGCGCGCGTAGGCGGCTACAATCTCCACGGCCGCGCGGCCGAGACGCTCGTGCTCGGAGGCGAGCGTGCGTGTGTCCGGCAAGGGGCTGACTTTCGGCTCTGACATCCGTTAATCTTCGCTCTATGATTCGGGAGATGGCTGAACGAAAACTAACATCGCGCGAGGAGTTTGACAAAGCGCTGGCGGAGCACACGGCCGCGTTCGGCGTCGCGTTTGATGACGAGACGCGCGCGCGTCTGTGCGGCTACTTCGAGGCGGTCGCGCACTGGAACGCGCACCTGCACCTCGTAGCGCCCTGCGCGCCCGCGGAGTTCGCGACGCGACACGTGCTCGAATCTCTCTTCGCCGTAGGATTCATCAAGGAGGGCGCGTCGGTCTTCGACGTGGGCTCGGGCGCGGGGCTGCCCGCGATTCCATGCCTCGTCGCGCGGCCGGACATAAGCGTAACGCTCGTCGAGTCTTCGCGGAAGAAGGCCGTCTACCTTCGCGAGACCCTTCGGGACTTGGGCTTGAATGAACGCGCGCGCGTCGTCGCCGAACGCTTCGAGAAGGTCAAGCGGCCCGCGGCCGACGCGCTCACATGCCGCGCGCTCGAACGCTTCACCGAAGTGCTGCCCGCGCTCGTCGAGTGGTCTTCGGGCGTGCCCCTGCTGCTTCTGTTCGGCGGCGAGACTCTGCGCGAGCGTCTTGAGACGCTGCCCGTCAGTTTCGAGCAGAAGCTGGTTCCGACTTCGGAGAGGCGCTTCCTCTTCGTCGTCAGGCGTGAAGTTACGAAGTGATTCCGCGAGTCTGAAATCAACTACCGGGCACGGCCCTACTTCACCATCTCTCTTCCTCGATACGTGATGGTCTCGCCGGGCTTCATCTCGTAAAAAGGTATCTTCAGTCTCTTCAACTCCGCGGCGAAGTCGTTTGAATTTTGAGCGATGCCGGGGAAGGTCGCGTAGTGCTGCGGGACTGCCAGCGCGGCGCGGACGGATTTCGCGGCCCTCGCGGCCATGCGCGGCTCCATCCCGAAGTGGCCGCCGATGTTGAGCAGGGCCAAGTCCACCTGATACTGCTCGCCGATGGTCTCCATGTCTTTGAAGTAGGCCGTGTCGCCCGAATGGTAGATGACGGGGCCGCCCTTAACCATTATTACGAAGCCAGCGGGGTTGCCGCCGTATGCCCTCTCCGCCTCGGTCGGCCCCGCCTTCGGATTGTAGACGCTGCTCGAATGGACGGCCGAAGTCATGGCGACCGTGACTTCGCCGTCGGCGATACTTATCTCGCCGCCGATTCCCATGATGGCATCCGTCTCGGCCTGCTTGGAGGGGAAGCCTGCGAGCTTTACGAGGTTGCCGGCCAGCTCGGGGTTGCAGATGAGCACCGCGCCCGTCTTCTTTGCTATCTCTACCGCGTCTCCGACGTGGTCGCGGTGGCCGTGCGTTATCAGAATGTAGTCAACCTTTGAGACGGAGGCCAGCGGGTCTTTACCGTCTTTCGCTTCGGGGTTCGAGGGGTTGGACAGCCACGGGTCAATCAACAGAACTTTCCCGCGCGGCGTCGTAATCGAGAAGGCCGCGTGCCCGAACCACTTCACACGGGTCTCCTGCGCCGCGGCCGTACGGGCAGACACGATTGTCAGTATCGACACGGCCGCGATGAATGCGTAGAGTCTCATAGTCACCTCGTAGATTTACCTACCGCGCCAATGTTTTTACATGGCCTTCAATCTTCACGCAACACCCGAAACAGGTAGGGGCGAGATGTTTAAATCTCGCCCCCGACCATTTGAGTCTTTAGTTTGAAAGCTCTCAGCGAATCACGTTGATGGCGATGAGCTGCTGGCCCGAGATGACGTACTCGGCGGGCGGAAGCTCCTTCTCGTCAATCGGCGAGAGAACGGTGGGCGTGAAGCCGCCCGTGGCGCGGTCGCTGTTGAGCGTGGCGACGAAGGAGGGCGGAAGGTTCGGCATCTCGTCCGTGCCGATGACCGCGCCCGTCGTGATGCGGAAGAGCTTGCAGTATAGGCGGTCGTTCTTCTTTATCTTGTTTATCGCGCCGACGAGTTGACCGAGGTCTTTCGGGACGAAGCTCTGCGAGGCCGAAGCCTGCTGCAAACTTCCGCCGTCGCCGACGAAGAGGACGAGTTGACCGGGCGGCACGTCCGCAGGGATCGAGACCGGGATGCGCTGGACGAACTGCTTGCCAGACTCAGTACGAACGTATGCCTGAACCTCGACGGTCTCGCCGCTGTGGACTTCGTTACGGTCGAGCGAGATTCGGTCGAGCGTCGCGGCGCGGCGCGAATCCGAAGCCGCGATGTCGAGAGTTATCTGGCCCAACTCTACGCCCTCGAAGCCGCTCGAAAGAAGCGCCTGCACGGGAGCGGCAACCGACCCGGCGGCGTTAATCCCCGCGCCCGTCGTCGAGAAGCGACGTTCGAGCGTGATGGGCTCGTGGCCTTTGACTTCAATCCTGCCGCGCACGCTGACGGTCGAGTCGCCGAGGCTGCGCTCGCTCGAAGTGATAGTGCTGTAGACGGTCATGTTCAGCAGAAGCGGCGTCAGGAATTCGTCGCTGGCGACCTCGTACTTGTAGGTCTCGACCTGGTCGCGGTTGCTGTGGAGATTGATGGTGACGGGAATCATCTTCGGCGCTTGCGAGAGCCGTCCGTAGATGCCCGTCGAGCGATCCTGCGAAATGGTTCCGACCATCTGGCCCGGCACCGTCAGCTTGAACGAGTTCATCGTGTTCGGGATGACGGTGACGACCGTTGACTCGGACATAGGCATGTCGGACGAGCCGAGGCTCAGGAACGGGTGGCCGAAGGCGTATACGCGCTCGCCGTCGCGGTGCGTGACGGTGCCCGAGGCCGCGACCGAATAGTCGCCGCGCACGAGTTCGACGCTGATGGACGTGCCCGGAGCGAGCGTCTGGTCTGTCACCTTGCCGAGCGGCGAAAGGGGCGCGGCCCCGCCGACGCCCGCGACGGGCAGGAGGCCGTAAGCCTGTAGCTGCGTCGAGAACTGCGCGACGGCCTGCGGCGAGAAGCCGTTGAAGACGAGCGGCGTCGCGATGGGCGCGAACTGCTGACCCAAAAGCCCTACGAGGGGCGAGCCGGTCGCGACGGGCGCGACGAAGGAGACGCTGCCCGACTGTCCGCCGGGAAGCCGCGGCTTCCAGTCCATGCCCGCGAGCGAGGAGTAGGAGACTGCGCGCGGCTCGCGCACGAAGCCCAACTCGTCGCGGCCCGCGGTCGTCTGACGCCCGCGCTCGAAGATGTCAAGCATGTTCTTTATCGGCGTGACGCCCGCGATGGGCTCCTTCGCGAAGGGGAAGGCGTAGGAGATTGCGCCGACGAGCTTGCCGTCGATGTATACGGGCGAGCCAGACATGCCCGCGAAGACGCTCGTGCGGTCAACCTGCGTGCCTGAGAGGCGCGCGATAATCAAAGACTGGCGCGGCGCCGGGTAGCCCGAGAGGACGCCGAGGACTTCGACCCCGAACTCCTGCGGCTCGGCCCCGGAGAAGACCGTGCGCGCGATTCCCTTCTGCCCGGCGCGAACGTCTTCGAGCGGGAAGTATTCGACCTTGCGCGGAGAAGCCTCGGGGCTAGTCTGCGCGAGGACAGGCACGCCGAGCGTGAGAAGGAGTGCGAACAGCACGACCGCGGGTCTTTTCATTAAGTTACCTCTGGGACGGGAAATCTCTCGCACAAACGGCAGCACGGCCGAAGGCTTGAAAGAGGGTTTCGCGCGGGACTTTGACATCAGCGCCCGACGACGGCCCGAATATAACTGCGCCGTTCCGGCACGGTCAAGCAACACCGCGTGAAACACAGATGTGCACGCGGCTGTCCAAGTTGCTTTAGTTAAAGACTTAATCGCGCGCTCGTTTCAACCGCGCGCCTTGCCGCCACGCGCACGCGCGTGCTAACAACTTCGATGCGCGGCCGTATCCGAAGACCGATGTTTATTGAAGGATTCATTCTCGCGGGCGGGGCTTCGAGCCGTATGGGCGAGGACAAGTCGCGCCTGACGCTCGGCGGGCGTACGTTCGTCGAGTCGGCGGCCCGCACGCTTCGGGCCGTCACGACGCGCGTGAGCGTCGTAAGCTCTCGGGACGGGGCGGAGTCGTACGGACTTCCTGTCGTAACGGACTTGCGCGCGGGCGTGGGCGCGTTGGGCGGTCTGCACGCGGCGCTCGCGTCGTGCGGCGCGGAGTGGGCGGCCGTGGTCGCGTGCGACCTTCCTTTCGTCACGGGCGAGTTACTGGCGCGTCTCGCCTCGATGTGCGCGGACGAGTTGGACGCGGTCGTTCCCTTGCAGAAGGACGGGCGCTTGCAACCGCTCTGTGCCCTGTACCGCGCGCGCGTCTGCCTCGGGCAGGTCGAGGAGATGATTCGCGCCGACGAGCTGCGGCCGCGCCTTCTGCTCTCGCGCGTACGAGCGCGGCGCGTGGAGTTTGAAGAGCTTCGTGACCTCGAAGGCTCGCGGCGCTTCTTCCTGAACGTCAACACGCCCGAAGACTACGCGCTCGCGCTCGACGAAGGCGACGCGGACGAAACGCGGCGCGAAAAGGTCGAATAGAGTCGGCGCGCGCAGAGGTCAATATTAGTACCAAAGCGCGCAGAGCGTGTGCGCCGCGTCGCCCTCACAACTTTTTAACTTCGCCCTTTGCCTTTACAATGTATAAGCGATGTCTCCTCGACGCAGAACAGGCCGGAAGTTTCTAGCCACGCTGCTTCCCATCGTACTTCTAGCGGCGCTCGCCGTCATCGGCCTGACGATCTGGCTCGTCTACGGCGCGACACGGCCGCCGCAGCGGGCTTATCTCATCACGCCCGAAACGTTCGCGCACGTCTCCGACCGTGGCCTCAAGTCAACAGAAGAGACTTGGACTAACCGCGACGGCACGCAGGCGCGCGGCTGGCTCTTGCGCGGCGCGGAAGGCGCGCCCGCAGTCCTGCTCCTTCACGGCTACGGCGCAGACCGCTCGTGGCTACTGAACCTGGGCGTGAAGCTCAACGAGACGACGAACATGACGGTGCTCCTGCCCGACATGCGTGGGCACGGGCAGAATCCGCCGGTCGCCTCTTCGGGCTTCGGCACAATCGAGACGGAGGACACGCTCGCGGCGCTGGAGTTTCTGCGCGGGCTCAAGACGCCGCAGGGGCACGGGCTGGTCGGCGGCGCGGTAGGCGTCTACGGCGTTGAGATGGGCGCGTATGCCGCGCTCGCGGCCGCGCGGCAGGATAAGGGCGCGCGCGCTGTCATACTCGACTCCGTGCCGGACGTGCCCGACCAGATTCTCGGGTCGGTCGTCGCCGAACACACGGGTCTCGACAACAGCGTGCTCCGCGTGCTCGCGCGACTCGGCACGCGTCTCTATTTCGCGGGCCACTACAAGAACGAGTCCGTGTGTACAATCGCGGAGTCGCTCGGCGACCGTCAGGTCTTATTGCTGTCGGGCGAGGACGCGGGCGCGCTCAAAGTCTCGACCGAGACTCTCGCGCGCTGCTTCCCCTCCCGCTCGAACGTCGAGACTCACACAGACCTCCCGCTCACGGGACTCAAGCTCGCCTCCGCCACGCCCGAACAGGACGAGGCATACGACCGCCGCGTCATAGAATTCTTCGACCGAGCCTTACGGTAAGAGGGTTCTGGGTTCTGGGGTCGAGCGCACGATACAGAGCGTGCTTCTTCTTACCGACACCCATAACCCAGAACCCAAAGCCTAAAACCCAGAACCCTCATTTCGTCCTGACGAGCACGAGCGCGTTCAACCCGTTGTCGCCGACGTGCTCGGGCGTGAGGCGCGGCTCCTGCCAGAGTTGTTCCTGGTATTCGAGTGGGACGATGACGAGCGCCGCGCCGTCGTGCGCGGCGGCGAAGTCCGCGACTTCGTTCGCGCCTTCGAGCTTCAGGGGTTCGCCGCCATCGTCGTAAGCGAGACGGCCCGCGGCGTAGAACTCCGCGGTGCGCTCGACGGTGTGAAGCTCGACGACCTGCACGCCCCCGAGGCCGCGTGCGTCAGCGTCTCTTAACATCCGCGCGACGGTATCGTGGCGCGTGAACGGGCCGAGCGCACACGCGACAACGACGACGACCGTCAAGAGCGTCGCACCCACGACCGAAGCGACGCATAGCTCGCGCCTCTTCGTTAAGAGAAGCGCGACGAGTCCCGCAAAGCCCGCGGGCAGGATGAGCGCGACGGCGCAAGCCTTCGGCAATTCGCGCGCGAGCGCGCCCGTCGCCCCGCCCGACTGGAGGAAGCATAAGGCCGCGCACGACGCCGCGAAAAGGAGCGCGAGCGCGCCCGTCAGACGCATCGCGAGCAGACCGCCGCCGCGCCCGCTCAGGTATCTGTGCAGACAGTCGCCCGCAAGTACGACTGCGCCCGGTATCGCGGGCAGCACGTAGCCCGGCAGCTTCGACCCCGACGCCGAGAAGAAGAGCACGGGCACGACGAGCCACGCGAGCGCGAGCACTCGCAGCTTGCTCGCGGCGTCCTCCGCGCGCGGATTAACAGACCCCGCGCCCCATATGCCGCCGATTAGAAACGCAGTCCACGGCAGCGCGAGTATGAGCGTGACGGGCAGGTAGAAGTAGAACGGCTGCGGGTGGTGAAACTTGTTCGAGACGAAGCGCGCGAAGTGGTGCTGCACGATGAACTGCTCGACGAACACGCGCCCGTGCTTAACGAGCATTGGCGCGTACCACGTGGCCGCGACCATAAGCGCCAGCGGCACGCCCCACAGAAGACCCATCCGGAATATGCCGGACAGCCTACGCCTCAACAGAAAGTAGACGAACGCAACGCCGCCCGGTATGACCAATCCGACGAGCCCCTTCGCCAGAAGCGACGCGCCGACGAGCACGTAGAAGCCCACGAGCATCGCGCGCCTTCGCCCCTCGTCGCGCGTGACCTCCGACGCGTAGAGACACGCGAGGCAGCCCGAGACGGTCGCCGTCAGAAGCATGTCGAAGCTCGACGCGTGCGCGAAGGCGAGAAGGCCGAGAGTCGAGCCAGCGACGGCCGCGACCGTGATGCCGAAACCGCGAAGCCCCTCGCCCGACTCGAACTCCGCGCGGCGCGCAGTCCAGCCGACGAAGAGAATCGTCAGAAGCCCCGCTAGCGCCGAACTCAGACGCGCCGCCGCCTCCGTCACGCCGAGCACGCGGAATGACGCGACCATCAGCCAGTAGAGCAGCGCGGGCTTCTCGAACCACGCGTGTCCCGCGAGCGTCGGCGTCACCCAATCATTGCGCAGGTACATCTCGCGCGCGACCTGCGCGTAGCGTGGCTCGTCCGGCCCGAGCAGCGGCACGGAGCCGAGCCCGTATAAGTAAGCTACGCATACGGCCGCCAATAGCAAGACCCACGCGCGCTTTGCAAGCAGGAAACGTTGCAAGTATAGTCTCCGAAAAAAAGCTGTCAGCACTCAGCTTTCAGCCTTCAGCTAAATGCGTTAATTAAGACAGTGCGAGTATCATTCATGTCAGCCCCTTGTGTCCAAACGCGCGGCCGCGCCGCCCGCCTTCCGTGTGGTGCCGGATGACACACGAGGAGTTGAAAGTGAATTTGAAGTTGACGGAGCGCGACAGGCTCGTACTGACAAAGTCTATGGTGATGCTCGTGTGGCTCGGGCTGCTCTGCTGGCTATCTCGTACAGCATTTGGCTCGGGCTCGCCGTCTCGATACTTCTCAGCACACACGGCACGTTCCGTAAGTACCTGAGCCGCTGAAGGCCCAACGGGAGGAATCTTTGACACTTCGCACAGCCGTCGTCGGCGTCGGCCACTTGGGCCGCCAGCACGCGCGCATACATGCCGCGCTCGCGGCCGAGGGCAAGTCAGAGTTCGTCGCCGTCTGCGACATCAACGAGCAGACGGCGCGCGAAATCGCGGCCGAGCGCGGCGCGCGCTGGACTTCGGACTGGCGCACGCTCCTCGAAGAGGTTGACGCCGTGAGCCTCGCCACGCCGACCGAGTCGCACGCGGAGATCGCCTGCGCGCTTTTGGAAGCGGGCGTGCACGTACTTGTCGAGAAGCCCATCTCGCGCACGCTCGAAGAGGCGGACAGGATGATAGAGGCGGCGGCGCGCGGCGGCGCGACGCTCATGGTCGGCCATCTCGAACGCTTCAACCCCGCGCTCGTCGCTCTACGCCCTCACGTGCGAACCCCCCTCTACTTCGAGATTCACCGCGTCGGCCAGTTCACGGCGCGCTCGCTCGACATAGACGTAGTGCTCGATCTGATGATTCACGACCTGGACGTTGTGCAATGGCTCGTCGGGCACGAGGTCGAAGTCAAGGACGTGCGCGCGGTCGGGCTGCCCGTCCTCACCAACCGCGTTGACGCGGCCAACGCCCGAATCGAATTCGCCACGGGCGCGGTCGCGAACATCACGGCCTCGCGCGTCGGCACAGAGAAGATTCGCAAGATGCGATTCTTCCAACCGCACGACTACGTCGCCGTTGACTACGCGACGAAGCACGCCTCCATCAGCAGCCTCGCGCCGCCGAACGCGACAGGCTCATGGCCGGGCGTACAGGTCAGGCACCTCGACATCGTTGACGTGGAGCCGCTCCGAACGGAGATTGAGTTGTTCCTCGAAGCCGCGCGCGAAGGGCGGCCCGCGCCCGTCACCGGCCCGGAAGGCAGACAGGCGCTCGCGCTCGCCGAACGCCTCCTCGCGCGCATACACGAGCACCCAATCATCGCCGGAATGAAGATGCAGTTTTAAGGAAGAATGAGAGTTCAAAGTTCAAAGTTCAAAAGTTCAAAGTTAAGAGCACACGCCTTCAAACTTTGAACCTGAAACTTGGAATTTGAAACTTGCCAAGATGACGGAAATCGACCCTTGCACATCTGCTGAAATCTCCGCGATGCTCGCGGAGCGTATAGAGGCTGGCGACTTCCCTTCGGCCGTCTACGTCGTCGCGGAGCGCGGTCGCGTGCGATTCACAGACGCTCTGGGCGACGCCGTGCGTGAGCCCGACGCGCGACGACCGGCAACGCTCGAAACCATATATGACCTCGCGTCGCTGACGAAGCCGCTCGTCACCGGATTGCTCGCTGCAATGCAGGTCGAGCGCGGCGCGTTGGAGTTGGACGGGGCCGTCTCGGACTACTTGAAAGAGTTCGATACCGACGAGAAGCGCGCGATAACAGTCCGGCAGTTGTTGACACATACCTCGGGGCTGCCCGCGTGGCGCCCGCTCTACCTGCTCACCGACGGCGGCCCCGAGCGCGTGCTCGACACGATTGCGGCTGAGCCGCTCGAACAGGAGCCCGGCGCGCGCATCGTCTACAGCGACCTCGGCTTCATCACGCTCGGCCTCACGTTGCAACGCGTAGCAGATGCGCCGCTCGCCGAACTCGCG
>JBJMGR010000006.1:0-32387 GCA_045807805.1 Pyrinomonadaceae bacterium | reverse complement strand
CGCAAGCTCCTTCTACAGGGACGTGCTCGGCTGCGCGGTCGAGCGCGTGCGCGAAGACCTTGGGCTCGTACACATGCGCGCTGGCGCGACGCTGATTGACTTAATCTCGGTCGAAGGCAGGCTCGGCCGAATGGGCGGCGACGCGCCCGCGCCGCGCGCGCGCAACATGGATCACCTTTGCCTCAGAATTGAGCCCTTCGACGAAGAGGCTCTGCGCGCACACCTCTCCGCGCACGGACTCTCAGCCGGAGCCGTGCAGACAAATTACGGTGCCGAAGGCGACGGCCCCTCGCTCTACGTGAGCGACCCGGAGGGTAACGTGGTCGAATTAAAGGGCACGCCCTCCGCCTGAAGGCACGCACGACTGCTTCCACGCGGCTCGCGGCGACTTGACACTGTCCCGCCATACGTTTACAACACTTCGCTTCGGCCCGCCGACACGTCCCACCACGGTGTTAGCATAGCGGCGGGGCTTCCGTAGACCGCAGACATAGAACCGCGACGCGCTTCGCCCGAAGCTTCAGGCGAAGGTTTGCGAGCCCGTAGATTAACTTTAAGGAGAATTAGCAAGAAGATGAGCGAGCGTTACACATTCACCTCCGAGTCCGTCTCGGAGGGACACCCGGACAAAGTTTGCGACCTCATAGCCGACTCAATACTCGACGCATACATCCGACAGGACAAGCGCGCGCACGTCGCATGCGAAGTTCTATGCAAGGAGGACACGGTCGTAGTCGCGGGCGAGATAAGCGCGCACGGTTCGGAAGTTGACCACGAGCAAGTCGTGCGCGAGGCAGTCCGCCGCATCGGCTACACCGACGCGACGGAGCCCTTCAACGCCGACGGTCTGCGCTACGTACAGTTGCTCACGCGCCAGAGCGCCGAGATTAATCAGGGCGTGGACGAGTCGGAGAACGCGAAGGGCGAGCAGGGCGCGGGCGATCAGGGGATTATGTTCGGCTATGCCACGGACGAGACGCCGGAATTCATGCCTTTGCCGATACTGCTCGCGCACCGTCTCGCCTATAGGCTCGCGGAAGAGCGTCACAGCGGGGAGGTCGCGTGGCTCCGTCCGGACTCGAAGACGCAGGTCTCCGTGGTCTACGAGGACGGCGAGCCGAAGCTCGTCTCTGACGTGCTGGTCTCGACGCAACACACTTCGGCAGTCGAACAGGCCGAGATACGCGAGTACGTCACGCGCTCACTCGCGCCTTCCGTCCTGGGCGACTGGATGAGCAACGAAACGCGCTTTCAGGCCAACCCTACGGGCAGCTTCGTGCACGGCGGCCCTTCGGCCGACTGCGGTGTGACGGGTCGCAAGATCATCGTGGACACTTACGGCGGCATGGGTCGTCACGGCGGCGGAGCCTTCTCGGGCAAAGACCCCTCGAAGGTTGACCGAAGCGGCGCGTACTTCTGCCGCTACGTCGCGCGCAACGTTGTGAAGCAGGGGCTCGCGCGCCGCTGCGAGGTGCAGGTCGCTTACGCAATCGGCGTCGCGCAGCCCGTCTCCGTCAAGGTTGACACGTTCGGCACGGGCGACGTGCGCGCGGCCGAGGAGTTCGTGCGCACCTTCGACTTCCGCCCCGCCGCAATCATCGAGCGCCTCGACCTCCTTCGACCCATCTACACGCAGACGACGAACTACGGCCACTTCGGCCGCACGGATCTGCCGTGGGAGGCGTAGGAAGTCTCCGGGCTTAACTCTCCGATCCACGCGCCCGCAACTTCGACTCGCGTCATCAAGGTTCTGACCATTGGAACCCTGATGCCGGGCTTCGAGGTTGCGGGCGCGAACTTTGTTATCACGATTTAGGAATTCAGCATCGCGGCAGAAGGCGTCGGCGTCTCGGCGTCGGAGTCCTAACTTCACGACGGAGACGTGTTGAATCGCGGCAGAAGAGTCGAGAGACGCGAGCCCGAAAGGTGGAATCGTATCTTTCGACTCTTCTATCGCGATTTTTGTTGTGTAAATCTCTGGGGACGGTGTAAAAGTAGATTCCCGCCGCGCGAACTCCTTGCTTCCGAGAGAGTGCTTCCGAAGGCTCTCTCCGCGAATTCGCGCCGACGGCAGACGAGCTGTGGGCTATTCGACGCGCGCCGGATTTTTCAACCCCTTTACCGGCGTTTACATAGACAGACGCGTGCCTCACAAGCACGCGTCTGTGACTTCCAAAAGAGTGTGTGCTTAGGCACACGGAAAGGGGATTCCTTCCATGCCGAGTCCGAAAGATGCCGAACAGAAGATGGAGAGGATGCTGAACGCGTGGCGGGCGCTTGCGCCCGAAAAGACGTTCGGCGCGATGACGCTCTCGCAGTTCGAGGCCGTTGCCGCGCCCGCGCAGGCCGCGCGCCGACGCATAGTTGACCTGAACGATCAACTCGCGCGCGCAATCGCCGAGCGCGACGCCGCGGATCATGCGTTCTCGACGAGGGCGCAACAGGTCGTCGCGGGAGTTCTGGCAGACCCGACCGAAGGCCCCGACAGTGCGCTCTATCAAGCCTTCGGCTACACGCGAAAGAGCGACCGCAAGTCGGGACTGACGCGCAGACGCACCCACGCGCCCGAGTAGTAGAGGCGCGCGTCGCCTCGGTCTTAGAGTCCGTTTTAAAATTGCCACAGAGACACGGAGGCACGGAGAATGAATTTCAGATTTGAGATTTGAAATTTCAAATTCCCAGCCTCCGTGCCTCCGTGTCTCTGTGGCTGATCCTTAAACCCTGCATTATCCTCTCACTCTCCCCTCCGAAACTCGCGCGGGATGACCGCACACGGCCGTACACCATGCCCGTGCCTAAGATGCTAGACTTATGAAGTGAGTGACTGCCATTATATTTCCGCCCGGCCCGTGCAAAGAGTAGAGACGTGACACAGGAACTCGAACAGGCTGAGACCCCACGCGGCCCCGCGCGGCGGAGCGAAGAGCTTTTCCGCGCGGCCTTCGAGCAGTCGCCCATGAGCACCCAGATTCTCGCGCCCGAGGGCCGGACGATTTGGGTCAATCGCGCATGGGTGCGGCTCTGGGGCCTGACGCTCGAACAGCTCGGCGACTACAACATCCTCGAAGACCCGCAGCTTGAAGAGAAGGGCATCGCGCCGCTCCTGCGCAGAGCCTTCGCGGGCGAGTCCGTCGAACTCCCGGCCATTCTCTACGACCCGGAAGAGACAATCCCGAACATGTCTTCAAACCCGGAGCCCGGCCGTTGGGTGCGCGCATTCGCGTTCCCCGTAATTGACGAGGTGGGGGCCCTGCGCGAGGTCGTGCTCATGCACGAGGACATCACCGCACGACGCCGCGCGGAGGAGCAGGCGCGACGCTGGGCGGAGGTCTTCGAGCACGTGCAATGGGGAGTCGTCTTAGGCGATGCGGCGACGGGGAAGCTTTTGACGATGAACCCGGCCTACGCGCGCATGCACGGCTACGAGGTTGAGGAGCTTGCGGGCCGACCCATCGCGGACGTGTATGCGCCCGAGGCCCGCGCGGCGCTGACCGAACATCTGCGCGTCACGGTCGAGCAGGGGCACAGCGCGTTCAAGTCTCTGCACGTGCGCGGCGACGGAAGCGTCTTCCCCGTCGCGGTCGAGAGCACGGCGATAAAGGACGAGGACGGGCGCGTGCTCTACCTCGCCGCGCACGTACAGGACATAAGCGAGCGCGAGCGCGTCGAGGAGGAGCTTCGGCGGAGTGAAGAGAACTACCGGAGTCTCTTAGAGAACGCGAACGATATCATCTACTCGCACGACCTCGCGGGCAACTACCTCAACATCAACCGCGCAGGGTCGGAGATAACCGGCTACACGCGCGAGGAGATTCTCGGCGGCCTCAACATCGCGCAGGTCGTCGCGCCCGAGCACCTCGAAGTCGCGAAGACGATGACGGCGATGAAGCTCAAAGACTCTTCGCCGACGGTCTACGCCGTTGACATCATCACGCGCGACGGGAGGCGTCTGACGCTGGAGGTGAGCACGCGCATCTCTTACAGGGACGGCGTGCCCGTGGCGGTCGAAGGCATCGCGCGCGACGTGACCGAGCGCAAGCGCGCCGAGGCGGAGATTCAGAGGTCGAAGCGGCAGATAGAGATAATCCTTCAGGGCGTGGCCGAGAGCATCATCGCGGAAGACCCCGCGGGCCGCATCATCTACGCCAACGACATGGCCGCGCGCACGCTCGGCTTCTCGACGGCGGACGACCTGCTCGAACTCCCCTCGAAGGAGATCGTGAAGCGTTACGAGATTTTCGACGAGGATGGCGCGCCTTTTCCCCATGAGCGTCTGCCGGGAAGGATAGCGCTGAAGGAGGGATTGAGCGCGTCGGCCGTCATGCGCTACCGATACCTCGGCACGGGCGAGGAGCGCTGGTCGGACGTGAAGGCGACGCCCGTCTTCGACGAAGATGGGCGCGTGCGCTTCGCCATAAGCATCTTTCAGGACATAACGGAGCGGCGTCGCGCCGAAGGAGCGCAGAGGTTTCTGGCGGAGGCGGGCGGCCGTATCGCCTCTTCGCTCGACTACGAGACGACGCTCGCGAGCGTGGCGCGCATGGCCGTGCCCGTGCTCGCCGACTGGTGCTCTGTGGACGTGCTCGAAGAGGACGGGACGCTCAAGCGCTTGGCGGTCGCGCACGTTGACCCGAAGAAGGTCGAGTGGGCTTACGAGTTGCAGGAGCGTTACCCGCCCGACATGGAGGCCGCGCAGGGCGTGCCGCAGGTCTTGCGCACGGGGAGGTCGGAGCTATATCCAGAGATAGCCGACGAGATGCTCGCGGCGGCCGCGATTGACGAAGAGCACCTGAGGATAATGCGCGAGATAGGATTCACGTCCGCAATCATCGCGCCGCTCGTCTCGCAGGGGCGCACGCTCGGCGTCATCACTTTTATCTCGGCCGAATCCGGCCGTCGCTACGGGCATGAGGAGCTTGCGCTCGCGGAGAACCTCGCGCACCGCGCGGGCATTGCCGTAGACAACGCGCGCCTCTATCGCAGGGCGCAGGAGGCGAATCGTCTGAAGGACGAGTTTCTCGCCACGGTCTCTCACGAGCTGCGCACGCCGCTGACGGCCATACTCGGCTGGGCCTCGATGCTACGTAAGAACGAGTTCGAGAGGGAGACGGCGCGGAACGCGCTCGAAACCATCGAGCGCAACGCGCGTGCGCAGAGTCAAATCATCGAAGACCTGCTCGACGTTTCGCGCATCGTGACGGGGAAGCTACGCCTCGACGTGCGGCAGGTCGAGCCCGCTTCGTTCATAGACGCGGCGGTCGATTCCGTGCGGCCCGCGGCCGAGGCGAGGGGCGTGCGGCTCTCGAAGGCGCTCGACACGGGGCCGACGGCGCTGTCGGGCGACCCCGCGCGCTTGCAGCAGGTCATCTGGAACTTGCTGACGAACGCTATCAAGTTCACGCCGCGCGGCGGGCGGGTCGAGATAAGGCTCTCGCGCGTCGGGTCGAACGTCGAGATAAGGGTGAGCGATACGGGCGCGGGTATAAAGAGCGAGTTTCTCCCTTACGTCTTCGACCGCTTCCGGCAGGCCGACTCTTCGACGACGCGCAGGCACGGCGGCCTCGGCCTCGGCCTCTCGATTGTCAGACATCTCGTCGAGCTTCACGGCGGGAGCGTGCGCGCGGAGAGCGGCGGTGAAGGGCAGGGCTCTACGTTCACCGTGACGCTGCCCGTCGCGCCCTTCTACAGTCGGTCGTCGGGCGACGGGCGCGCCGCGCGTGCGATGACGACGACGATTGAGAGGAGGGCGGCGGCGGACGACTGCCCCGAAGAGATTGCGGGCTTAAGGATTCTCGTCGTCGATGACGAAGCGGACACGCGCGACCTTCTAGGCGTTGCGCTCGGCGCGTGCGGCGCGAAGGTCTTGACGGCCGCGACCGCGCGCGAGGCACTTGAACTCGCGGCGCGCTCGCGGCCCGACGTGCTCATCAGCGACATAGGCATGCCCGACGAAGACGGCTTCGAGCTGATACGCAGAGTCCGAGAGCTTCCGACGGAGAGCGGCGGCGGAGTCCCCGCGATTGCGCTCACCGCATACGCGCGCGCCGAAGACCGCCTCCGCGTCCTGCGCTCAGGCTACCAGATGCACGTCCCCAAGCCCGTCGAGATGGCCGAACTCCTCACGGTCATCGCCAGCCTCGTAAGAAGGAAAGGATGAAGGCGGAAGGCGGAAGGATGAAGGAAAAGCAGTTGAGGCTTAACTTCATCCTTCATCCTTCAGCCTTCATCCTTTTCTAGTCGGCGGCCGTCTCCATGCTCAAAATCTCGTGGCTCATTACGGCCTGGCGCACGAGGTCTGCGCGCTTCTGCGATTCATCGGCCTTCGTGAGGAGGGTTTCGGCGTCCGTGCCGTTGTGCTGCTCGCCGAAGTGCTTCGCGAGGTTGCGCATCAGGATGACGGCCTCCTCCATGGCTCGTATCGCGCTCCACAGAGACTCTTCGGTCTTCTCCGTGAACTCCGCCAGCAGAGAGTCAACCGAGTATGCATGGCCCGTGTGGCAGCGGAAGCGAAGGTTTTTGCCCTCCTTCAGTTGAAGCAGCACGCCGTGGCACTCGGGGCACGCGTAGATGGAGGGCTCGCCCCACTTCAGTATGCCGCTTTCGAGCGCGTTCTCTTCTCTGGCTATCTTCACTTCGGTCTCCATCTCTTCGGACACGGGGCGGACTCCTTCCTCGCCCGCGGGGGCTTCGGTCAGGCGCACGAGCAGCGGCGCCATCTCCTTCAAGGGAACGATGTGGTCAACCTCGACGCTCTTGATTGCGTTGAGCGGCATCGAGGGCGCGAAGGCGTCGTCGGGGTGCTGTACGACGGCCGTGCCGCCGCGCTCCTTGACGGCCCAGAGCCCGGCCGTGCCGTCATCGAGCCAGCCCGTCAGGATGACGCCGACGACGCGCGGGCCGAAGGCGTGCGCGGCCGAGCGGAAGAGCGGGTCAACGGCCGGGCGGAAGCGGTTCTCGCGCGGGCCGCGCGTGACGCGCACGTAGCCCGAAGGCTCTAGGAGCAGGTGAAAGTCGGGCGGCGCGACGTAGATGTGGCCCGGCTCAATCTGCTCCATGTCCTTCGCGTTCGAGGCGGGCATGGAGCCCGCGCGCTCAAGTATCTCGGGAAGTATGCCGAGGCTGTAGGGCGCGACGTGGAGGGCGACGAAGACCGAGGCTTTCAGGTCGCGCGGCAGCGCGGCGAAAAGCTCCTTCAAAGCGTCTATCCCGCCCGACGAAGCACCGATGACGATGATGTCCTTCCTCTGCATTCGGCGCTCCTGACCCGTGCGGGGTCGTTTGAACGGCTGAAGGTTTAGACTGAAGGGGGCTTGAAAGTCCGACGCTCTTATATCACGCCCGGCATTGAAACATATCACGGGCACGGTCTCTGTACATAAAGGTACGGCTGCACTAAACTCTCCTCTCAAGCTAAAGCCGTGGGCCGAGTTCGCGAAGACGAATCCGGGCAGGCGCGGCGGGTCGTTTCAAACCAAAGTTGCAATCGTTATCAATAACCGGCGCGCGTTGCGTGATGGTTTTCGCCGGAGAGACTGCGGGGAGTTATGCAGGAGATTAGCGGCGAGAAGAACAATGGCCTGATGCTCGTCGGCATCGGCGCGTCGGCCGGGGGCGTTGACGCGCTTCTGCGCTTCTTCGAGAGGATGCCGCCGGACAGCGGGCTCGCCTTCGCCGTCGTCCTGCACACCGCGCCCGATCACGAGAGCCACCTCGCCGAGGTGCTACAGACGCGGACGAACATGCCCGTCTCGCAGGTGACCGAGACCGTCCCCGTCGAGCGCGACCGCGTCTACTGCATCCCGCCCGACAAGCGCGTCTCCATGTCGGGCGGCCACATTCGCCTCGACGGGCAGGTCGCGGGCGAGAACGGGCACGGCGCGTCGATAGACCTCTTCTTCCGCGAGCTTGCGCACGCCTACAAAGAGAAGGCCATCGCGGTCGTGCTCTCGGGCGCGGGCGCGGACGGCTCGCTCGGCCTTGGGCGCGTACACGAAGAGGGCGGCGTCTCGCTCGCGCAAGACCCTTCGGACGCGGAGCACTCCGCGATGCCGCGCAGCGCGATTGAGACCGGGTTGGTTGACTTCATCCTGCCCGTCGCCTCGATGGCCGAAAAGCTCGTCTCGCTCAAGGGAAACGCAGAGCGCATACAACTCCCGCCCGTCGAGAAGTCGCCGCGCAACTCCGAGGAGGGCACGCTGCGCGAACTGCTCGCGCTCCTGCGCGCGCGCACGCGCCACGACTTCGCGAGCTACAAACGCTCGACGCTTCTGCGCCGCATCGAGCGGCGCTTGCAGGTGACCGAGTGCGAAGACGTAAGCGCCTACCTCGAACACGTCCGCCGTCACCCCGAGGAGTTGCAGGGGCTTCTACGCGACCTGCTCATCAGCGTCACGAACTTCTTCCGCGACCACGAAGCCTTCGGCAGCCTCGAAAGCGAGATAGTCCCGCGGCTGTTCGCGGGCAAGGGCAGGGGCGACCATATTCGCGTATGGGTCTCCGGCTGCGCGACGGGCGAGGAGGCTTACACGCTCGCGATGCTGCTCGCGGAGTACGCCGAGCGGCTCACGAACCCGCCCGGCCTTCAGGTCTTCGCGACGGACATCGACGAGGAGGCGCTCGCCAACGGCCGCAACGGCGTCTACCCGAACACCATCGCGACCGACGTTTCGCCCGAACGTTTGAAGCGCTTCTTCGTCAAGGATGGCCGGTGCTACCGCGTCAAGCGCGAGCTTCGCGAGATGGTTCTCTTCGCGCCGCACAACATCCTGCGCGACCCGCCGTTCTCGAAGCTCAACCTCATAAGCTGCCGGAACCTCCTCATCTACATCAACCGGAACATGCAGAATCGCATCCTCGAAATCTTCCACTTCGCCTTAAAGCCCGACGGCTACCTCTTCCTCGGCTCCTCGGAGTCGGCCGAGGGGATGAACAACCTCTTCACGCCGGTTAACAAGAAGCAGCGCATCTTCAAACGACAACACGACGGCGGCGACATCAAGGGCGCGCCCGCGCCGCCCGTCGCGGGCCAGTGGGAGACGCGAGCGGCGACCTTACCGCGGCAGCCGCTCGGCGTCGGGCGCGCCGAGCCCTTCTCCTACGGCGAGCTTCACTACAACATGCTCGAAGCGCTCGCGCCGCCGAGCGTGCTCGTCAACGCCGACTACGACATCGTGCATTTGAGCGAGCACGCGGGGCGCTACCTGCGCGTGTCGGGCGGCGAGCCGACGCGGAGCCTCCTGAAAGTCGCGCACCCAGACCTCCGGCTCGAACTGCGCTCGCTGCTCATCACGGCCTCGCGCGAGGGCGGCGTGTGTAGTAGCCGGGTGCTCGTCAACCTCGAAGGCAGGCAGCGCTCCGTACGCGTCAGCGCGCGCCAACTCGACCCTCTCACGGCGTCGCAAGGCTTCACGCTGGTGGTCTTCGAGGAGTCGGACTCCGCGCAGACCACCGCGCCCGACGAGGATGTGGATAGCGAGACGGTGGCCGCGCCCTCCGCGCGAACGCTCGAACCCATCGTCCGACAGTTGGAGATGGAGCTTGAGCACACGCGCGACCAACTGCGCTCGACGGTAGAGGAGTACGAGACTTCGACCGAGGAGATGAAAGCCTCTAACGAAGAGTTGCAGGCGATGAACGAGGAGTTGCGTTCGGCCTCGGAGGAGTTGGAGACGGGCAAGGAGGAGTTGCAGTCTGTCAACGAGGAGCTGACCACCCTCAACGCCGAGCTGCGCGATAAGGTCGAAGAGATAGGCCGCTCGAACTCAGACCTGCATAACCTGATGGCCTCTACGCGCATCGCCACGCTCTTCCTCGACCGCTCTCTGCGCCTCAAGTTCTACACGCCGAGCGCGCAGGAGCTTTTCAACGTCATCCCCGGCGACATCGGCCGCCCGCTCGCGCACATCACGCACCACCTCGACTACGCGACCCTGACTGAAGACGCCGAGCGCGTGCTACGAGACCTCGCGTCCGTGGAGCGCGAGGTCTCGACCACCGAGGGCTACTACTACATCGCGCGGCTGCTGCCCTACCGCGCGACGGACGACAAGATAAACGGCGTCGTCCTCACCTTCACCGACATACACGAGCGCAGGCGCGCGGAGGAGTCGCTGCGCAGGAGCGAGGAGCAGTTCCGGCGTGCGATTGAGGACGCGCCGATTCCCGTCATCATGCACGCCGAAGATGGCGAGGTGCTACAGATAAGCCGGAAGTGGGCGGAGCTGACGGGCTACACGATTGATGACGCGCCCACCTTCGACGTGTGGCTGACGCACGCGTACGGCGAGGGGGCGGACGCCATGCGGCATAACGTGCACGAGCTATTCAGCGGCGACAGGCAGATGCTGAACGTCGAGTTCTCCGTCCGCACGCGTGACGGAGGCTTGCGTCACTGGATTTTCAGCGCGTCCTCGTCGGGGACTTTAAGAGACGGCCGCCGCTTCATCATCGGCATGGCTTTGGACATCACCGAGCGCAAGGGCGCGGAGGACGATCTACAGAGGGCCGGGGAGGAGTTGGACAGGCGCGTGCAGTTGCGGACGGCCGAATTGGCCGAGGCCAATTCGGCCATGCGCGAGGAGGCCGCCGTGCGCACGCGCATCGAGCGCGAGCGGCTTGAGCTTCTGCGTCGCATCGTCTCAACGCAGGAGGACGAGCGGCGGCGCATCTCGCGCGAGCTTCACGACCAGTTGGGCCAATCGCTCACGGCGCTGCGTCTCAAGCTCGAAGGCTTGAGGGCGGATGCGGGCAGGCGCTCGAAGCTACGGGCCAGTATTGACGAACTCGCGGAGGTCGTGCAGCGGCTCGACGCGGACGTTGACTTCCTCGCGTGGGAGCTTCGGCCGACGGCGCTCGACGACCTCGGCCTCATCGTCGCGCTCTCGAACTACGCGCAGGAGTGGTCGAAGAACTTCCGCATCGAGGTCAACTTCCACTCAGGAGGGCTCGGCGACGCGCGACTCGTGCCGCTCGTCGAGTCGAACCTCTACCGCATCGGTCAGGAGGCTTTGAACAACGTCGCGAAGCACGCCGGGGCCACGAGCGTTGACATGCTTTTGGAGCGGCGCGACGACCACGTCGTGCTCATCGTCGAGGACAACGGGCGCGGCTTCGACCCCGAAGGGGCGCACGCCCCCGACGGCGGGCGCGGCATGGGGCTCGTCGGCATGCGCGAGCGCGCGGCGCTCGTCGGCGGCTCGGTCGAGATAGAGAGCAGGCAGGGCGAAGGCGCGACCGTCTTCGTCCGCGCGCCCGTCAAGTTCACCCCGGTCGAGGGTCTCGAAGACGAGGAGGGACGGAGGTGAAGATGCTGCGTATCTTCCTCGCGGACGACCACGCGGTTCTGCGCGAGGGCCTGTGCGCCCTCGTCAACTCGCAGTCGGACATGGAGTGCGTCGGCGAGGCCGCCGACGGGCGCGCGGCCGTCGAGCGCGTTCAGAAATTGCGGCCCGACGTGGCCGTGCTCGACGTTTCGATGCCGGGCCTCAACGGGCTCGAAGCCGCGAAGAAATTGAAGCATTGCTGCCCCGAAGTGCGGCTCATCACGCTCACGCGACACACCGACGACGGATACCTCCAACAACTCCTGAAGGCGGGAGTCTCGGGCTACGTGCTGAAGCAGAGCGCGTCGAGCGTGCTGCTCACCGCGCTCCGTGCCGTGGCCGCCGGAAACCTCTTCCTCGACCCGGCCATCACGGGCAAGGTCATAGGCAACTACGTCGGCAAGTCGGCGGGGCGCGGCGCGAGCACGGGCGGCGAGTTGAGCGAGCGCGAGGCGGAAGTGCTGCGCCTCATCGCGTGGGGCTACAGCAACAAGGAGATTGCCGCGCGCTTGGACATCAGCGTCAAGACCGTCGAAGCGCACAAGGCCAACGCCATGCGCAAACTCGACATGCGCAGCCGCATAGACATCGTCCGCTTCGCCATTCTCCAGGGCTGGATGCGCGATAACTGAAGAAGGACTGAGGACTGAGTGTTGACTCGTTCTTCACTCAGTCCTCAGTCCTCAGTCCTCAGTCCTCTCTTCCCTTCAAAAACCTCCCGCTTTTCCGCCAAAAACTCGAAAAGTAGCTTAGGGATAGTCCCTATCCGCGCTGCGCATCTTCCCGATATACGCGCGCCCCGTCTCGCATTACACTCTCCGTGCAAAGATAGATGAGATAGGACGACGCCCCGCTCGACGCCAAGGCAGTACATAGCGGGGCGTCGTCCGAATCTCACGCGGTAGGCCCCTCCCCCTTTCAGGGCCGCCCCGCCGCACCAGAGCAAGCAGGAAGCGCGGTGAGTTACTCATCAAGCTTGCCGTCCATTTCGCATAACCAATTTCCCCCGGACGTTGTAAACACCCGAGCGCCTGCGTTCAAAAGTAACCCGGCCTTCTGCCTCCGACTTCAGCCTCCGGCGCGGTGCCGCTTACCACCGCACACACAGGCATGCGCGCACTAATGCTCAACCGCCGCGGGGCGAACGCCGAGACCGTCGCGCACACGCTCGACGGCGGCGAGCGGCCGCTCGTGCTCGTCGTCGAAGACCACGAAGACACGCGCCTTCTCTTGAGGACGATGCTTGAGATGAACGGCTATCGCGTTTCGGAGGCAGCGGACGGCGAGGAGGGCGTGCGGCTCGCGTGTCGCGAGCACCCGCGCGCCGTCATCATGGACGCGACCCTGCCGCGCTTAGACGGCATCGCGGCCACGCGCCGCATACGTTCGGACTCCGCGCTACGGGGCGTGCCCGTAGTCTTCCTTTCGGGCAACGCACAGCCGGACTTTCGCGACGCCGCGCTCGAAGCGGGCGGGACGGATGTCCTCGTCAAGCCCATCGCACTCGGAGTCCTCGCCTCGGTGCTCGAAAGGCACCTGCGCGCGGACGCCACTTGAAGAGATGGTGCGCAAACCCGCGCGCTTCGCAACTTAAACCAGCGGCCCGACATTTTGGAGACAAGGCGATGACCAATAACTACGAATTCAACGAAGACCCCACGCGCATACGCCCGCGGGGCACGTACAACGAATATAAGGACTCGACCGCGAACGTGGCGGCGGGCAGCGTCGCGCACGCGCCGAGGCCCGTTGCCTTCGACGGGCTGCTCAGGAACAAGATTCTGACGGGGCTGCCCGGCGCAGACTTCGCGCGGCTGCTGCCGCATCTCGAACCCGTCGAGATTGCCGCCGACGAGAACCTCTATTTCCTCGGCGACTCGCCCGAGTTCGTATACTTCCCTGAGAAGGCTATCGTCTCGCACCTGCACGTCCTCTCGGACGGCGGAACCATTGAGACGGACATGGTCGGGCACGACGGCATGACGGGCTTGACCGCGGTCTTCAACTCGCACCCGCCCGAGCGTTGGACGAAGGCGATAGTGGGCGGGAGCGCCCTTCGCGTGAGGGCCGAAGTGATGCGGCAGGAGTTCTCGCTCTGCGGCGGCTTGCAGCAGGCTCTACTGACCTACGCCTCCGCGCGTCTCGCGCAGGTCGCGCAGCGCGCGGTCTGCAACGGCCTGCACACGGTCGAGCAACGCCTTTGCAGTTGGCTGCTCATGCTTCACGACCGCGCGGGCGACGAGCGCCTTCCGCTCACGCACGAGCGCATCGCGCGCCAACTCGGCACGCGGCGCGCGGGGATAACGGAACTAGCCACGTCGCTGCGCGCGCGCGGCCACATAAGCTACAGTCGCGGCCTCATCAGCATCGTCAACCGAGAGGGGCTTGAAGCCTCCACGTGCGAGTGCTATCGCTTGCAGGGACGGCTACGAGCGCGCGCCATCAACTGAGACCGCGCGCTCTCAGTCGATGGCGCGCGTTACAGATGAAGGGTTCCTCCCGCCCCGCGCGTCGCACACGTCCTCTCAAACCACGAACCGCTCGAACGCCTCCTCACTCGCCCGCCAAAGAAGAGCAGCCTCAGCTAACACGCAGAGAGTTGTGCCCGCGCGCGCGCTCTGTTCTATAGTGGACGCGTGAGCGACGAGCACGGAAGGGGAGTTGACGAAGGCGGCGCTGTTGACGGCGTCGCGCGCGAGACGACGACTACTCCGCCGCCATCGCGCGTGTCGAAAGACCCGGCGCGAGGCCGTCGAAGGCTCGCACTCATCCTCGCACTCTTCTGCGCCGCCGCTGCCGCGCTCCTTCTATATCTCGGCTACAACGGAAGACTTCGCGCGCGCCTCTCGGAGCAGGCGGGCAGAGTCACTGAGGTCATCACGGGCGTGCGCCCGCCCGACCCTTACACTGTGGCCGTGCTCAAGGTCGAAGAAGATCGGGGCGAGGAGATCGGACGCAAGGCCGACGTGGAAGTGCCCGTGGAGTTGAAGCATTACGCCGAAGCCAAACGCTTCCTCGCGATACAGGAGGCGGCCGCGCGAGAGGCCGGTCTGAAGTCGCCGCATGACTTCGCGGAACTCGCCGCGTGGGTGAGGGAGGGCCGTCTGACGGAAGCGCCGAGGCTCGGGCGCGGCTACGTGCTCTACGGCGTCGGGCTCGCGGCGACGGGCCTGCTCACGCACTACGACGCGGCGCACGGCCGGAGCGTCCCGCTCTTCGCAGACGAGTCGGGCCTGAAGTCTTACATCGACGCGCTCACGACGCAGCGCACGCAGCTCGAAGGCGAGTTGAAAGAGACGGGCGAGAAGCTCAAGGACGTAGAGAAGAAGGACAGGCAGGCGCGCGCGCAGTTGAGCGCGGAGGCGAAGGCTAAGGGTAAAGAACTCTCGGGCGTCGAAGACGCGCTCAAGTCGCTCAAGCTCTACTACGGCACGCAGAGAGACCGCGCCGCGCTCTTCGCCGAGCACGACGTGCTCGCCACGCTCGCGCGCGACTTCGGCGGGCGCGCATATGATTTGAACGACGCGAACTCCGTGAAGGAGTTTCAGGCGCGTCTGCTCACGTTCGTGCGCCCCGCCGCGCTCGCGGTCATGGAGGAGTTGGGCACGGCCTACAAGGAGAAGTTCGGCCGCCCGCTCCCCATCACCTCACTCATCAGGACGGAGGAGTACCAGCGAACGCTGCGCGAGGCGGGCAACGCCAACGCGGGAAGCTTCAAGTCTGAGCCGCACACGACGGGCCTCGCCTTCGACGTTTATTATCACTTCATGAGCGCGGCCGAGCAGCAGTTCGTCATGGACGAGATCGCGCGGCTCGAACGCGGCGGGCGCGTCGAGGCGCTCCGCGAGCTTCGCGACCACTACCACGTCTTCGCCTTCGCGTCCGGCGTCAAACCCGGCGACGAGTTGGTCGAGAAGATTCTGAAGGGCGACGCGGACGACTCGAAAACGAAGAGGTCGGACGAGTCGAAGTCGAAGACGGGTCAGACGAAAGACGCGAAAGAGAGGACGCCCGCGCGGTCGAAGAGAGAGACTCCCGCGCGCCCCACCACACGCGATAAGAAAGGTGCGCGGCGGCGTTGAGGGCTTATGACGGAGAAGAGCGGTTGTTACATAGACGTTTGGGTGAAGGCGAACTTCGAGGGCGAGTCCGTACGCATACAAGGCCCCGCGGAGTATCCTTCGCTGATATTCGCGCAGGGCGATTGGGGCGACCGTATAAGCAGCCTGCGCGTCGGGCCGAACGCCTTCGTCATCGCCTACCGCGACCCGAACTTCGGCGACCGACAGGTAATCTTCGGCCCCGACGACGAAGTCGCAGACCTCGGCGACCTGAAGTTCGACGACGACATAGACTCGCTGCGCGTGATTGACTCGATGAGGATTTTCGACCGCGTCGAGTACAACGAGGGCCGCGCGGGCGCGAGCTACGCGGAGGCCGAAAGAGACGAACGCAAGAGGCGGAAAGACCGTTAGTCGTCCGACGACGCGTGCGCGAGCCGCCGCGCGCTCTCGAAGTGAAGCTCTCGATTTGTCAAAGGGTCTCGGAACGAGAGCGACTTCGCGAGGAGCCCGAGCGGCGCGGAGAAGTCTTCCGGCGCTTCGGGCAATACTTCGGGCCACACATCCGGATAGAGCCTGTCGTTGACTATGGGTATGCCGAGCGCATTGAGGTGTACGCGAAGCTGGTGCTTCCTGCCCGTGACAGGGCGCAGGCGGTAGAGCGACACGCCGCGCCCCTCCTCTAAAACTTCTATGTGAGTCTCCGAGTTGGGCTCGCCCTCCGTCTCCTTCATGCGGAAGAACGGCTCGCCCTTTACGACGCGGCTGCGCCGCACGAGCGGAAAGTCTATCGCGCTCTCGGTACGCGCCAGCGCCTCGTAAATCTTCTCGACGCGTCGCTCGCGGAAGAGCGCCGCGTACGCGCCGCGCGTCGAGGGGTTGACCGAGAAGACGACTAGCCCCGCGGTCTCCCGGTCGATGCGGTGAAGCGGCGCGAGGTGTTCGAGCCCCGTCTTTCTCCTGAGCCTCACGAGCAGCGTCTCGCGCAGGTAACGGCCCGAAGGGACGACGGGCAGGAAGTGCGGCTTGTCCGCGACGAGTATCTGCTCGTCCGCGTGTACGACGCGCTCGTCGAAGGGAATCTCGCGCTCGGCCTCGGGCTCGCGATAGTAGTAGACGCACGCGCCCGCGCGGTAAGGGCTCTCGGGACTTATGCGCTGACCGTACTCGTCCAGCACGAGCCCACGCTCGCAACGCTCGCGCCACGCGTCCGCGCCGACGCGCGCGTACTCCTCCGAGAGAAATTCCAGGACGGTCTTCCAAGCCCCATCGGGCAGGCGTCGGCGGCTCGGCCCCACGCCCTCGACCAGAGGCAGAGGCTCGCCCGACTCGCGCCCTTCATCGTTAACGCACTTCACGAGACACACTCTCGCCCACGCCCCGAACTTCGTCAACGCGGCGTGGTCTTGTTGCGGTCTTGTTAAGTAATCGCGCGCGGTGTTAGCTTCGCCCGTATGGGTGATGAGGCGCGGGGGGCTTTAGAGTCCGTCTGGAAGCTCGGCGGTCTGACGTGGCGGCGTCTGGCCTCGCGCGTCTGGGCGGAGGTCTACGAGGGCGACCTCTTCACGCGCGCCGCCGCGCTCTCCTACTACTTTCTGCTCGCGCTCTTTCCACTTCTGTTATTCCTGACGGCCGCGCTCGGCTACTTCGCCGACTCTGGGACGGAGCTTCGCAAGAGTCTTCTCGACTATCTGGCGAGCGTCGCGCCGCGCGCGGCCTCGGCGCTCGTGCGCCAGACGGTCGCGGAGATAACCGAGAACGCTGACGGCAGTAAGCTCTCGTTCGGGCTGCTCGCGGCGCTCTGGTTCGCCTCGTACGGAATGGGCGCCGTGGGCGACACGCTCAACGCGGCGTACGGCGTGAGGGAGTCGCGCGCGTGGTGGCGCGTGCGGCTCATCTCTCTGGGATTGACGATGGCGCTCGCGGTGCTCATCGTCTCGGCGCTGGCGCTCATGTTCTACGGCGGCGAGATAGGCGAGAGCCTCGCGATGCGGCTCGACCTCGGCGACGCATTCAAGGCCGTGTGGAGTGTCTTGCAGTGGCCCATCGTCTTAGCCTTCGTCCTCTTCAGCTTCGCACTCATCTACTACTTCGCGCCCGACCTCAAACATCAGAGGTGGTACTGGATAACTCCGGGCTCTCTGTCGGGCGTCGTGCTCTGGCTGCTCGTCTCGTTTGCCTTCCGCGTCTACCTCCGTTACTTCGACCGCTACAGCGTCACCTACGGCTCGCTCGGCGCGGTCATAGTGCTGCTGCTGTGGTTCTACCTCACGGGCGCGGCGATACTCGTCGGCGGCAAGGTCAACGCGGAGATAGAGCACACGGCCGCGCGGCACGGCGCGGCCGACGCGAAGCTCCCCGGCGAGAAGAGCCCTTCGTAAATCATCATCGATGCCGATTAAATGTAGCTTTCCCTTCGCCTCAACCGCGTAGGCGGCGGACGAGGCCCAAAATTTCACGCAATAGTCACTCAGCGGACACACACGCAACACCTACGCGAGTTAAAGTATCCGCTTCCGGATAAATGAATTTTTCAAAGGCGCGCGCGCGTGACTTCGACCGGCGCGTGCCGCGTCATTCACATGCGGCCCGTAGCGAAATGAATAAACAATCGTTCAAAGGGGGAAGCAAGACAATGTCCACAGAGGTTCGGGGTAACGGGAACGGATACGCGCAGGATAGCGGCGGCGGCGGCGAGTGGCAGGGCGCGCTCGCCAGTGCTTTTGAGAACGTTGACGCCGAAAAGCTCGCGCGGGGCTTGGGCTGGTTCAGCATCGGGCTCGGGCTCGCAGAGGTCTTCGCGCCGGGCGGCATCGCGAAGATTTCGGGCGTGAGCAGGAAGAGCGAGGGGCTCATACGCCTTCTCGGCCTGCGCGAGATAGCGCACGGCGTCGGCATCTTCTCGCAGGGGCGCAGACCGACGGAGGCCGTCTGGGCGAGGGTCGTCGGCGACGCGCTCGATTTGGCGTGCATGGGCGCGGCCTTCGCTTCGCCCGAGACGAAGAAGGGGCGACTGGCGTTTGCGACCGCGAACGTGCTCGCGGTCGCCGCGCTCGACGTGCTCTGCGCTCAGCAGTTGAGCAGCGGCGAGGGAAGCAGCGACGCGAAAGAAGGGGGGACAACGCAGGTGAAGAACAGTCTAATCATCAACCGCGCGCCGGAGGAGTTGTATCAGTACTGGCACGACTTCGAGAACCTGCCGAACATCATGAAGCATCTCGAATCGGTGCGCGTCCGCGACGAGCGGCGCTCGCACTGGGTCGCGAAGGCTCCGGCGGGAACGTCGGTCGAGTGGGATGCGGAGATAACCGAAGACCGCCCGAACGAGTTGATTGCGTGGCGCTCGCTCGAAGGCTCGCAGGTGGAGAACTCCGGCTCCGTGCGCTTCGAGCCCGCGCCCGGCAATCGCGGCACGATTGTGCGCGTCGAGATCGACTACACGCCGCCGGGCGGCGCTTTGGGCTCGCTCGTGGCGAAGCTCTTCGGCGAGGAGCCGGGCCAGCAGGCGCAGGAATCACTCCGCTCCTTCAAGCAGTTGATGGAGACGGGCGAGGTCACAATCTCGGACGGGACGTTCTGGGACAACGGCATTCTCACGCAGCGGCCCGCGCAGCCCGTCTCGGGCGAAGAGGCGAAGCAGTTAAGCTCGAAGGCGTCGGCCTGAAGCGCGCGCGATTCTTCTTTCGACTGTGTGAATGGATTTCCGAAAAAGGGGGTTGAGTAATGAGAGCGAACTGTTGGTACGGTAAAAAGGACTTGCGCGTCGAGCAGGTGCCCGACCCGAAGATTCTCAACCGGCGCGACGCCGTCGTGAAGATAACTTCGACGGCCATCTGCGGGTCTGACCTGCACCTCTACAACGGCTTCATGCCGACGATGGAGAAGGGCGACATACTCGGCCACGAGTTCATGGGCGAGATTGTAGAACTCGGCCCCGACGTTACGAACCGGAAGGTCGGCGACCGCGTAGTCGTCGCCTTCCCCATCGCGTGCGGCAACTGCTTCTTCTGCCAGAAGCAGATGTTCAGCCTGTGCGAGAACACGAACCCGAACGCGTGGATGGCGGAGAAGCTGTTCGGCCACAGCCCTTGCGGCATCTTCGGCTATTCGCACCTGACGGGCGGCTACGCGGGCGGGCAGGCCGAGTATGCGCGCGTGCCCTTCGCCGACGTGGGCACGCTCAAAGTACCCGAAGGGATGTCGGACGAGCAGGTGCTCTTTCTCTCGGACATCTTCCCGACGGGCTACATGGGCGCGGAGATGTGCGACATCGAGCCGGGCGACACGGTCGCCGTCTGGGGCTGCGGCCCTGTCGGACAGTTCGCGATGGCGAGCGCGCGTCTCTTAGGCGCGGAGCGAGTCATAGGCATCGACCGCGTCCCCGAACGCCTCTCGATGGCGACGACGGGCGCGAAGGCCGACGACGTTATCAACTACGAAGAGGCGAACACCTACGACACTTTGATGGAGATGACGGGCGGACGCGGCCCCGACGCATGCATTGACGCCGTGGGCTTGGAAGCGCACGGCGCGGGCGCGCACGGACTCGCGTACATGTACGACCGCGCGAAGCAGACGATGATGGCCGAGACCGACCGGCCCATCGCCTTGCGCGAGGCGATCATGGCCTGCCGCAACGGCGGCACGGTCTCCGTGATAGGCGTCTACGGCGGGATGATAGACAAGTTCCCGATGGGCTCATTCATGAACCGCTCTTTGACGATGAGGACGGGACAGTGCCACGTGCAGCGCTACTGGCAGCCGCTCCTGGACAGGATTCAGAAGGGCGAGATAGACCCTTCGTTCGTCATCACGCACCGCATGAGGCTCGACGAGGCTCCGGACGGCTTCGGCATCTTTAACGACAAGCAGGACGACTGCATAAAGATAGTGATGAAGCCTTGAGCCTCTTGATAGACTCTCGCTCGTGAGTTCGGGTGGGATGCGTAGAGTCCTGGTCATAGGTTCCGGCGGGGCGGGCAAGTCCACGTTCGCGGCTAGATTAGGCGCGCGAACGGGCCTGCCCGTCCTGCATCTAGACGCGCTCTACTGGCGCGCGGGCTGGCGGGAGACTCCGCGCGAAGAGTGGGCGGCGCGCGTCGAAGAGTTGCTTGCGGGCGACGAGTGGATTATGGACGGCAACTACGGCGGCACGATGGAGCGCCGCCTCGCCGCCTGCGACACGGTCGTCTTCCTCGACTTTCCGCGCGCACTCTGCCTCTGGCGAGTGGTCGCGCGGCGTGCGCGGTACCGTGGGCGCACGCGCCCAGACATGGCCGAAGGGTGCCGGGAGCGTCTGACCTGGGAGTTCGCGCGTTGGGTCTGGACGTACAGGCGCGAGCGTCGGCCCGGCGTCCTGAAGAGGCTCGGCGAGTTGGGCGAAGGGCAGAGGGTTCACGTCCTGCGCTCGCCGCGCGAGGTGCGGCGCTTCCTCGAAGAGTCGGGCTGAAGCGGCCGGAAAAAGTGTCTGGATAAAAAGCGAACTGGCATGCCAGCCTTGGGGGCGGCATGCCAGCTCTGGTTCGGTCACTGTCCTCACCCCAGCAACCGGTGGGCGGAAGGATTCACCAACCACCCGGTTGAGACGCATACTATAGCAAACCACGCCCGAGCGCAAGTGGCCCTCAAAAATCCTCAATAATCCAAGAAAAACGCTTACCTCGTTCGGAAGGACGCGCGGCCGAAATGCTCGGGACGGAAAAATACTTAGTGCGCGGCGGGCCGACGTTGAAGTATAAAGATGGCCTCCGCGTGTCCCGTCTTAAGAACATGAAGTTGAGCGTGAAAGAACTCGCGCGCTACGAAAGGGATGGCCTCCTCGTCCTCGAAGGCTTCGCCGCGCCTGAATCGTGCGACCGCCTGCGCCGCCGCGCCGCCGAACTCCTCGAAGCGTTCGACCCCTCGGAGACCGTCTCAATCTTCTCCACGCGCGAACAGACGCGCACGAGCGACGAGTACTTCCTCGGCTCGGGCGACAAGGTTCGCTTCTTCTTCGAGGAGGGCGCGTTCGACGAGACGGGCGCGCTCGTCGTGGAGAAGGAGTTTGCGATAAACAAGATAGGTCACGCGCTCCACGACCTGGATTCGGTCTTCGACGAGTTCTCGCGCGCGCCCGAAGTCGAGTCGCTCGTGGAATCCTTAGGCGTGCGACGGCCGCTGCTCCTTCAATCAATGTACATCTTCAAGCAGCCCGGCATCGGCGGCGAGGTCAATTGCCATCAGGACGCGACCTTTCTCTACACAGAGCCGCGCCCCTTGACGGGCCTCTGGTTCGCGCTCGAAGACGCGACGGTCGAGAACGGGTGCCTCTGGGCGATTCCGGGCGGGCACCTTTCGGGACTCAGGAAGCGTTTCGTGCGCGCGCCCGAAGGCGGCACGCGCTTCCAGACGTTGGGAGACGCGGAGTGGGACGAGGCGCGTCTGGTGCCGCTCGAAGTCGGGAAGGGGACGCTGATAGTCCTGCACGGACTACTCCCGCACATGAGCCGCGCCAACCTCTCGACGCGCTCGCGCCACGCCTACTCCGTCCACGTCATAGACGCCGACTGCCTCTACCCGGAAGACAACTGGCTTCAACGCGCGCACGGAATGCCGCCACGCGGCTTCCGCTGAACTCCGAACCGACAACCCCGGCCCCGAACAGAGTATGAACAGAAAGCTTCTTATCGTAGCCGCACTTATCTCCGCCCTCTGCTCTACGTCCCTGCGCGTCTCGTCGCAGACGCCCGCGCCGCGCAATCACGTCGAGCGCCACGAGCCCGAAGAGCGTGAAGAGCATGAAGAGCAGGAAGAGCGCGCGAACTTCTTCGACCGCGCGGAGGACGAGGAGGATTTGAACCGCGAGCTTTGGGAGTACGTGAAGGGCACGCCGTACGAGTCTGCTTTGAGCTATGTCGCCGCCGCGCAGGCGCGCGCTCAGGCGGCGCGCGTCGCCGAGGCCGCGCTCCCGACGGGCTGGAAGATTGCGCCCGCGGGCCGACAGGTCGAACTGGGCCGACTCCCTTACGAGGCCGTCCCGTTCGCGGGCCGCCTCGTCGTCCTAAACACGGGCTACTACACCCGCGAGCCGCAGGAGCTTTCCGTCGTCGACACCTCGACGGCGCGCGTCGAGAAGACCGTGAAGCTCAACTCGCTCTTCCCGAGCGCGGCCGTGGGGCCGGGCGGCGACCTCTACGTGAGCGGCGGCTTCGACTCGAAGGTCTTCCGTATAGACCGGCAGTTCAACGTCGCGCGCGAGTACGCGGTCGCGGGCTACGCAGCGGGCGTCGCGCGCGTTGACGAGCGTCGTCTCGCAGTCCTCTACCTCGCCGGGAAGGACGAGAAGGGGAACTACATCGCGGGCCGACTCGCAATCCTCGACGCGGAGACGGGTAAGGTTGAGCGCGACGCGGAGGTCGGCTACTTCCCATACTCCGTGCGCTTCGTCGGCGGCAAGTTCTACGTCGCCGTGCTTGGCGAGAACGTCCTGCGCGTCTTCGACACGCAGCTCAAACAGCTCAAAGAGATTCCCACGGGCCGAAGGCCGCAGGAGATCTGCACGGACGACCGTACCCTCTACGTCGTCAATACGGACTCGGACGAGTTGACCGTCGTTGACACCTCACGCGACCGCCTGAAGGCGACGATTCGCACGAACCGCTTTGGCAGCCCTTTCGGCACGACGCCGACCTCTTGCGCCGTCGCGGGCCGTCGCCTCTACGTCACGCTCGCGGGCATGAACGCCGTCGCGGTCTACGATAAAGGGACGCGGCGTCAGGTGGGGCTCATCCCCGCCGGGTGGTATCCGACGAAGGCGGTCGTGGAGGGAAGCGACCTTCTCATCTTGAACGCGAAGGGCGTGCGCCCGCGCAAGCCCAATCCGCGCGGGCCGCATCCCGTAGAGGGGCGCGGCGGCCCCGACTACGTTCTGACTCTTCTAAAGGGAAGCCTCTCGATACTTCCCACCTCCGACATCAACGCGTCGCGCGCGTCGTCTTGGACTCGACAGGTGCTCGTGGGCGCGCCCGACTTCGACGCGCGGCGCGGCTTCAAGCTGCCCATAAGTCACGTCTTCTACATCGTCAAGGAGAATCGCTCTTACGATCAGGTCTTAGGCGACCTCGGTCGCGGCGACGGCGACTCAAGCTTAACGCTCTTCGGCCGCGACATCACGCCCAACCATCACGCGCTCTCGGAAGCCTTTGTCACGCTCGACGACTTCTACGCGGACGGCGAGATAAGCGTCCTCGGCCACAGCTTCACTACGAGCGGCTACGCCTCGCCCTTCCTCGAATGGTTGGGTAACGCCGCCTACTCGGGCCGGTACCGCGGCTACCCCTTCGGCATGGTTCCGTCCGTGACCTCGCCCGCGTATCTCTGGGACGCGCTCGACGACGCGCGCGTCGATTACCGAATCTACGGCGAGAACTACTACCTATACACGCGCGCCTACCGCATCATCACGGAGACCACTGGGCAGCAGAGCGAACTCGCGCGAAAGTTCTACGCACGCACGATGAGTCTGGCGTCTGAAACAGACCGCGGCCGAATCTTCTACAACTTCGCCCACACGCACGCGGGCCACGCCGAGACCGTAGGCGAAGCAACGGGGCTACTCTCCGACGCGAAGTTCTCAGGCGACCTCTCGAACTTCCTCGTCGGCGACGACACGCTCGCTCGCGCGCTTTCCGCGAACGCGACTCTCCGACGCCGCTTCGCCGAATACCTGACGCGCTACGCCTTCGACTATCGCTCCTGGGACTTGAACTACTCCGACCTCGACCGCTTCGCCGCGTGGCGCGCGGACTTCGAGCGGAGGGTGAAGACGGGGACGCTTCCGCGCTTCAACTACCTCTGGCTGCCGAACGACCACACGAACGGCGGTGACACGAAGATACGCTCGCCGCAGCAGTTCGTCGCGCAGAACGACGCGGCGCTCGGCCTCATCGTCGAGACCATCTCTCGCAGCGCCGTCTGGCGCGACTCGCTCATACTCGTCGAAGAGGACGACGCGCAGAACGGCCCCGACCACGTTGACGCCACGCGCATAGTCGCGCTCGCCGCAGGCCCGTACATCAAACGCGGCGCTCTAGTCCACGACCGCTACGACCAACTGAGCGCGCTCCGCACGGTCGAACTCCTCCTCGGCCTCCGCCCGTTGAACCTCAACGACCGGATGGCCGTCCCGATGTTCTCCATCTTCAACACGAGCCCCGACACGACCGTCTACGCCGCGCCAAAGCCCTCGGCCTCGCTCTCCGACACAGACCGCGCGCGCTACGCGGAACTACAGAACCGCGAGCGGTAGCGAGCGGGTAGCTGTCAGGAATTAACCACCGCAGACACGAGAGGCACAGAGAAGTCGAATATTCTCTGTGCCTGCGGTGTCTGCGGTGGTTGAACTACCCGCTCGCTACCGCTCCCGGTTCCGTGGTGTGGCGGGGCGGCGCACCATCGTCGTGAAGAGGTGTTCGAGCATGCGGTCGCCGTCTTCGCAGAAGCCCGTGTGGGCGGGCGAGGTCTGGATGATTGTGCTGCGCGGGGCGACGAGCCAGTGGAAGCGCGCGCGTTGCGGGAGCAGTCCGATGGGGCCAGCCTGCTCGCCGCCTTCGCAGATGCGTAGGATGGCCGCAAGGTGACGCTCGACGGCGTCGCGGTCTACGCCCGGATCGAGCGCGGCGAGGCGCTCCGCGTCCAGTTCGACGCGCGCCTTCAGGTAGTTCTTCGAGGGGCACGAGACTATCACGCCCGCGTTGACGAACTCGCCCCGCTCGACCCGCGGGACGACGCGTATGACGGCGTAGTCAAACGGACACGGCTCGGGCATTGATCGCCTCCCTCACGAAGTCGCGCGGCGCTTGCAGCCGCGCGAGAAAGTATTCGACGTAGGCGGCGCGGTGCGCGTCCGTGTCCGCGAAGCGCGGCTCCGCGCCGAGCCACTCGTCGGGGACGAGCGCCACCAGTTCCTCTATCAACTCCGGCGTCACGCGAGCGGCGAGGCGCGCGTCCGTCTCTTCGAGCGCGGAGGCCGAGGGGAGCAGGACGTGCTGCTTTACTTGCGCGAAGGGCATGCGGCTGCGTTCGAGGTAGTTATCCCAGTTGTGGTGGAAGTAGAGCGCCGCGCCGTGGTCTATCAGCCAGAGACGCTTGTGCCACGTGAGCATGTTCGTGTTGCGCGCCGTGCGGTCAACGTTCGTTAAGTATGCGTCGAACCAGACGACCGAAGACGCGAGCGCGGGCTCGACCGTGTCGGCCGCGGGGTCGAAGGTGATGGAGCCGGGCAGGTAGTCGAGCGCGAGATTTGTACCGGCGCTCGCGCGTATCAAGTCCTGTATCTCCGGGTCGGGCTCGGTGCGCGCAAGCTCCGCGCCCAACTCGACGAAGACTATCTCGGGCACGGGCAACTCAAGCGCGCGCGCAAGCTCGCCCGCCAGAAGCTCCGCGATGAGGGCCTTCGGCCCCTGCCCCGCGCCACGGAACTTCAGGACGTATAGCCCGTCGTCGTCGGCCTCGACTATGGCCGGGAGCGACCCGCCCTCGCGCAGCGGCGTCACGTAACGCGTGGCCTTCACAGTTCTCGGTCTCATTAAGTGAGAGGATACATCCGCGAAAGGAAAGGATGAAGGCGGAAGTTGAAAGGATGAAGGATGAAGGATGAAAGGAAGGCTTAACTTCATCCTTCATCCTTCCGCCTTCATCCTTTCGATGGTAAGCCTTCGAGGAGCCGCGCCACCGTCCGTGGGTCTGCGTCGGGCGTCGCGCCCGCGTGCGTCGCGACCCAGGAGCCGACGCGGTTGGCGATTTCGTTAGACACCTCCAACGTCGCGCCGCGCAGACGGCAGTGTGCGAGCGCGGCGGCGAAAGCGTCGCCCGAGCCGATTGTGTCAACTACTCGGACGCGGAAGCCCGCGTGCTCCGAAGCGCCTTCCCGTGAGACAAGAAGGCTCCCGCTCTCGCCGCGAGTGACGGCGACGAGGTTGAGCCTGAATCTCGCGAGCAGCTCTTCGGCGAGCGCACGCTCTTCGTCGCCTTGTAAGTCGAGCATCGAGGCTGCCGCGCGCAACTCTTCCGCGTTCAGCTTCACCGCGTCGGAGAGCGCGAGCGAGCGCGCGAGCATCTCCGGCGTGAAGAACGAGTGGCGCAGGTTCACATCGAAGATGCGTAGCGCCGACGGCCTCACGTGTTCGAGGAAGCGCGTAATGGTCTCACGCGCGCGCGGCTCGCGCTGACCCAACGTGCCGAAGCAGACGCAGTCGGCGCGCGCGGCCAACTCCTCCCAACGCTCAGTCCATTCGAGGTAGTCCCACGCCGAGTTTCCGTTGACCGTAAACGTCGGCTCGCCGCGCTCGCCTATTTGCACGCCGACCGTGCCGGTCGGGTGAGTGTCTTCAGCCTGTACGTACTCGGTCGAGACTTCGACGGCTTCGAGACGCGCGAGAGCCTCACGGCCGAGCGCGTCCAGGCCAACGCGGGAGGCTACGGCCGAGCGGTTGCCGAGGAGCCGAGCCATGTACGCGAAGTTCGTCGGCGCGCCGCCCATGCGCTTGCCTTCGGGCAGCAAGTCCCATATAAGCTCGCCGAGCCCCACGAAGAGCGGGGCGCGTGCGTTCGCGTCGGAATCTTCTGTTCTCATAATGGGCCGGGACTTTCGGACGCATTCGCGCGTCGTGCCGACAGATTAAAACACTTTTCGGCGCGTGTGGAACCGCCGGAGTCTCTTCGCAGGAATCGCGCGGCCATTGCGCGTTTACTTGGAGACGTACCGAAGACGCTTGAACTTTGGGGGCTGACGATGGAGAGATTTGAGGGCGGAGGGACGCCTTACAGCACCGAGCGGCGTGCACTGACGCGCGTTGCGCCCGAGTCGAAAATCTGGGCCGCGGTGGACAACGAGACGCGCAACGAGCTGCTCGGCATGGCCGAGGTCGCGGACTTCAGCGGGCTCGGCGTCGGGCTGCGCGGCATGTCTGGCGACCCCGTCGCCGCCGCTGGCGACACGCTCTGGGTGACGCTCATCGCAGAAGAGGGCCTGATACCCCTGCGCGCGCGTCTCGTGCGCACGACGCGCGAAGGGCTCTACGGCGTACGCATCGACGTGCCCGACGACGCGGGCCAGCGCTTCCTCATAAAGCTCTACACCCGCGCCTCGACGGAAGTCACAGACCGCGCCTGAGCCTAAAGTTCAAAGCTCAAAGTTGCAAGTTCCAGGTTGCCGAGCGGCTCTCGGTAACTTGGAACTTGCAACTTTGAGCTTTGAACTATTCCTCAGCCCGCGTGGAGGAGTGTGCGGAGGACGGAGTTGAAGGTAACGTCAATCTTTCCGCCGCGGACTGCCTTAACCTTGCCGACGCCGTGCGTCTTGTGTTCGAGCCATTCGCCTTCGGCGAAAGTTTCGGAGGTCGAGTAGGGTCGCGCCGAGACGGGCGGCGTCTCGCGCACTGTCCTCGACGTGCGGCTCGCGCCGCCTTCCGAGGAGCCCGCGCGCGGTTCGCGCTTCGGCTTTGCGGCGTCGGCGGGGCGACGGAAGCGGTGCTGGTTGTTGCAGGTGCGGCAGATGACCTCTGCGGGCATCGAGGCCGTGCTCATCGAGGCGATGACGTGCGCGCGCTCCGCCTTGCAGCGACCGCAGTACGTCTCCACATCGTCGCCGACGCGAATCCTCTTCTCCCTGATAGGCTGCGACATAAGCTTTACTCAGACCCCCTTGAACTTTTCGGTAAGGTGTCGTGACGTTGTGCCACAGGCGCGCGGATTAGTAAAGCCTCGGCGCGGGGGCGAGAGTTGATTATGTGAAGAGGAAATATCCGGGGCGGGCGAAAGTCGGAGAGTTGCCATCCATTCGCAATATGCTTGCAACCAAAGGCCCGGAGGGCGCGCGTATATTAACGACAGTTAACGGGCGTTCCTTCTGAGAACGAGTGAAACTTTGGGGCAGGCCACGCGAAGTGGCCGTTGGGGTCGGGCTTGGGGGAGCCCGACCCCGTTCTTTTTTTCCGCCTTCACCTCTCTTCGACTTCAACCTCCGTGCCTTCGCCCACGGGCCTTTCGTCAGTGGGGCCGCCGACCGTGTCCGCGGCGGTCGTCTCGCCCGCGGTCTCAACGTCGCCCGCGTCGCCGCGCTCCGCCTCTTCGCTCGCTCGCTCGGACTCGCTCATCCCGATTCCCCTCCTTCGCGTCGAATGATCTTCAAACGATACCTCAGAAGCGGTGCTGCCGTCTGTCGAAGTCCGCGCGCGGTGGTATTATGTGTCGAAAGGAGATTGAGCTAATGATAACCGTCGCGAACAGAATATACGTGAGGCCGGAGTATGCCGAGGCGTTCGAGACGCGCTTCCGCGAGCGCGCGGGGCTCGTGGACGGGATGCCGGGCTTCGTCTCGAACATGGTTCTACGGCCCGTCAACGAGGGCGAGCCTTACGTCGTCTTCACGACCTGGGAGAGCCGCAAAGACTTTCTCAACTGGGTGCGCTCCGACGCCTTCACGAAGGGGCACGCGCAGTCGGGCACGCTCCCGCGCGAAGCCTTCTCCGGGCCGAACGTGCTTGAGCTGCACGAGGTCGTACAGGACTCCGCGCGGCCCGCTCTGGAGCCGGAAGCAAAGGGCGGGCCCTTCAAGATGCACTGAGGCCGAGGGGCGCTTAGATGACGATGCCGGACAGCGAAGGCGAGGCGCGCGGGCGTGAGTTGATAAGACTCCCCGAGTCGGACGAGGAGCTTCTGCGCGAGTGCGAGGCGGAGACGTTCCGCTCGGGCGGCCCCGGCGGCCAGCACGTCAACAAGGTCGAGACGAGCGTGCGCCTCAGACACGTGCCGACCGGAATCGTCGTCACATGCCGCGAGGAGCGAAGCCAGTATCGCAACAAGATGAACTGCCTACGCAAGCTCCGCGAGGAGGCCGCGCGTCTCAACCACCGCCCCGCGAAGCGAGTCCCGACGCGGCGGACGCGCGCCGCGCGCGAGCGCACGCTCGAAGGTAAGGCGCGCCGCTCCCGCGTCAAGCAGATGCGCTCGAAGCCGCGCGCCGACGATTGAAATTTTTAGCAAAGGAATTAAAAAGTTGAAGACGAGAAGAATACTGTGCGGGCTCTTGGCCTCGCTGATACTGTTGACGGCGCTCGGCGCACACGTGTTTGCGGACGAGGGCATGTGGACTTTCAACAACCTGCCGCGCGCGGAGATTAAGAAGCGTTACGGCTTCGAGGTCACTGACCACTGGGTGCGCCGCGTCGAGTCGGCCACGGTTCGCTTCCCGAACGGCACGGGCTCGTTCGTCTCGAACGAGGGGCTCGTGCTCACGAACTATCACATCGTCGAGGACATCGTCGGCGAGTTGAGCACGGCCGAGCACGACCTCGCCAAGACCGGCTTCGTCGCTCACACGCGAGACGAAGAGTTGAAGATTCCCGGCCTCGCGCTCGACCAGCTCGTGCGCATCGAGGACGTGACCGCGCGCGTCACCGGCACTGTGAAGTCGGGCATGAGCGACGCTGACGCTGCGGCCGCGCGCTCCGCGGAGATCGGCCGCATCGAGTCGGAGTCGGCCGCGGCGGGGATGCGCGCCGACGTGGTCACGCTCTATCAGGGCGGCATGTACAACCTCTACGTCTACAAGCGCTACACGGACGTGCGGCTGGTCTTCGCGCCCGAGTTTCAGGCGGCCTTCTTCGGCGGCGACCCCGATAACTTCAACTTCCCGCGCTACTGTCTCGACATGTCGCTCGTGCGCGTCTACGAGGGCGGCAAGCCGCTCCGCCCCGAGAACTACTTCAAGTGGTCGAAGCAGGGGCCGAAGGAGCACGAGCTGACCTTCGTCTCGGGCAGCCCCGGCACGACGCAACGCTTCATAACGGTCGCGCACTTGCAGTTCCTTCGCGACACAGGGATTCCGATTACGCTTCGCACGCTCGAAAGCCGCCGCGACTCGCTCAGGAAATATATGGCGCAGGGCGAGGAGCAGACGCGGCGTGGGCAGAACGAGTTGAACTACGCGGAGAACTTCGTGAAGGTCTTCGGCGGCCAGCTCGAAGGGCTTCGCGACAAGGACTTGATGGCGCGCAAGCAGGGCGCGGAGGCGGGGCTTCGCGCCTACGCCGAGTCAAACGCGCGCATGCACAAAGAGTACGCAGGCGCGTGGGACTCGGTGGCTAAGGCGCGCAACTCGCTCGCCTCTTACGAGCGCGACAGGCGCATGCTCGGCGGGCTGACGCTCGGGGACTACGCGATGTCTGGCTTCAACACCGTGCTCTTCAACTACGCGCGCACGCTCGTGCGGCTCGCCTCGGAGGACGCGAAGCCCGACGGCGAGCGTCTGCCGGAATACACACAGGCGCGCCGCCCCGCGCTCGAAGCATTGCTCTATTCGGAGGCTCCCATCTACGAAGACTTCGAGCAGGTGAAGCTCGCGGCCTCGCTCACGCTCCTGCGCGACATCTACGACGGGAAGGGGGCGCTCGTCACGAAAGTTCTACAGGGCAAGACGCCCGAGGCGCGCGCGGCCGAACTGATTTCGGGGACACGGCTTAAGGACATCGAGTTTCGTCGCTCGCTCGCGCGCGGAGGCGCGAAGGCCGTTAACGAGTCGAACGACCCCTTGATTGTCCTCGCGCGCTCGATTGATGCTGAGTCGCGTGCCGTGCGCAAGCGCTACGAGACGGAGGTCGTCGCTGCGGAGCGCATGGCCTACGGAAAGATTGCGCGCGCACTGTTCGAGAAGGAGGGCACGGGCCTCTACCCGGACGCGACCTTCACGCCGCGCCTCTCCTACGGCGCGGTCGAGGGCTACGAGGAGAACGGCAAACGTTTAGAGCCCTTCACATTCTACGCGGGGCTCTACGCGCGCTCGGCCGAGCACGCGGGCAAGTTCCCTTATAACCTCGCGACGCGCTGGGCCGAGAGGAAGTCGGACGTTGACATGCGCGCCCCCTTCAACTTCGTCACGACCAACGACATCATCGGCGGCAACTCCGGCTCGCCCACCTTCAATCGCGAGATGGAACTCGTCGGACTAATCTTCGACGGCAACATTCAGTCGCTCGTCGGAAATTTCTACTACGACCCGAAGGTCAATCGCGCAATCTCGGTAGACTCGCGCGGCATGCTCGAAGCGATGCGCAAGGTCTACGGCGCGAACGAGACGGCCGACGAGTTGACGCGCTGAAAATTCTACTTCGTGGGCCAGAAGACTGGCGACGTGGGCTTCATCGCGCGCTCGACGGCGACGGCGATGAAGCCCATCGTGTATCGCGCGTTGACTTCGAGCAGAGGGTGCAGGCCGCCCGCGTGCTCGACGGCGTCAACGCCCACCGGCCCGTGATAGCCTTCCGCGTAGAGGCGCTCGCAGACGACGCGAGCCGTCGCTTCAAGCTCCTTCATACGTTCCGGCGACGGCGCGCGGCCGAGCACGTAACCCGTGCCCGTGCCCGCGCCGTTCGTCTGTAGGTCGCTGACGCCGAGGACGGTGTGCGAGCCGTCGCGCGCAATCTCCGCCACGACGCCGTACTCGCGCACGAGTTCGAGCCACGGCTGGAAGATTAAAGTCTCGCCACGCGCAAGCCGCTTCAGTGCCCACGCGGCCTGCGCGCCGTCTACCGTGGGGCCGCGTCCGAGCACGCGCTCGCGCGCCGCGAACCCGTAAGGGCTCTTGACCACCCACTTGTCGTTCGCGCGCGGACAAGTGCGACGCGCGGCCTCGTTCAACTGCTCAAGAGTCGAAGCCGTCGCCGCGCCTTCGATTGCGACTCCAAGCTCGACTTCGAGCGCGTGGCTCCAAAGCTTCGAGTTGACGCGCGCGACCATCTCGAACGGCAACGGCTCAAATGTCGCCCCGACGCACTCGCCCGCGCGCACGGCCGACGGCGTCCAGCCCCAAGGCGTGAAGAGCCTGTGCGACTGTCTCGGCGCACGCGCGTGCGAAATCAATTCGACCCCGCGCTCGCTCGCCTCCGTCACAAGCGAGTCGCTCCAAGGCTCTTCCGCGAGCAGCGCGTCGCCCGCGCGCGCGAGCCAAAGAAACTTCTCTGAGAGGCGG
>JBJMGR010000005.1:0-10758 GCA_045807805.1 Pyrinomonadaceae bacterium | reverse complement strand
GACCGGCAGGCGCTCGCCAAAATCATAGAGGCCGCGAAGCTCTTAGACCCGCTCTTCCTTCGACAGGTATGGAGCGGCAACGTCGCACTGCATAACAGGCTCGAAGCAGACCGCACTCCCTTGGGGCGCGCGCGCCTCCACTACTTCATGCTCAACGACGGCCCCTGGTCGCAGCTCGACGAGAACGTAGCCTTCCTTTCGGACGTGCCGCGCGAGAAGCCCGCGACGGCCGCGCACTACCCCGACGGCATGACGAAGGAGGAGTTTGAGTCGTGGGTCGCGACGCTCCCCGAGTCGGAGAAGCAGAAGGCCACGGGCTTCTTCTACGCAGTCCGGCGCGACACGGCGGGCCATCTCAAGCTCGTGCCATACAGTCAGGAGTACGGCGAGTTCCTGCGCCCCGCCGCGAAGCTCCTGCGCGACGCGGCGGCGCTTACGACGAACGCGACGCTCCGAAACTTTCTGACGAAGCGCGCCGACGCTTTTCTCTCGGACGACTACTACGAATCGGACGTGGCGTGGATGGACTTGGACTCGCCCATCGACGTGACCATCGGCCCTTACGAGACATACTCGGACGGCCTCTTCGGATACAAGGCGGCCTTCGAGGCTTACGTCACGCTCCGCGACGAGGCCGAGTCGAAGAAGCTCGCGTTCTTCAGCAACCACCTACAGGAGCTTGAGAACAATCTGCCGATAGACGCGCGCTATCGAAACCCGAAGCTCGGCGCGGCATCGCCCATTCGAGTCGTCAACGTCGTCTACTCTTCGGGCGAAGGGAACTCGGGCGTGCAGACGGCGGCCTTCAACCTACCGAACGACGAGCGCGTCGTGCACGAGAAGGGCTCGAAGCGCGTGATGCTCAAGAACGTGCAGGAGGCGAAGTTCCGTAAGACACTCGTGCCCATCTCTCGCGTCGTGCTCTCGGCGGCGGATCAGCGAAAGGTCTCCTTCGAGCCCTTCTTCACGCACGTGCTCGCACACGAGTTGATGCACGGCCTCGGGCCGCACACGATAACCGTCGGCGGACGCGAGACGAGCGTGCGAAAGGAGCTGAAGGACAACTATTCGGCAATCGAAGAGGCGAAGGCGGACATCACGGGCCTTTGGGCGTTGCAGTTCCTCATCGACAAGGGCGCGCTCCCTCGCACGCTCGAAGAGACGCTCTACACGACCTATCTGGCGAGCGCCTTCCGCTCCGTGCGCTTCGGCATCACGGAGGCGCACGGCCGAGGAGTGGCGATGCAGTTCAACTACCTGACCGACGAGGGCGCGATACGCTTCGACGAGCGCACGGGCACGTTCTCAATCGTCCCTTCAAAAATAAAGGACGCCGTGAGAAAGCTGACTCACGACATTCTCACGGTCGAGGCCGAAGGCTCTTACGACGGCGCGAAGGCGATGCTCGACAAGTACGGCGTCGTCCGCACAGAGATGCAGGGCGCGCTCGAACGCCTCAAGGGCGTCCCCGTTGACATAGAGCCGAGCTACCCGCTCGCTAACTAAGTTCAAAGTTCAAAGTTGAAGCGCCGACTCCTGGTGATTCAGGAGTCGGCGCTTTTCTTGTTAAGCGAACTTTGAACTTGCAACTTGTAACTTTGAACTCGCTTTACCTCCAACCTACCGAGCCGCGTACGGACTCGATGAGCTTCGCGGGGTCGTAGCCGACGCCGTCCTTGAAGACCGACTCAATCTTCTCAATGTCCGCGATGTTGGTCGAAGGGTCGCCCTTGACGACGAGGAGGTCGGCCGTCCTGCCCGCCGCAATCGTTCCAATCCTATCCGACTCGCCGAGGTACTCGGCCGCGTTGAGCGTGGCGATGCGTATCGCCTCCAAAGGCGTGAAGCCCGCTTCGACCAGCAGTTCAATCTCACGTTGACTACCGAAGCCCGCGAGCGCGCCGCCGTTGCCCGTGGGGTCTGTGCCCGCCATCAGCAGGCCGCCCGCGCGCGCGAACGCCAACTCGAACTGCATCTCCTTCCGCAGCGCGATGGCCCACGGCTGTTCTTTGCGCTCGGCCGCGCGCGCGCGCGAAGTCAGATAGGCCGTGCGCGCATCGGCGGTCAGAGCGTCCATGACTCTCTGCTGAAGCGGCGGCCGGTCGGGCAGGAAAGCCTCGAAGACCGCGAGCGTCGAGGTGACGGCGACTTTGCGCGCGACGAGGTCGCGAATCATCTCGCGCACGGGCGCGCTCTCGATGTCGAGCTTCGTCAGGTTCGTGAGGGTCTCCGACTGCGGCGGGCACACGTCGGGCTTCTTGTTGGGGACGAACTCGGTGTCCACGGCGATGCCGTGTTCGAGGTTGTCTATGCCGAGCGCGGCGGCCTCTCGGAAGCCTACGGCGCAGAGGTGGCCCGTCACCTTGATGCGCCGCTTGTGCGCCTCTTCGATTGCCGCGCCGAGTTCCGCGCGATTGATGTACATGTAAGCCTTGAACGACGTGACGCCCTCGTCGGCCCACTGGTTGACCATGCGTCGCGCGTCGTCGGCGTCCTTCAGCACGTGGAACTGCGTGGCGAACGCGCCCTGACCGTCGAGGTACGGGCCTGTGACGTGAACCCTCGGGCCGGGGATGCGGCCCGAGTCTATGAGGCGCTTGATGTTCAAGTCCGTGTAGGGCTCGACGCTGCCCGCCGTACGCATCGAGGTGACGCCGCACGCGAGGTAGAGGCGTGGGAAGCTCCAACCCATCTCGTTGAAGAGCGCGAGTCGGCCCGTCGGGTAGAAGAGGTGCTCGTGCATCAGCACGAGTCCGGGCATGACGCTTCGGCCCGTCAAGTCTAAGACCTTCGCGCCTTCCGGAATCTTCGCCGACGAAGCGGGGCCCATCGATTGAACACGGCCGCCGGAGATGATGACGGTCTGGTCTTGAACGGCGGGCACGCCCGTCCCGTCGATCACGCGCACGTGCGTGAGCGCGAGCGTCGGGGCCTCGACGCTCACGAACTCTCGAACCTCCTGCGATAGCTGCGCCGTCTGCGTAAACGCGGGCGCGAGCGTGACGAGCAACAGGCAAAGCGCGACGAGGCTCTTACGCATCGTGTCTCTCCTTCGAGGTGTCGGACAGGCTACCCTTCGCGACCTTTGCGACTACTTCGCATTCTTTGCGTTTAAGCCTGACTCTTTAGCCGCGAAGCACGCGAAGTAGTCGCAAAGGTCGCGAAGCAAAAAAGCTGAAAGCTGAGTGCTGACTGCTGACGGCTTTAGAATTTTTCAGGTCGGAGTCATAATAGCAGCATTCAATTCGTAAGGCCGTCGGGAATCTGCTCGCATCAACGGAGGGAGAGATGCGTCAACCAAAGAGACTTCTCGCGCTTCTACTACTGTCGGCACTTCTCGTAACCATGCTCGCGCCCGCGCGCCAACAGGCGCAGCGCACGCAGAAGCCGCCGCTGCACGGCCGTCACTGGATGGCCGTAACCGGCAAGCCTCTGGCGGCGACCGCGGGCGCGATGATCTTCCAGAAGGGCGGCAACGCCGTCGACGCCGCGTGCGCGATGATTGCCGCCACCTCGACCATGTGGGACACGCTCTCGTGGGGCGGCGAGACGCAGGCGCTCATATACAACCCGCACACGGGGAAGGTCGTCGGCATAGACGCGCTCGGCGTCGCGCCGACGGGCGCGACCACGGAGTTCTACAAGTCGAAGAAGATGAAGTACCCGCCCGAGTACGGCCCGCTCGCGGCCGTCACGCCGGGCACGCCGGGCGGCATCCTCACGATGCTCGCGGAGTACGGCAAGCTCTCGCTGAAAGACGTGCTCGAACCCTCGATACAGATGGCCGACGGCTTCGCGATAGAGGCGCAGCTCGCCAACACAATCGAGCGCAACAAGGCCGAGATAAAGAAGTGGCGATACGCGCGAGAGGTGATGTTGCCGCACGCGGGACAGAAGCGCGAAGCGCCCGAGCCGGGCGAAGTCTTCAAACAGACAGACCTCGCCGCGACCTTGCGCAAGCTCGTAGAGGCCGAAGCTGCGGCGCTCGCCTCGGGCAAAGACAGGAAGGCGGCCATCTACGCCGCCTACGACCGTTTTTATAAAGGCGACATCGCACGCGAGATTGCGCGCGGAGTCAAAGAGGAGGGCGGGCTCATCACCGAGCAAGACCTCTCGAACTGGAAGGTTAGGATTGAAGAGCCCGTGAGCACGAACTACAAGGGCGTCGAAGTCTACAAGCTCACGCAATGGACGCAGGGGCCCGCGATGCTCGAAGCCCTGAACATACTTGAGAACTTCGACCTCAAAGGTATGGGCTTCAACAGCGCGCGCTACGTCAACACCGTCTACCAGACGATGAGCCTCGCCTTCGCGGACAGAGACTTCTACTACGGCGACCCATACTTCCCGCCCGAGGAGCCGATGCAAGGACTTCTCTCGAAGGAGTATGCGAAGCAACGCGCGAAGCTCATCAACCCGGAACGCAACGACCCCGACCAGGGGCCGGGCGACCCCTACCCGTTCATGGGCGGGCAGGCGAACCCTTACCGTGCGCTGCTCGACAAGTGGAACGCAAAGCCCGCCCCGAGCCCCGGCGCGCCGACATCTACCGGTCAGGGGGCGGCTTTCCGTCCTTCGGGCGGACTAACATCGCTCGACTCCGCGGAGTCGAGTCAGGCTTCGCGGCCTTCGCAGACTTCGGACGAAGATTTCACGCGCTCGTTCTACGCGGGCACGACCTCGGTCGAGGCGGCTGACGAGGAGGGCTGGGTCGTCTCCGTCACGCCGAGCGGCGGTTGGGTTCCGGCGGTCATCGCGGGGCACACGGGCGTCGGACTCAGCCAGCGCGCGCAGAGCTTCGTCATGGACACTTCCGAAGGCCCCTTCAACGTCATCGAGCCGGGCAAGCGCCCGCGCGTGACGCTCACGCCGACGCTCGCGCTCAAAGACGGCAAGCCTTATCTGGGCTTCGCCGTTCAGGGCGGCGACAGTCAGGATCAGAACCTCTTGCAGTTCTTCCTCGACGTGGTCGAGTTCGGCATGACCGTGCAGGAGGCGACCGAGGCACCGAACATCAACAGCTTCCAGATGCGAAGCTCCTTCGGCGCGCACGAGATACGACCGGGCCGCATACTGCTCGCCGAATCGATGCCGCCGTGGGTTCAGAGGGAGTTGCGCCGCATGGGCTACGACCTGACCTTCGAGGAGCGAACCTCCGGCCCCATCAACGCTGTAATGCTCGACCGGAAGCACGGCACAATATGGGGCGGCTCAAGCAACCACGGCGAAGACTACGGCATAGCCTGGTGAACAGTAGCGGGAGCGGTGGCGACCGGGTCTCAAGCTCCGAGACAGGTCTGCGTGGCGGAGCTTGAGACCCGGTCGCCACCGCTCCCGCTACTGTTTGCCTTCAGCACGTAGAGTTTGCGTGAGACGGGGTGCGCGAGGTTGCGCCAGCGCGAGAGGCTGCGTTCGGAGACGACGCGGAAGCCCGCCGAGGCGAACAGTTCGCGCCACTCGGCCTCGCGCCTGAAGGTGCAAGGGCCCGTGCGGCTTCGCCACTGTCGGTCGTGTGCGCCGCAGATTGCGCCGTCCCATGCGTTGAGCGGTATGTCTTCGTAGACGACCGCGAGTCCGCCGCCGCGCAAGGAGCGCCGGACTTCGCGCATGAAGGCGCGCTGGTCTTGCGCGTGGTGCAGGACGTAGCAGAGCAGCGCGGCGTCGAAGGAAGAATCCCGGAAAGGTATGTGCGCGCCGTCGAAGCAGACGTATTCGATGGGCGCGTCCGTGCTCCGACGCACGTCAATCCCCTTGACGCTCGCACCCGTCAACGCGGCGAGGTGGTGCGCGATGAAGCCGCTGCCGCATCCCACGTCGAGCACTGACGCGCCGCGCGGCAGCACGCGCGCAATCTCCGAAGCCATGTCGTAGGAGCGGCCGACGAGCCGACGCCTACGCTCGCGTCGAAGGCGTCGCTGTACGCCCGTCGTCGCGCGGTCGAGCGCGTAGACGAGCGGGTTCAAAAGAATTTGCGCGACGCCAATCGCGCCGGGCCAGAAGCGCGGCGGCCCGGCGAGCCAGTAATCGCGCGCGTTCGTGTAGGTCAAACTATCCATCGAAGCGGCCTCTTCGGAAAAAGAATCTTCGAGCCGCCAACGTCGGGTGCAACCCGCGCGCCAGAGCCGCGCCCGTCTCGAACCGCCCGAGATTACGCGCGCCGCGCGCCGCATGCCGCACGCGCGGACGACACCTGAAAGACGAATCTTCATCCGACTGTCTTCGACACTTGAAAGCCGAATGCTGCGCGCGCGCGGATAGAGACTCTTTGAAGATTTGACCGGCGACGGCGCTTTACAGGCGGCGCGAAAATGTTAGTATGGCCGCGCCTTTCTCGCTGTCACAAGGTTTTCATAGCTTTGCGGACAACGGTCTTCTTAAGCTAAAGAGTAGAAAAAAGGAGCTTGTATGCGAACGAACAGAGTGAACCTCGCGCTGAGTCTTGGGCTTCTGATTGTGGCCGGACTCGCCTGCAACTATAGTGCTTCGACCGCCAACATCAGCGACCTCAAACTCGGCAAGGACAAGGAAGTCACACAGGCGACCACGACCTTCGCCGCGGGCGACACGGTCTACGCGGAGGCGACCATCTCGAACGCGCCGGGCAAGTTGAAGGTGAAGGGGCGGCTCGCGGTAGAGGATGTGGAGGGCGAGCAGGCCGGGCCGATACCCGGACTTGAGAAGACCCTCGACCTCGACGGCAGCGGCACCGCGACCTTCACCTTCTCGCCGCCGCCGTCGGGCTGGCCGAAGGGCAAGTACAAGGTGGAGGTCTTCATGTTGGACGAAGGCGGCCAGCAGAAGGATCAGAAGTCCGCCTCCTTCTCTGCCTCCTGACCCGCTGCCCCGGCGCGCTCGGCCGCGAACGGGCGTGCACTTCTCCTTCAACACACACCCAAGCGAAAGGGGGCGGTCGATTCGGCCGCCCCCTTTCGCTTCCCGCGCGCCTTTGGAAATTCTCCTTGACATTTGTCGGCGATGGCTTAGAGTCGGGCTGAAATCCCTGACAAGTCGTTTCGGCTCGAAAATTTTTAAAGACAGCGAGGACTAGGAATGAAAAGGCAGAGCCTTCTTCGTCAACTGATAGTTTGTGCGTTGATACTGGCGGGCGCGGCGCAGGCGTTCGCGCAAGTGAAGCCGGGGCGCGACCCCAATCAGCCCGTTGACGAGGAGTACACGCGAAAGATTCGCGAGTACACGACCGAGACCTACTTCCTCTCGCCGCTCGTTGATTATCTCCCGGCCTCGCAGAGCGTCCCGACGCCGAAGGCCGTGCTAGGCGACGTGGCGGGCGCGCCCGGAAAGCTCCCTTACGCGGCCGAAGTCTACCGATACATGCGCATGCTTGAGAAGGCGAGCCCGCGCGTCAAGGTCTTCCAAATCGGCACGACCGAGGAGGGGCGAGAGATGATCGCGGTCGCCGTCGCCTCCGAGCGCCTGCTCGCGCAGATGGATGAGAATCGCGCGCGACTCGCCAAGCTCGCAGACCCGCGCACGATAAATCTGGATGACACGCAGGCCGATGCGCTCGTCGCGCAGTCAACGCCCGTCTACTACATCACCGGCACCATCCATTCGCCCGAGACGGGCTCGCCGACCGCGCTCATGGAACTCGCATACCGCCTCGCGGTTGACGAGAGCCCGTATGTCAAAAACATTCGCGACAACCTCATCACGCTCATCACGCCCGTGGTCGAAGTTGACGGGCGCGACCGGCAGGTTGACGTTTACAACTGGCACCTCGCGCATCCGGGCGAGAACTGGCCGCCGCTCGTCTACTGGGGTCACTACGTCGCGCACGACAACAACCGCGACGCGATGGGGCTGACGCTCAACCTCACGCGCAACGTCCTGAATACATACCTCTCGCACCACGCGCAGGTCTTGCACGACCTGCACGAGTCCGTGCCTTTCCTCTACGACAACACTATCGGCGACGGCCCTTACAACGCATGGCTCGACCCGATACTCACGGACGAGTGGCAGATGATAGGTTGGAACAACGTCTCGGAGATGACGAAGTTCGGCATGCCCGGCGTCTTCGCGCACGGCACGTTCGACACATGGTCGCCCGGCTACCTGATGTTCCTCGCCGCGACGCACAACGGCATCAGCCGCCTCTACGAGACGTTCGGCAACGCGGGCGCGGACACGGTCGTGCGGACGCTCTCGCCTTCGGAGTATTCGCGCACCTGGTACAGGCAGAACCCGCCGCTGCCGCGCGTGCGCTGGTCGCAGCGCAACAACAACAACTATCAGGAGACGGCCCTGCTCACTTCGCTCCAATACTTCGCCAACAACGGCAAGCTCTTCCTCAAGAACTTCTACTTGAAGAGCAAGCGCTCCGTCGAGAAGCCGAAGAACGAAGGCCCGGCCGCGTATGTCTTCCCGGCCGACGACCCGCGCGCGGGCACGCAGGCGGAGCTTCTGCGCGTGCTTCAACTACAGGGCTGCGAAATCTCTCGCGCCACCGCGCCGTTCACCGTCACTCTGAAGTCGAAGAAGAAATCGAACGCGCAGCCGTCCCCGACGCCCCCCGTCAACATCGCCAACGCGAACGCGCAGGCCGCGCAGCAGGCGATTCCCAACAACCAGAGGAGGGAAGCGGGCGGACAGGCGAACGCCAATCAGGCGCAGCCCGCCGCGCAGACGGCCGCGAGCAAGTCCGAGACAGAGACGCGAGAGTATCCGGCGGGCAGTTACATCGTGCGCATGGATCAGCCGCACAGCCGCATCGCAGACGCCCTGCTCGACTATCAATATTGGAGCCCGCGCGACCCGCAGCAGGAGGTCTACGACGACACGGGCTGGACGTTCGGAGAGCTTTACAACGTGCAGGTCGTGCGTGTCACGGACGCTTCAGTTCTTAACGCGCCGATGGAGCGCGTCCGCGACAACGTGCGCGCGGCGGGCGGCGTCGAGGGCACGGGCTCAATCTACGTCGTCAATCACAACACGGACGAGTCCCTCGTCATGCTGCGCTACCGTCTGAAGTCCGCTGGCGTAGACGCGGCCGAAGAGCCCTTCGAGGCGGGCGGGCGAAAGTTCAACCGAGGCTCCTTCATCATACGCAACGTCTCCGCGTCGGACATGAACCGCGCCGCGACCGATTTAGACATTCGCGCCATCGCTCTGGCCGCCGCGCCCGTCGTGAAGACGCATCCTGTGCGCGCCGCGCGGATAGCGATAATGCACACGTGGCTCTCTACGCAGAACGAGGGCTGGTGGCGCTTGGCCTTCGACAAGATCGGCGTGCCCTACGACTACATCAGCACGCAGGACGCCGCGCGCGACGCGAACCTCAACGCGAAGTATGACGTGATAGTCTTCGCGCCCGTCGGCCGCGACCCGCAGTCGGTCGTCGCCGGGATGCCAATGTGGGGCAACGCGATTCCGTGGAAGACGACGACTCTCACGCCGAACATTGGGAAGATTGACTCGACGGACGACATGCGGCCCGGCCTCGGTCTATCGGGCATCGCGAATCTGAAGAGCTTCACGCAGCGAGGCGGCCTGCTCATCACGGCGATGGACACGGCAGACCTCGCGATTCAGTTCGGGCTCACGCAGGGCGTCTCGCTACAGCGGGCGCAGCGCATGCGTCTCGTCGGAACCGTGCTGCGCTCGAAGATGGTTGACGCGTCGAGCCCCGTCGCGTACGGCTACGGCGACGCGCTCGCGGTCTACGAGGACGAGGGCTTCATATTCAACCTGAGCAACGTCGCGGGCGGGCGCGGCGGCCGTCGCCCGCCCGCCGAGCGCGAGACGGGGCGCGGGACTCCCGACGACCCGGACGTGGTGCAGGGACGCCCGCCCGTCGAAGTGCCCGAGACGCCGAGCGCGGAGGTCTGGCAGGCCGTGCCCGTCACGGAAGAGCAGATGCGCAACAACCCTTACATCATCCCGGCGGCGCAGAGGCCGCGCGTCGTGCTGCGTTACGCGGACTCGAAGGACTTGTTTGTCTCGGGGCTGCTCGACGGCGGCGGCGAGATAGCGCAGCACGCCGCGGTAGTGGATGTGCCGACGGGCGCGGGCCACGTCCTGCTCTTCTCGATTAACCCTGTCTGGCGCGGCGAGACGCACGGAAGCTACTTCCTCGTCTTCAACGCCATACTCAACTTCGACAGCCTCAACGCGGGCCGCAAGCTCGACGACAGGTAGCCGCATCTTCATATCCGCTCATGTGAAATCCGCTTTAAACGGTTGATGAAAAGTTCTTGGGTACGCGTCCGAACTGTTCGACGCGCGGCGTCTCTGTATAATCGTCTCAAATCGGAATCTCGAACAACGTTTATGATGAGTCGGCGACGGAACGTGCGTCCGTCGCGCGGCTCTGGTCAAGGAGGGAAGATGCTTTTTAGAAACTCATTCCGGCTGACGCTGGTGCTCTGCTTCGTGTTGACGGGGGCGCTGCTTCCAGCACAGGCGCATGCCAAGACCGCGAAGGCCGGGAGGGCGGCGGCGGCACGCCAGACCGTGACGGGCACGGTCGTAGGCATAAGCGGTCGTCTCGCGGGGCGAACCCTGCCGTTCAGGCTTGTGGTCAACGATTACACTTCGGCCGACGATGCGGATAGGCTGAACACGGCCCTGCGCTCGGGTCAGGACGAACTGCTCAGTACGCTCTCGAAGCTCGACGCGGGCCGCGTCTCCATCGGCAACAACGTGGGCGTGACGGCCAACGCCGTCTTCGCGACGCCGAGCGCAGAGGGCGGCACGAAGCTGATCGTGCTCTTTCAGCGCAACGTGAACTTCTTCGAG
>JBJMGR010000004.1:0-16644 GCA_045807805.1 Pyrinomonadaceae bacterium | reverse complement strand
TCCGCGAGCACGGCTACTCGCGTCTGCCCATCTACCTCGGGCGTCTTGACGAGGTCGTGGGCGTCGTCTCGCGTCGCGATATAGAGCCGTTCCTCGAAGGCTCGCCCTCGTCGGAGTTCGACCTCGCGCGCCTCGCTCGCACACCGCTCTTTCTCCCCGCCGCCGCGCGGCTCGGCTCCGCGCTTGCGCGGATGCAGAAAGCGCGCACGCACCTCGCCTTCGTCATAGACGAGCACGGCGGGCTGGAAGGCATAGTGACTCTGGAAGACCTGCTCGAAGAGATAGTCGGCGAGATTGACGACGAGTACGACGAGGAGACTCGCTCGCAGGTCTCCCCTCAGCCCGACGGCACATATCTGCTCGACGGCATGCTCGCCGTCCGCGACGCCAACCGCCGCTTCAACCTGAAGCTCCCCGAAGACGGGCACTACACGACGGTCGCGGGCTTTCTGCTCGCGCACGCGGGCCGCATGCTCGCGTTGGGCGACGAGATCGAGCACGCGGGCGCGCGCTTCCGCGTCGAGCGTGTCGAGCGCCGCCGCATACGCCGCGTGCGCCTGACGCCGCTTGAAGCGAACGGGGACGGCACCCGGTCAACGCTCGAAATGCTCCTGCCCTTCATCAGCGCCGCCGCGCTCACGGGAGCGGCGGCGCTGCTCGGCTGAACAGACGTTTCACTTGCCCGGCATGAGTGATATCTGCCACGCGACGAAGGCGATGAAGGCGAGCATGAGGAGAAGTATGCAGAGCGCGACGGGTTCGAGGCGGAAGATCGACGCGCCCTCGCGCTCGTCCTCGACGAAGCCGTCGGGCATCTGCACGCTCTTGCTGTCCACGCGTATGGTATCGTCGGGCGCGTGCGCCGAGTCCTTCTGGCGCGACTCGTTGAACTCGTCCCTCTCTTCGAGCGGTGCGAGGCGACCGGCCTCGTTCTCCCTGTGCTCGTGCCTGCTTCCGGGCCAGTGAAGCGCCCCCGTCTTCCACCTGCGCTTACCCCTCTTCTTCACAGCCACTTGACCTTCCTCAGATAGAAGTAGAGCCCGAGCCCTATGACGAGCATCGAGACGAGCGCGAAGACGTAACCGTAGCGCCACTCAAGCTCGGGCATGTACTTGAAGTTCATCCCGTAGATTCCCGCCACGAGCGTCACGGACATCAAGACGGTCGCGACCGACGTAAGCCGCTTCATGATCATGTTCATGCGGTTGCCCTGAATCGACAGATACGCGTCCATCGTCGAAGAGAGCATGTCGCGCAGAGTATCAATGGTATCGGCGACGCGTATGATGTGGTCGAACACGTCCTGAAAGTAGACGTGCGTCTCGCGCGGGAAGATGGGCTGCTCTCGCCTGAGCATCGTGTTGAAAACGTCGCGCAGCGGCGTCACCGTCCGTCGCAGGAAGAGCAACTGCTTCTTGATTCTGAAAATCTCCTGAATGGACTCGGGCTGGAAGTCGCCGAAGATTGTGTCTTCGAGGTCGTCCATCTTGTCACTCAAAACGTCCAAGAGCGGCATGTAGTCGTCAACTATCCCGTCAATCAGAAGGTATGCCAGAAGCCCCGAGCCCTGCTCCGCGCGGTCAGTCCACTCGCCCCAGAGCCGTCGCGCGTTCTCGATTGCGCGTATGGGTCGGCTGTGGACGGTGACGAGGTAGTTCTTGCCGAGGAAGATGTTCAGCTCGCGAAGCTCAAGGTCGTCGTCGGGGCCGACGAGTTCGGCCTCGTATAGGACGATAAAGTAGTAGTTCGGATACTCTTCGACCTTCGGGCGCTGGTGCGCGCTGCGACAGTCCTCTATCGAGAGCGGGTGGAAGCCGAACTCCTCGGCCAGCTCGTCGAAGTCCTTCCCCGTCGGGTCGGCAACGTCGGCCCACACGACGTTGCGCTCCCGCTCACAGTAGTTGCTCAACTCCTCGGCCGGGAAGTCGTTCTTAAACTCCTTAGACTTGCTGTCCAGACACGTCGTCGTAATCACTTCCGCTCTGTTCCCCTCCTGTGCATGGCTTCGCTTCGAGTATACTCGTCCGCCGCGCCCCGGCGGCATATAAAATTTCGCGCCGTACGTCTGCACACACGGCCCACACACGCCCTGAGACTTTCTGCCGACTTCGGAGAGACACTATGAGACCGACCAAATCCACATCCTTCTTCACGCGCTTCGCCAAGTGGACTGCGCGCGCGACCGGCAGGCCCGCAGCCTTCTGCACGGCGGCGGGCATCGTCATCGTCTGGGGTCTCACCGGCCCTCTCTTCAAGTTCAGCGACACGTGGCAGCTCGTCATCAACACGGGCACGACCATCGTCACCTTCCTCATGGTCTTCCTCATACAGAACACGCAGAACCGCGACACGGAGGCGCTACAGGTCAAGCTCGACGAGCTGATACGCGTCACCGAAGGCGCTCACCTCGTGCTGCTCGACCTCGAAGAGCTGGACGGCAAGCAGCTCGACCGCATCTGCGCCAGCTACCAGAAGCTTGCCGCGAAGGCGCGCGACGACTTGAAGCGCGGCGAGTTAGACACGGGCACGCCCGACCTCAACCCCGACGAAGAGGAAGAGGCGCGCTCTCTAGGCGGGGGGGATAGTAAAGGGTCGAAGCCGACGCGCAAAGCGAAAAAGTGAAAGCGGCGGTAAAGAGCGGCCTTCATCAATCAACGTTGATTGATGAAGGCCGCTCTGTCTTTCGTCTTAACTTTTGCCTTTTTACTTCTACCTTTTGCCGTCGTCCAGATACATCTTCGCGGCCATCTTCGCGAGCTTCCACATCTTCGACCAGTTGACGCGCCCCTCTTCGCGGCCCGTGAGCTTGTCGAGGAGGAGGCGTCGGAACTGCTTGCCCTCGCGTCGGAGCATGAACTCTTTGGCGAAGGGCTTGGCCGTGTCGAAGAAGCTGAAGCCGGGGTCTGTGACGATGCCTATGCCCTCCAGAGTCATCAGCGCGCGTATGATGTAGGTGAAGTTCGACGGCAGGCGGAACGGGTACTCGTACATCACCTCCGCCAAATCATAGGTCAGCTCCTTGAAGTTAACGTCGCCGAGCTTCAAATTCAGATAGTGACGGAAGAGGCCCTCGACCACGGGGCGCACGCGATCTGTGTCTACGCCGGGCTTGAGGAAGTTGAGATCGATCAAGTCCTGCGCCAATCCTTCGGTGTCGCGTCCGACGACGTGGAAGAAGGCGTCAATCATCTGCGACTGAAGGCGCGGCGTGATGCGGCCGACCATGCCGAAGTCGAAGAAGGCGAGATGGCCCGAGTCCATCACGAGAAGGTTGCCGGGGTGCGGGTCTGCGTGGAAGAAGCCGTCTTCGAGTAGCTGCTTGAGGTACGCGCGCACGAGCAGGCGGTTGACCTTGACGGGCGAGATGCGTCGAGCCTTCAACCCTTCGAGGTCTGTCACCTTCGTGCCGCGTATGAACTCCATCGTGAGGACGCGCTCGGTCGTGTGCGTCCAGTGTATGCGCGGCACGCGCACGGCGCGCCACTCTCGGAAGTTTTCGCGGAAGCGGTCTGCGTTCGCGGCCTCGCGCGCGTAGTCCATCTCCTCGCCTATCGTCTCGCGGAACTCGCGCAGCATCCCCTCCCAGTCCGCGTTCTCGTTCATCGAAGGGAAGCGCGCGAGCATGCGCGTGATGCGACCGAGCACCGCAACGTCTCGGCCCACGGTCTCGCGAAGGTTGGGGCGCTGAACTTTGACCGCGACCTCTTCGCCCGTGTGCATGCGCGCGCGGTAGACCTGACCGAGCGAGGCCGACGCGACGGGCTCCGTGTCAATCTCCGCGTAAGCCTCGGCGACTGTGCGCCCAAGCTCCGACTCGATGCGCGCGAACGCCAACTCGTTCGAGAAGGGCGGCACCTGATCTTGCAGGAGCGCAAGCTCCTTTATGTATGCGAGCGGCAGAAGGTCTGCGCGCGTGCCGAGCGACTGGCCTATCTTGATGAAGGTCGGCCCGAGCTTTATCAGGTGCTCCTTGAGCCAAACGCCCTGACGCTCCAACTGCCGCTCCTTCGCGTCCGTCCCCTCCGCGCCGCGGTATACGACGAATCGCACGAGACGAATCAGGCGGTCGAGCGCGCGCCGCAGAAAGAGGTCTCGCGCACGCGCCTTGAAGTAGGCCGAGCGTCCGAGCGCGTGCGCCTCCGCGAGCTTGCGCTCGGCGATGCGTTGGTTGAAGGCCGCGCGTATCTCGTAGTCGTTCAGGAAGAGGTAGAGCGACATCGTGCCGAGCACGCGCGCCACCTGCGCCAGACGCCACCACCCCGCGAGCCCCCGCGCGCCCGGCTCTTCCGAGGCGACGGCCGTTGTCTCGACAGGCGAAGGCGGCAGAGCGCGCACGGCGGTCGGCGTCGCGTCAACGACTGTGCCGACCTTGACGAGAGACAGCGGAGCCTTCTTCGGAACGCCCGTTCCGGCGGCGGCGCGCGGCGCGGCATTCGCGTGTGATGAGTGCGTAAGCTCTTTATTTTCGATGGCAGCCATGTCTGAAGAAGTCTAAACGAAACCTGTGGCGATAAAGTTACAAGTTCCAGGTTGCAAGTTCAAAGTTAATTCAATGTGCGAGTTCAAAGTTAATTTAAGTTGCAAGTTCAAAGTTAAAACGCCGATGCCTGAGCGATTCGGTAGTCGGCGCTTGATTCATTCCGCGAACTCGGAACTTGCAACTTTGAACTTTGAACTCGGTACTTAGATGATTGAGAGCGAGCGGCGTACGCCCGCGCGAGAGAAAAATTCGCGAGCGCGCAGGATGTCCGCGTCTATCTGCCGCTTCAGTTCGTCGGCCGAGTTGAAGCGACGCTCGCCGCGCAGTCGGTGCAGGAAACGCACGCGCACCACGTCGCCGTAGAGGTCGCCGTCCCAGTCCATCACGAAGGTCTCGACCGAAGGCTCGCCCGCGCTCTCGAACGTGGGCCGTACGCCGACGTTCGTCACGCTGCGCCGCCAAGCGCCTTCGATGAGCGTCGCCGTCACGTAGACTCCGCCGCGCGGGATGACTCGGTTGACGGGACGCAGGTTGGCCGTAGGGAAGCCGAGAGTCCGCCCGCGCTCCGCTCCGTGCAGGACGCGCCCCTCGACGCCGTAGGGGCGGCCGAGCATGCGGCGCGCGAGATTGACGCGCCCTTCGGCCAGCAGCCCGCGTATGCGGCTAGAGCTTATGCGCTGACCGCGCAGGCGCACTTCCGGAACCTCGTCCGCGAAGAAGCCGAGTTCACGGCTCACGCGCCGCAGAAGCTCTATGTCGCCCTCGCGCCCGCGCCCGAAGGCGAAGCCGCGCCCGAGGTAAGCCTCCTTCGCCTGAAGGCGCTCGTGAACCACGTCGCGCAGGAAATCCTCGGCGCTTCGAGCAGCGAACTCGCGCGTGAAGCGTATGACAATCGCCTGCTCGATGCCGAGCACGCCGAAGGCTTCTATCTTCTGGTCGAAGGTCTGCAAGAGCGGCGGCGCGGACTCCGTGTGCAGAACCGCGCGCGGGTGGGGGTCGAAGGTGATGACGGTCGGCACGGCTCCCGTCCAGCGCGCACGCTCGACCACGCGCTCGATGATGAGTTGATGACCGAGGTGCAGCCCGTCGAACACGCCGAGCGTCAGAACCGTCGGTCGCCCAATCTCGGCGTTCTCGTATCCGTGGAAGAGTCTCATAAGTGAAGGGCAAGCTGTCAGCACTCAGCCTTCAGCTTTCAGCCAACCCTCTTCGCGTACTTTGCGCATTCTTCGCGAGCTTTGCGTTTAAGCCGCGACCCTCCAAACGCAAAGCTCGCGAAGAAGGCGCAAAGGTCGCAAAGCTATGAAAGCTGAAAGCTGAGTGCTGACGGCTTTCTCATCACTCATCACTTATCACTAAACCATCGTACGCCCACTCGACTCCCTCGGGCAGGAGCGCGGAGTCGCGCGCGTGCTTGATGTCGTGGGCGATGTGGGTGAAGTATGCGCGGCGCGGCCGAAGCTCCGCGACATATTCGAGCGAGCGCTCAAGCCAGAGGTGCGTCGGGTGCGGACGCACGCGCAGGCAGTCGAGCACGAGCGCGTCGAGGCCGCGCAGCATGTCGAGCGAGCCGGGCGGAATCTCGCTCAGGTCGGTCGCGTATGCGAAGTCGTTGAAGCGGTACGCCATGACGGGCAAGCGGCCGTGTATGACCTCGACGGGCGTGACCGTCAACTCTGGCCCGACGCAGAACCGAGCGCCGTGCTCGACCGTGTGCGCCAAGACCTGCGGCAGTCCGCCGCCGAAGTGCGACGGCTCGAAGATGTATTTGAAGATGCGTCGAATATCGACCCACGCGCGCTCGTTCGCGTAGACGCCCAAAGCGCCGTGGCGGAAGTTCAAAGGTCGTATGTCGTCGAGCCCGAAGATGTGGTCGGCGTGGCAGTGGGTGATGAGCACGGCGTCCAGATGCTTTATGCGTTGACGAAGCGCCTGCTGGCGAAAGTCCGAGGAGGTGTCAACGAGGACGGACTGCCCCGCGTGCTCGACGAGCACGGAGACGCGCAGGCGCTTGTCGCGCGGGTCGTCCGACGTGCACGTCTCACACTCGCACCCGATTGACGGCACGCCGGTCGAAGTGCCGGTTCCTAGTAAAGTGAACCTCATTCGTTAAAGTTCAAAGTTGCAAGTTCAAAGTTCAAAGTTGAAGGCACGACGCCTTTGAACTTTGAACTTTGAACTTGCAACTTGAAACTTACCGGCCTCCGGTAATGTCTCCGCCCGAGAAGCCACGGCCGCCCTGCGGCGGGCGCGGCGCGTTGGCGAGCGAGACGTACTGCATGCGCAGTTGCGAGAGGATCATGTCTAGGAACTGCGCCTCCTCGGCGCTGAGGTTGCCCTGCGTCTTGCGCTGTAGCGTGCCGAGCATGTCTATGCACTGCTTCGCGAGTTGAAGGTTGACGCCGCCCCCGCCGCCCGTAGGGTGGTTGACCATGCCGAGCGCGTCGGCCGCGAAGGAGGCGAGGAACTCGACGAGCATCAGGAACTCTTCCGACGCTCCCGCGTCTCCTTGCGCGGGGCCGCGCGCATCCTTCTCGCGCTCCGCCATGCTCGGCGTCACGCCCTCCGCACGCGCGGCCTCTTCCACGGCCTCGCGCGTCGCGCCCTTCGACGAGGCTTCGGCGGGTCGCGCGTCCGCCACGTCCGAGAGTGTCGAGCCGGTCTCGGCCGCGGGAGGCTGAGGCGCGGGCTCCTCCTCGCGTATCTCCTCGCGCGGCGAGCCGTCGGAGTTGAAAAGTCTTCGGTCGGTGATCTTGAAAGTGGGCTTCTCTTCGCTCATATCTTTTATCTCTCGCGTGCGCCCGTGAACGCGCGCGGTCGGCGCTGTCTCCGGGCTCTCGACTTTCTTTGATTGCTTTAAGTCCGGATGGTAGCACCGCCGCGCGCGCCGTCGCAAGAAAGCCACACTTCGGACGCGCGCCCCACGCCGCCGAAAGAGAAGGTTGACGGAGGCCGTCGCTAAAGGAATCGCTCTCGCACCTGCTCGGGCGTGAGGCCGGAGGCACGCAAGGCGCGTAGAGAGAGCGAGTCGTGGCGCTTCGCGAGTCGCTCGCCGCGCTCGTCCGTGACGAGGTCGCAGTGAAAGTAGAGGGGCGTCTCGTAGCCGAGCGCGCGCTGCAAGAGAAGCTGTCGCGCGGTTGACTTCAGCAAGTCCGAGCCGCGCACGACCTCAGTTATCTTCATCAACTCGTCGTCCACGACGACCGCGAGTTGGTACGCGGGCACGTCGTCCCTACGCCACACGGCGAAGTCCCCGAAGTCGCGGCCCGCGACGAACGCCTGCCGCCCCCGCCTCGAATCTTCAAAGACAAGCTCCTCGCCGTCGGGCACACGGAAGCGCCAGTTCACGCCCTCGGGGCTCTTGAAGGCGGGCGGCGCTTCGCCAGCGCGCGGGCGGCACGTGCCCGGATAGACGGGCTCGTCGTCGTTCGCGTTCTGAGCCGCGCCCGGCTGCGCGTGCCCTCCTTCGTGCGGCGCTTCCGTCGAGCGCGCAATGTCCCGGCGCGAGCACGAACAGGCGTAGACGTGCCCGCTCGCGACGAGACGCGTCCACGCTTCGAGGTAGAGTGTGCGCCGCGCGCTCTGCTCGTAGGGCGCGAATGGGCCGCCCACGTCCGGCCCCTCCTGCCACTCTATGCCGAGCCACTTCAGGTCTTCGAGCATCGCCGCGGTGAACTCAGCGCGCGAGCGCGCCGCGTCCAAATCTTCGACACGCATCACGAGCACGCCCCGTGCGTCGCGCGCGCGTTCGTACGCCGTCCAGAAAGTGCGCGCGTGCCCGAGGTGCAGATAGCCCGTCGGCGAAGGCGCGAGCCGACCGCGGTAGGTCGAAGACTGAAGGCTGAAGACGGAAGACGGAAGTGTTTGACTCATCGGCTCACGCGCGAACGCCGCGACGGTTTATAATCCCCGCTCGAACTTCAAACTTCAAGGACGACCCGGATGCCCGCAGACTTTCAAGACCTCGTCGCGCTGATGGCGCGCCTACGCTCCGACGAAGGCTGCCCCTGGGACAGAGAGCAGACCTACGCCACGCTCGCGCCGATGCTGCTCGAAGAGGCTTACGAGGCTTTCGAGGCCGTAGAGGACGCGCGCGAAGGCAGGCACGAGAATTTGCGCGAGGAGTTGGGCGACCTGCTCTTCCAGATAGTCTTCTACGCGCAGGTCGCACGAGAGCGCGGCGAGTTCACGATTGAAGACGTGACCGACGCGATTCACTCGAAGATGGTTCGCCGACACCCGCACGTCTTCGGCGACGCGTCGGTGCGCGACAACGAAGAGCTTCTGCGCAACTGGGAGGCGATGAAGGCGGAGGAGAAACGCGAGAAGGGCGAGGCCGTCGAAGGCTCGGACTCGTCGCTCCTCGACGGAGTCTCATCGAAGGCTCCGGCACTGATGGAGGCGCACCAACTCTCTACGAAGGCCGCGCGCGTCGGCTTCGACTGGCGCAACGTCGAAGAGATATTCGACAAGCTGCACGAAGAGATTGACGAGCTGCGCGCGGCCATACGCGAGCACGCCGAGGCGGGCGCGGACGCCGAAGGCCCGCACGAGCGCGTGCGCGAAGAGTTGGGCGACCTGCTCTTCGCCGTCACGAACATCGCGCGCCACCTACAGGTCGAGCCCGAGGCGGCGCTCAAACTCACCAGCCGCAAATTCCGCCGACGCTTCCGCCACATCGAACGCTCGCTCAAAGCGCGCGGCCGCGAACCCGGCTCGGCCACGATTGAAGAGATGGAAGAACTCTGGCAGGAGGCGAAGACTAAAGGCGTTGACGAGTGACAGGCGACGGGTGACAAGAAAAAGCCTAGCTGCTATCTTCTCCTTCGCGGTTCAAGGCGCTGCCCGCCGGGCTCTTTAACTCATCACACATCACTTGTCACTCGTCACTGCCTTTGAGGAGATTTAGCGCATGGGGATGATTCAGTTCGTCAATAACTACGACGACCTTTCGACCGACAAGGGCTACCAGTTCAAGTTCTACTGCGACAAGTGCGGCAACGGATACATGTCGCGCTTCCAGACCTCGATAACGGGGGCGGGCGGGTCGCTTCTGCGCGCGGCGGGCGACCTGTTCGGCGGGTGGCTTAGCTCGGCCGGTAACTCCGCGTACGAGATTCAGCGCGCGGTCGGCGGCAAGGCGCACGACGAGGCTTTGCAGAATGCGGTCGAGGAGGGCAAGACCCACTTTCATCAGTGCTCGCGCTGCGGCCGTTGGGTCTGTCCCGAAGTCTGCTGGAACGCTTCGGCGGGCCAGTGCGAGGAGTGCGCGCCCGACTATCAGGAGGAGTTGGCGTCGGCCCACGCGCGCGCGAAGGCCGACGCCGCGCGCGAGCAGTTAAACGAGAAGGCCCGCGCTACGGACTACGTCTCCGGCGTGGACATGAGCGCGGGCTCGACCCTGCGCGCGCCTACACCGGCGCAGCAGCAGGCGTCCGTGTCGGCGTCGAACTGTTCGGCGTGCGGCGTCGAGGTGGGCAAGGCCAAGTTCTGCCCCGAGTGCGGGACGCCGGCCGCGCCGCCGAAGCTCACATGCACGGGCTGCGGCCACCAGCCCGAGGGCGCGCCGAAGTTCTGCCCCGAGTGCGGCGCGAAGATGTCCGTGACGAGTTGAGAAACGCGGCCGACGGAGTCGGCTCAGGTTGACTCTACCTCCGCGATGTCGCGCTCTAACGCGAGGAGCGTGCGCTTGAGCATGCGGCGGTGTGCGTCGCTCGTGGCGCGTTCGAGTTGTTCGAGCGTGCGGTTGCGGGAGAGCGTGAGCGAGGCCAAACGCTCGTGCCGCGCGCGCTCTTCGGGCGAGAGTTGATGAAGGCCGGGCTGTGCGGACTCGTCGCGCAGGCTCTCCTCCTGCTGCGACTCGACGGACTTGCTCTCCCATCCTCTCGCCAACGCCTCTACTCCCCGTCCGTAAAAGTGAGCGCGGGCGGCCTGCGCTCGAACGCCCCGGCCGCCCGTCCTGCTCGTTGAAGTTGACGAAGGCCCGCGCCTTCAGTCCGCGCTTTTTATCAGCGCGTGTTGAGTTGCAGCGAGCGAAGTATGTCGTTGAACGCGCGCTGGTAGTTGGTGTACTCGTCCTGCGGCGAGACGGCGGCCATGTAGAAGACCTGCCCGTTGCCGAGTTGCGTCGTAACGATGGTGACGCGCTCGTTGCGCCCCGTCAGCGGCGAGCGGCCCGTGAGCGTCGTCGCGAGAGCCTGACGGCCGCCGAGCGCCGAGCGCTGGAAGTTTGTAGCCTGACGCAGGTAGTTGTTCTCGCCCTGTATGAGCGAGTTGACAACGTCGCGCGAGGCGCTCTGCAAGTCGTTGTTCTGCGTCTGCACGACGCTGAACATCACGCCGTGCGTTATCCCCTGCGAGCCGTACGCGCCCTCGGGTGCGTATGAGACCGACGACTCGTCGCCGCTTATCTGCCGCCAGTTAGAGGGCACCGCGACGCTGAAGATGTTCGTGCGCTGCGTCTGGTAGCGCGTCGAAGGATACGCGACGCGCTCGCCGCGCGCGTAGACGCCGCCCTGCTCGTTCGGATAGTTGCCGCCGCTCGGATACTGCCCGCCCTGATTCGGGTAGCGCTGGCCCGAGTTCGCGATCTCCTGCATCGTGCGCGCGCGCGGGTAGCCGCTCAGGCGCTCCTTCACCGCGCGAAACTGCGCCGTGTCGGAGCGGCCGGCGCCCTGCTCGACGCGGAGCATCGAAGCCTCCTGCATGATGTACTGGTAGCGGTTGCCGGGGTTCGGGTGCGAAGAGAGCCACTCGGGGCCGCCCGAGCCGCCCTGCGCCTGAATCTTCTGGAACATGGTCGCGAGGTCGCGCGGGTCATAGCCGGCGCGCGCCATTATCTGCGCGCCGAGCAGGTCTGCCTGCTTCTCGTAAGCGCGGCTGTACTTGAGCGCGCCCGCACCGAAGCCTATCTGCGACCCGGCCGCGACCACCTGACCGACGCCGCCGCCGATGACCGCGCCCGCTATCTGGCCGATGATGGAGCCGACCTGATACTTCTGCGTCTCCGTGGCCTGTGCGGTCGCGTGTCGGAGCGCGACGTGGCTCATCTCGTGCGCCATGACGCCCGCCATCATCCCCTCGGTGTCCGCGGCCTCTATCATGCCGCGGTTGACGAACATCGGCCCGCCCGGAAGGGCGAAGGCGTTGATGTCGCGCGCGTCAACCACGTCGAACGAGTAGCGGAACTCCGGGTGCTGAAACTCCGCCGGTATCGCGGCGGCGAGGCGACGGCCGACCGACTCGACGTAGCTGTCCACGTAGCTGTCGCGCATGATAGGCATCTGCTGCGCGACCTGCTGCGCGGCCTGCTGTCCGGCCTGTACGTCGTCGCTTAACTTGTACTTGTTCTTCGGCGCGACGATGCGCGTCTGGCCGAAGGCTGTCAGCGGCATGACGAGGAGCGCCAGCGCCAAGAGCCCGGCCGAAAGTCTTCGCGAGTTCTCTCCAACGATATTCATCATCTTAACTTCCTCCGCGGCCCACGCCCTTCAACGCGGCCCTCGAACATCAATGCGAAAAGATACGAGCGGCACGACCCTCTTGTATTTTACAACGGAGGCGCGCCGCTCGTTCGGCAAATCTCTTCGCCCCTCCGCACAAACGCTTTTCAAAAGCCGGCCGCAGCGCGCGCCGCTCTTTATGAGCGGGAGAGAGCTTTAACTATTTCGTCGGCCCGACGCACGCGCTCGTGCGCCGCGCGATGAGTGCCGACCCTCTTTAGATGAACCACACGCGGGCGCAAGTGGCCCGCAGCGTTTCAACGTCTCCCTTTGCGCCGCCTCACGCGCGGCGCGCGAGGTCTAACGTTTCTGTTACGTTCCGGTTGCGGCCCGGCCTCTCCGCCGCGTTCGCCCGCTAAAATCACGCTCGCGCCGCTCGGCGGGCGTGAAATGGATACGGCCGCGAAGGGCGACGTGATGGCCTGCGTTGTAAAGCTTCCGGACGCCGGTCGCCGCTCGGCGAGTGTTACTGCAAGCACAGTGCCAGTTCTGCCGATGCCCGTTATCTCGACGCTGTAGCCGCCCGATGTTTGCCGCCCCTGATACGCGACGACCACCGCGCGCGAATCGAAACTTACGTCGGGTAAGGGTCGGCCCGCGCCTATCGTCTCCCAGGCGCGACGCCACGCGGCCTCGTCCGTAATCAACTCGACCGCGCGCACGCCCGCGTGCGCGCTCATCGTCCCCGTCGCGAGCAGAGAGAACTCGACGGGCTTCGACTCTTCCGTCGCCGTCCGCGCGTTCGACGAAGAGGCGGCCGCGCCTCCGTCGCCGAGCATAGCCATGCGAAGAATCTTGACGGGCGGCGCGCCGTAGCTGAGAAGGCGGTCGTGGAAGTCGCCTATGCGGAAAGAGTCGCCGAGCTGACGACGCCACTCTTCACGCAGTCGCAGTATCTCGTTCTTGCCGAGCGTGTAGACGAGATAGGTCGGGTCGAGCGTGCCCCGGCGCGCCTCGCGCTCGGCGTTCGTGCGCGCCTGATAGCCCTCGCGCACGAATAACTCGACGGCCTCCTCGTAACTCATTCCAGAAGTGTGAAGACGTATGCCTACGACGTATCGACACAGGCGCAGCAATTCGCGTTCGAGCTGCGCGAGACGGAGCTTCGGATTGTTACCGCCGAAGCCCTCTTCAAGCATCATCTGCTCGCAGTAGTGCGCCCAGCCCTCGACGAAGCTCGAAGACTGAAGCGCCGCGCGCACGCGGGAAGAGGACTGCCGCGCCTTCATCAGTTGATAGTAGTGGCCCGGATACGCCTCGTGTATCGAGGTGATGGTGAGCGAGTAGCGGTTGTAGTGGCCGAGGTGCTCCTCCTGCTGCTGCCGTGTCCAAGTTGGGTCGGGCGGAGTGACATAGTAGTAGCTCTCAAAGGCGACGCGCTCGAAGGGGCCGGGCACGTCGGTCGAGGCGAACGAGAGTGCGCGCGCGTACTCGGGAGTCTCGGCGACTGTGAGACTCTCGCGCGCGGGCGGCGTCAGGATGTTCTCCGACTGTACGAAGACGCGTATGCGGTCGAGGTCCGCGCGCGCCTCTCCGACGAGCCCGTCTGACGAAGGGTGGTCGCGCTCAAGCAGTTGGAGCGCGGCGGCGACGCCGCGACCGGGCGCGACCATTTCGGCGACCGCGCGCATCTCGTCCTGCACCTCGCGTAACTGCCGCTCGCCGTCGCGCAGAAGCGTCGCCGTCGGTGTGTCGATCATCTCCTCGTAAAGGAGCTTCTTCCTGAAATTCTCCGCGCCTATCGCGAAATCTCCATTCGAGCGTGGGAGCAGGTCGCGCTCAAGCCACTCGCGGAACGAGCGTAGCGCCGCAAGGGCCGAGTCGTTTGCCGTGTGGAACTCCGCGCGCCGCGCCGCGTCGAGACGGCTCCCGCCCGCGCGCTCGAACATCTGCGGCACGACGCGCTCGAAGAAGGCGACGCTTCCGGCCGCCTCGATGAGCGCGGTCTCCGTGTATATGCGCGGCGGGTTGTCGAGGTTCGCGCGCGCCTCGTCCAGCAGACGCGGTATCTGCCGCTCGCGTGCGAGCACGGCGGGCAGACGCTGCTCGACGGGCGCGTATGCGCGCTTCAGGATGTTGTCGATGGCGGACGACGCGAGGCACACGTAGAGGCCGGGGTCGCGACGCCACATCCGAACGTCTTCGAGTTCGAGCAGGCGCGCGCGCGCGTGCGATTGGAGAACCAGAAAGTCGTAGCGCGCCTCGGGCGAGAGACGCCATTCGGGAACGCGCGCGAGTTCCGCGAGCGTGCTCTTGAGTCTGCGCGACTCGGCCGCGACCGCGTCGGGGCTTCGCTCTTCGAGCTTGGAATCGAACTCGTGCAGGCCCGCGGCCGTCGCCTCTGAAGGGTTGAAGGAGTAGTGCGCGCGCAGGTACTCGTCGCCGAGCCGCGCGACGCGCGCGTCCGTCTGCCTGTTGAAGTCTGAAGTGCGGGCGGCTGCGGCGCGCGGCGCGGGGCGTCGGCCGCGCCGCTGCGCGAACGCGGGGCACAGCGACGCGCAGACCAACAGCGCAAGGATAGACGCCGAGAGCTTCTTTCCCATCGAGAGAAACACCCCAAGAGTATCCCGTAACTGAAAAGCTGAAAGCACGACGAAGGGAGACGAAAAAACCGGACGCGAGATTAGCACAGAAGGAGAGAAGGCAGAAAGCAGAAGGCAGAAAGCAGTCAAGGCATACACGCTCCTGACTGCCTACTGCCTACTGCCTACTGCCTACTGCCTACTGCCTTCTTCAGGGCTCACTGTATCGGCGAGATTCGTTCGTTGAGCTTGCGCGTAATGTCGTCGAGCGGGGCAATGTGGTGTGGCTTGCCCTGCCAGACTCTTAGCATCGAGACGATGAGGAAGACGAGGGCGGCGACGGAGAAGAGCGTGCCGCCGAAGCCGCTGCCGGTTATCCCGCCGACTAGCTTTAAGAGTATAGAGCCGACGATGATGGCGACGTGCAGCGCGAGACCCTGCGCCGCGTGGAAACGCGTACGCGTCTCGTTGCGCGGCACCATGGCGAGTTCCACCAGCGACGCGACGAGACCTATGTAGAAGGGGATGTAGGGCAGCACCGTCGCGATGTTCTCGGGTATGCCGAGGCGCGCGACCGTGCGCCGGGAAGGGCCGGGGCCGGGCTGCGCGTACGGCGACGCGGGGCCGGGCTGCGGCGGCGCTCCGGGCGCGTACGGCTGGTTCGGCCCCTCGCCGAAACTCGTGAATGGCTGGCGCGCGGGCGGCTGGTACGCGGGCGGAACGAAGACCGAAGGGTACGAGTCCGCCATCTGCTCGTCGAATCGCCGCGTGGGTTCGTCGGTCGCGGGCGGTCGCGCGAAGGGCTGCACCTGCTCGGGGCGCATCGGCTCACTCCTCTTCCCCATGGCCTCGTCGGTGCGGCGGACGAAGTCCGGGTCGAGCGGGTCTGTGTCGTACTTGCTCCTCTTCTCCGGCATGTCCCTCTTTACGTCGCGCGCGGCTCGCGAGTTCTCCCGCACGCTTCAGTCCGTCAGCTCAAAGTCCGCGCGCTCCCAAAGCCCCTCGCGCTCGTGGACGCGGAAGGCGCGCAGCACGCACTCGCCCTGTTCGTCGAAGCCGATTATGAAATAAACCGCCGCAGGGTAAAAAGCAAGCCGCACGTCCGTGGCCGAAGGCTTGGGGTCTCGCGCGCGCGGGTGAGAGTGATAAATCCCCAGAAGGCTCTCGCCGCGCTCGCGCATGCGCCTCTGCGCGCCGAACAACTCCGTGGGCGCGGCCTCGTAACTTTTTGAAGGCTCGCGCGCGATGTTGGTTAAAATGTAGACGCTCGCGGCCTCACTCCCGACTCCGCCCACAAGCCCGCAGCACTCTTCGGGCGACGCGGCGCGAGCGTGCGCGAACATCTCTTCGGCGAGCGCGCGCCGGAGCCTCACGCGCCCGAGTCCTTCGACCCGCCCTTTGCTTCGAGCGCGCGGCGCAGTGTGACGAGCGCGCCGAGGTGGTATGCGTTGTGATCCGCGACGAGGAGCGCCTCCCTCAAGAGAGTCTGCCCGTCGCCATGAGGGATGCGCGCGTAGAGGTCTGTCGAAGCGTCTTCGACGAGCGACTCCATCTCTCGCAAGTCCGAGCGGAAGGCTTCGACGCTCTTTCGCCACTCGTCCTCGCTCGCGTCTCTACTCTTGTCGGGCCAGTACCCTTCCGGCCACTCGGGCGAGACGTGCGACGCGTCGCGGCTGAACTCGACTATGTCCCACTGAGCGATGCGCATGTGTTCGAGCAGGTGCCACGGCGTATACGGCACGCCCTCCGCACGCGCGTTGATGAGCCCGGCGGGAAAGTCCTTCAAAGCCTCCTCGAACTTTATGTGCGCGCCGCCGTCGCGAAGCAGGTAGAGCACCTGTTCGCGCAAGAGCCGGTCTCGGTCTTCGTCACTCATCATTCCTCTACGATGCGTATGTGCAGCTCGTCGAGCTGGTGCGGGTCAATCGCGCCGGGCGCGTCTATCATCAAGTCAGCGGCCGAGGCGGTCTTCGGGAAGGCCATCAGGTCGCGTATGTTCTCTATCCCTGTGAGCGCCATGAGCATTCGCTCTATCCCTGCGGCGATGCCTCCGTGCGGCGGCGTGCCGTACTCAAGCGCGTCCAGGAAGAAGCCGAAGCGCTCGCGCGCCTTCTCTTCCGTCAAGCCCAGAGCCTTGAAG
>JBJMGR010000003.1:0-13500 GCA_045807805.1 Pyrinomonadaceae bacterium | reverse complement strand
GCGACCGTCAACGCCTCGCAGTGGGATCCCGCGACCGGTGGCAACACTGCCTCGGTCAACGGCCTACAGGCGATAGCACAGGTTGACCTTTCGGTCTCGAAGACGGACTCGGCAGACCCGATCTACGTCAGCCAGTTGACCACCTACACGATGGTCGTCAAGAACTACAACACGCCCATCAGCGCCACCGGCATCGTGCTCACGGACAACCTGCCCGCTTCAATGCAGTTCATCTCCGCGACGACGACGCAGGGCAGTCTCGTGACACCGCCCGTGAACTCAAGCGGCATCGTGACGGCCAACCTCGGGACGCTGGCCGTCAACGCGACGGCGACCGTGACGGTGACGGTCAGGGCCACCGCGGCCGGGGCTATCACCAACACGGCCACGGCCTCCGCCAACGAGAACGAGTCGAACCCGTCGAACAACAGCGCGAGCCAGACGACGACCGTCCTGACCGCAACCTTGCAGAAGGTTCTGCTCGCGTCGCAGGTCTTGACGGGCGGGTGTGACAACACCACGGGCAATGTCTACCTGACGGGGCCCGCGCCCTCGGGCGGCTTGACCGTAAATCTGTCGAGCAACATCAGCGGCGCGACCGTGCCGCCGAGTGTCTTCATCCCGGCGGGGACGACCGTGAGCCCGAACTTCGCCGTGACGACGACACCCGTAGCCGCCAAGCAGGTGGGTCTCATCACGGCGACGCTCGGCGCGAGCAGCGTCTCGCGCGGTCTGACCGTCAACGTCGGCTCCGGCTCCTGCCCCCCGTAAGGGGCGGGTGACGGCGCCCTTTGAATGGGCGTGCCGCGCGGGAGTGCGTTAAGACTCCCGCGCGGCGCGTCCGAACTCATACTTCAAAAAAATCGCTCTCTCCGTCCGGAAAATCGCCCGCGAATAGACGCCCGTGGAATTCCCGACGCTAAAAGCTTGCATGTAAGTACGAGCAACGGTAGTATGCGCACCCAAGACCCGATGGGTTCGTCAGCACTAGGTCCCACCTCATGGGCGGTTCCGGGTCTCGCCCTAAAAGCTTTACACGGTAATACGACATCGCTTTAGCAGCTCTACGAACAAGGTTTACCCAGAGGAGTCCGGCAGTTTTATCCGTCCCATGAAGATGGCAGCGGACGGGCGGCGTGTTCTCTAAATGTCTTTAGACGCCGCGAACGCTGTCCAACCTTGACCCCGCGAGGAGCCGTGCGTCCTACGCGCGCGCGGCTGGAGGAGTGAACATGAAGTCAGGCTTTACCCCCGCCCCCCGAACTACAATTAAGACACGAACCAGATGGATTCTGCTCGCACTAGTAGCACTAGTCCTACCGCTCGCCCTTGTTTGGCAGAGCAGCAGCGCGCAGAGGAACAGACTGAGGAGAGAAGAGAAGGAGTCGGCCGAGCGCCACAAGAAGGCGGCCGAGAAGATTCCGAATACCGACGAGGAGAAGCTGCGCCTCGCGGCCGCCACCCGCCCGAAGACTTTCAGGCAGTCGGGCATAAGCCCCGAGCCCATCTCCGCGCCGGCCGTCGGCTTCGCCGTCTCGCGCCCGGTCGCGGAGGTCGCGCGCAATCAGCCCAAGCTGACTGCGGCCCAGCGCGAGAAGGCGCGTGAGGAGGGTCGTGAGGAAGAGGAGCACGAAGCCGCCGAGAACCACGCGACGCGCTTCGTCACGCCGCAGGCGCAGGCCGAGGCCGACGAGGCTGCGGCGCGCGGCGTCACGCGCGACGCCGCCATACAGACTAACGCCCCGGCCATCGCCATACCCACGCCGATAACTACCTTCGAGGGCCTCGGCCGCGCAGAGAACATCGCAGCCGGCTTCGGCAGCATCTCGCCGCCGGACACCAACGGCTCGGTCGGCCCCAACCACTACGTACAGACGACCAACGCGCTCGTGCGCGTCTGGAATAAGACGGGCACGCCGCTCACCGCGCCCTTCAAGATGAGCAGTCTCTTCACGACGCTCGGCGGTATATGCTCGACGAACGACAACGGCGACCCCGTAGTCCTGTACGACAGGATGTCCGACCGCTGGCTGGTCACCCAGTTCGCCTTCACCGGCGCGGGCACGACGCCGCCCTTCCACGAGTGCATCGCCGTCTCGAAGACCGGCGACCCGACCGGCGCGTACTATCTCTACGACTTCCAGACGCCCGGCGCGGAGTTCCCAGACTACCCGCACTTCGGCGTCTGGCCCGACGGCTACTACATGACCGCCAACCAGTTCACGGAGCCGGGCGATGTCTTCAACGGCACGGGCGTCTACGCCTTCAACCGCACCAAGATGCTCGCGGGCGACCCCACGGCGAGCTTCATCTACTTCAGCCTCAGCCTCGCGTCCTTCCCCGAGGCGATAGGCGGCATGCTCCCGTCCGACATGGACGGCATCAACCCGCCGCCGCCCGGTAGGCCGAACGTCTTCGCCTACTTTACGACGACGGACTTCAGCGACCCCGCCAACGGCATCAGACTCTTCAATTTCCACGCCGACTTCGCGACGCCCGCCAACTCGACCTTCACGGAGAGGACCGAGAGCACATACGCCGCGCCGCTCGCCGTCGCCGCCTTCAGCGTCGTCACGCCCACGGGCGGGACGCAAGGGCGCTCGGCCGTGCCGCAGCCGTCGCCCGTGACCTCCGCGACGGGCCTCGACGCGATTAACGACCGTTTCATGTTCCGCCTACAGTACCGAAACCGTGGCGGCTTCGAGACGCTGGTGATGAACCACACCGTCGGCGCTCCCGCCTCGACCACCTACGGCACATACCGCGCCGCGCCTCGCTACTACGAGTTGCGCAGCACTGCGGGCGGGCCGTTCGCCGTTCAGGAGCAGGCGACCTACGCGCCCGCCGACGGCGTCAGCCGCTGGATGGGCAGCGCCGCTGAAGATAATCAGGGCAACCTCGCCATCGGCTTCAGCGCTTCGAGCACCACGGTCTTCCCCGGCCTTCGCTACGCGGGCCGACTCGCCACAGACCCCGCAGGCTCGCTCGCGCAGGGCGAGGCCAGCCTCGTTGACGGCACGGGCGTCCAGACGAGCACGGGCAACCGTTGGGGCGACTATCATGCGCTCACGCTCGACCCCGTTGACGACTGCACCTTCTGGTACACGGGCGAGTACTACACGGCGGCGGGTCAGGCGGCGAGCAGCGCCGGCTGGCAGACCCGCATCGGCAACTTCAAGTTCGCGCAGTGCACCGCGCCCTCGAAGGGCACGGCGCACTTCACTATCACGAACTGCTCGACCGCGGGCAACATCCAGAACGCCGTCGTCACCATCGACGGCCTGAACTACGGCGTCAGCGCGACCAACGGCAGCTTCGACACGACGCTCGCGCCGGGCTCACACACCTACAGCGTGACGAAGGCCGGCTCGTCGACCACGACGGGCAACTTCAGCATCACAGACGGCAACACCACGAACGTCCCCGTCTGCCTGATAGCCTCCCCGCTCATGGTCGCCAACGGCGCGTCACTCACTTCCGACCCGAATGCCAACGGCGCGATTGATCCGGGCGAGACCGTCACCGTCAGCTTCGGCGTGAAGAACAACGGCGACGGCCCGACGACCAGCCTCGTGGGCACGCTTCAGGCCACGGGCGGCGTCACGAGCCCCGGCGCTCCGGCGAACTACGGCGTGGTCGCGGCGGGCGGCGGGACGGGCGCGCAGCCCATCTCGTTCACGGCCAGTGGCAGTTGCGGCAGCACGCTCACCGCGACTCTGCACTTGCAGGACGGCGCGGCCGACCTCGGCAACGTGCAATACACGTTCACGCTCTGCCCGGTCGTCACCGTGACCGCCACCGCCGGGACTGTCGGCCCGACCGCGTACTCGACCTTGAAGGCCGCGCTCGACGCAATCAACGCGGGCACGCATCAGGGCGCGGTAACGGTGAGCATCAACGCGAGCACTACGGAGGGCTCGACGCCCGCGACCCTGAACGGCAGCGGCGCTGGCTCGGCCTCTTACACGTCCGTGCTGATTCGCCCGACGGGCGACGGCGTCATCGTCAACGGCAATCCCGCGGGCGGCTTCGGCGTCATCCAGCTCAACGGCGCGAGCAACGTCACCATCGACGGCGACAACCCGAACACAGGTGGCACGAACCGCAACCTGACCGTTCGCAACACCGCCTCGAACACGACGACCTTCAACTCCGTCGTACGCATAGCACTCGCCACGACGGGCGCGACGGCCGCCAACAACGACACCATCAAGAACCTTATCGTCTCGGGCAGCGCGACCGGCAGGAACGTCTCCGGCGCGGCCTCGACCACGGGCTCGGAGAACACGACCTACGGCATACTCGCCTCAGCGGGCTCGACCGGCGTGACCGCAGCGCCTGCGGCCGTCACCTCCGTGTCCACAACCATCGGCGCACCCGCCACGGCGACCAACCTGCTGATACAGAACAACAGCATCAGCACGGCGGGCCGCGCAATCTCGATTCAGGGCGCGGCGACGACCGTCTTCCCCGGCTTGCAGATCAAGGATAACGTCGTCGGTAACTCGACGGCGGGCGCTGTAGACCAGGTCTACGCCAGCGACATCCTCGCGAACGGCACGGCCAACGGCATCGTCTCGGGCAACACGCTCTACCTCGAAGGCTTCATCGCGTCGAGCACGAGCGGCGCGAATCAGGCCGTCTCGGTCGGCGTCCTGAGCGCGAACACCAGCGGCGTGACGGTGGAGAAGAACAAGGTCGTCCGCGTGCGCAACAACGCGACCGACACGTGGCCCGCCGTCGGCATCAACCTCGGCGGCGGCAGCAACCACATAGTTCAGAACAACTTCGTCAGCGACGTGATGAACAACATGGTCGCGGGCGCGGGCGGCGGAGGCACGACCTTCGGCGCGTACGGCATCCGCGTCGCATCGGGCACGGGCCACAAGGTCTACCAGAACTCGGTGAACCTCTTCGGCGTACTGCCCGGCGCGCTCAGCACCAACCTGACCGCCGCCTTCATGATCGTCAACACCAGCCAGACCGGGATGGACGTTAGAAACAACGTCTTCTCGAATCAGGCGACGGGCGGCAACCCGACGACCACGAACACGCGCCACACGGTTATCTTCCTGCCGTCGGGCGCGACGAGCGCGATGAACCTGACCCTGAACAACAACGCGTACCTTCAGGGGCCGTCCGCGACGGGCGCTCTGAGCCTGCTCGCGAAGGTCGGCACGGCGGCAGGAACGGGCGAGTTCCTCGCGGCCAACTTCGCAGCGGGCGTGACGACGCCCGCCACCAACCTACGCAGCTACACGAGCACTCTCTCGGCCGCGGGCACGAACGACAACGCCTCGAACGCGGTAGTGTTCGCGCCGCCGTTCGTCTCAAACACCGACCTGCATATACCCGCGGGGACGGTCTCGCCGCTCGAATCGGGCGGCGCGGCGGCGGTCGGCGTGACAACGGACATAGACAACCAGACGCGACCCGGCCCTCCGGGCTCGGTCAACGGCGGCGGCACCGCTCCCGACATGGGCGCGGACGAGTTCGACGGCGTCATCGGGGCGTTCGCTACCCCGACTCCGACGCCGACTCCGACCCCGACTCCGACCCCGACGCCGGGGCCGTGCAACCCCGTGACCGAAGGCTTCGACAACGTAGCCACGCTGACCACCACGGGCGGATGGGTGATAAAGAACAACAGCGCCACCACCGGCACGTTCACATGGGGTCAGGGCAACGACGCGGTCTTCCCCGCACACTCGGGCGCGACCACGTCCTACGCCAGCGTCAACTTCCAGAGTACGACGCTTACGAACGACATCAGCAACTGGCTGATACTGCCCCAGACGACGCTGCGTGACGGCAACACGTTCTCGTTCTGGACGAGGACGACTGATGTCGGCGCGAACCTCTTCCCCGACCGCTTGCAGGTTCGCATGAGCACGAACTTCGGGAGCACGGACGTGGGCTCGACGGCGGCGAGCGTGGGCGACTTTACGACGCTCCTGCTCGACATCAACCCGACCTACGTGGACGACTACCCGCACGTCTGGACGAAGTACACCGTCACGATAAGCGGACTCGGCACGCCTAAGGTCGGCCGTCTCGCCTTCCGCTACTTCGTAGAGGGCGGCGGGCCGGACGCCGCGCGCTCGGACTACATCGGCATTGACGACTTCCAGTACTCCTGCGCGCTGGATCAGACCATCACCTTCAACCCGCTCGCCGACAAGGCGTTCGGCACTCCGGACTTCCAGGTCAGCGCCACGGCCACTTCGGGCCTGCCCGTCAGCTTTACCACGGCGGGCAACTGCACGAACACGGGCGACATGGTTCACCTGACCGGCGTCGGCTCGTGCACCGTCACGGCGCATCAGGCGGGCGACGCCACCTACAACGCCGCGCCCGACGTGGCGCGCTCCTTCAACATCACGAAGGGCACGCCGGCAATCACTTGGGCCAACCCGGCCGATATAACCTACCCGACTGCTCTGGGTGCGACGCAACTGAACGCGACGGCTGACACGGCGGGCGTGTTCACGTACACCCCTGCGTCGGGGACGGTGTTGGGTAAGGGCAACGGCCAGAACCTGCACGTTGACTTCGTGCCCACGGACACGACGAACTGGAACAACACGTCGAAGGACGTGTCCATAAACGTCTTGTCGGCCGTGCTCAACCTCTCGATGACCGCGGACAGAAATCCCGCGCCAGTCGAGTTGAACATCAACTACAAGCCCGTCATCACGAACACGGGCAACGCCTCGGCGACGGGCGTGGTTCTGACCGACACGATTCCCGCGATCACGACGTTCACGTCGGCCACCACGTCGCAAGGGTCTTGCAGTTACGACCTGCCGACGAAGACCGTCACGTGCAACATCGGGACGATACCGGCCAGCGGGACGGTCAACGTCCAGATAACCGTGAAGCCTCGCAGCGAGGGCACACTCAACAACACGGCGTCCATCACCGGCGGACAGTGGGACCCGGCGACGGGCAACAACAGCGCGTCGGTCAACGGCATACCGGCGGTCAAGCAGATAGATCTGTCGGTGCAGAAGACGGCCGCGCCCAACCCCGTCTTCGTCAGCCAGAACGTGACCTACACGTTGGTCGCGAAGAACAACAGCACGGTCTTGGGCGCGACGGGCGTCGTGCTGACGGACAGCCTGCCCGCCTCGATGAAGTTCGTCTCGGCGACGACGAGTCAGGGCAGTCTAATCACTCCGCCCGTGGGCTCGACCGGCATCGTGACGGCCAACGTCGGCTCGCTCAGCATCGGCGCGACGGCGACCGTGACGGTGACGGTGACGGCCTCGGCAGCGGGCGCAATCACCAACACGGCCTCGGTCACGGGCACCGAGACAGACCCGGTCGCGGCCAACAACACCGACAGCGCGACGACTACGGTCAACGCGGTGGCGTTGCTGAAGGTGCTTCTGGCGAAGCAGGTCTTGACGGGCGGCTGCGAGAACACGACGGGTAACGTCTACCTGACCGGCCCGGCTCCGGCGGGCGGCGTCACCGTCTCGTTGTCAACAAGCAGTCTCGCGGGCGTGACGGTGCCAGCGTCGGTGTTCATCCCGGCGGGGACGACCGTCAGTCCTAACTTCTCCGTGACGACGACGCCTGTTGCGACGAAGCAGGTGGGGTTGGTCAACGCGACGCTCGGGGCGAGCACGGTCTCGCGCGGTCTGACCATCAACGTCGGCTCCGGCCCCTGCCCCCCGTAAACGGAGGGTTACGCTGAAGCCTTAAACATGGGCGTGCGGCGCGCGAGTGACTTGACACTCACGCGCCGCACGCCCTCTAATTTCAACCCGACCTCGGAGCTTTTTGCCGCGTACGCGGGGGCGTTCGGGCGCGTCGGAGGCGTACGAAATTTTAGTCGCCGGAGACGCCATTGCGAGGGAAGACGAGGGCCGATTCCGCCACGTTTGACAACGGACATAGGGGGTGTTAATGAATACGTACCCGTGGTGGAAGGGAGAGCTTTAAACCGCTTCGGGCACATTACTTTTCTGCCTTAAAGAACCTCGAAAGAGTAGCCGCAGAAAGCATGACATAAGGCGACCGCCGGGTCTTTCTCTTCAGGGTCGAGCGTCCGGCAGTGTGCGCGCACAGACGCCCTACGCCCGCCCGCGACTTCAGCTACATAGATGGCTCCCCCAACCAAACAGAGCGCAGGAGAGATGCAGCCGTTTACCTACCCTTTGGGCGGGCCACGTGCGACACCCAAAGAAGAGGAGCGGATGGCGCTCCTCGCGCTTACGCACACGCGCGCCGAGCACGGGCTCTACGAGGTCATGCTCGCCGAGACGCGCTCGAAAGAGTCGCGCGCCGCCCCCTTCAGCATACGCCGCCTGATGGAGTTGACCGGCCTCACGAGCTACAGCACAGTCCGGCGCACGCTGCGCGGGCTTCTGCGAAAACTGAGCATCGAGTGCGGCGAGGTGGGCGCGGCCGGGCGCGGCGGCTCGACCTTTCGCGTCTACGGCCCCGAAGAGATTTTCAGTCGCAGGCTCGCCGCGGGTCGCGACCCTTACCCGGAAGAGGTGGGCGGGTTCGAGCGGCGCGCGGCCTACGCGTCCGCGCTCAAGCGCGTCGTCGGCAAGAGCGGCCTCTCAAGGCGCGAGGCGCAGGTCGCGCTCCTCTGCACGCGCGGCATGACGAACGCGGAGATAGGGCGTCGCCTCGGCGTGACGGAGCAGACCATCAAGTTCCACATGCGCCACACGCTCATCAAGTTCGGCGTCAGACGCAGGGCCGAGTTGATCTCGCACCTGCTCACGCAGTTCGACCTGGAGTAGAGACCGAGCGCCGCCGAAGGCCCTCGGTCTCTACTCCTTGTTATTTTGACAACCCGACGCCGCCTCGCACGAGGCTTCCCCTTACTTTTGGGGTACGGCGCGACCTCCCCCTTTCGCGAGCCCGCATGGCTTGAAAAAGGGGCACGGTCGTGCGCGGGCCGAGGTGTGTCTGGAAGGCCGTGGGGGAACGAAGGGGAGGGAGATTTTGGGGCCGACGAAAGAGAAGCGTAAGAAGCGTAAGAAGACCGCGCTCGTGGTCTGTCGCGACCGCAAGGAGTTCTGGACTACGCAGGCGCAGTTCTGGCAGTGGGTGCGCGAGGGCACGGTCGTCAAGACCGACGACCACCCCCTGCGCGGCGAGTTCAGCCGCGAGCACGAGGAGCTTTTGGTGCTCCTCAGCAACACGGTTCTGAACCTCGCATGCCCGAACCACCTCTCCGAGGCGCTTCGCTCGCGCAAGCTCGGGAGCGGCTCAAAGTAGTTTTCGGTTTTCAGCTCGACGACGAAGCAATCATATTTTTTTAGACGGAAGGAATCGGACTCTTACAGATGAGCCTTGATAAGGACGGAAAAGGGAAGTTGATAGAGCCCTACGGGGGGCGACTCGTCTCGCTCGTGGCGGGCGAGGATGAGCGCGAGGAGTTGCGCGCGCGCGCCGCGGGTCTTCCGCGCTTGCAGTTGACGCCGCGCAACCTCTGCGACCTTGAGTTGATTGCCACGGGCGGCTTCTCGCCGCTCGCGCGCTTCATGGGGCGCGCCGACTACACGCGCGTGCTCGAAGAGATGCGGCTCGCCGACGGGACGCTCTTCCCACTGCCCGTCACGCTCACCTTCAAAGCGGGCGAGGGCCTGCGACTCGACGAAGAGGTCGCGCTCGTCGACCAGTTCAACAACCCGCTCGCGGTCATGCGCGCGGAGGAGATATACGAGTGGGACAGAGCGCGCGAGGCGCGTCTCGCTTACGGCACTGAAGACCTGCGCCACCCGCTCGTCGCCGAGATGAACTCCTGGGGCGAGATGTGCGTGTCGGGCGCGTTGCGCGTGATACATCTCCCGCGCTACTACGACTTCAAGTCCTTACGCCTGACGCCCGCGCAGGTGCGCGAGCGCCTCGACGCGCTCGGCCACTCGAACGTCGTCGCCTTCCAGACGCGCAACCCTCTGCACCGCGCGCACGAAGAGTTGACCGCTCGCGCCGCGCGCGAGTTGGACGGCGCGCTCCTTCTACACCCCGTCGTCGGACTTACGAAGCCCGGCGACATCGACCACTTCACGCGCGTGCGCTCCTACAGAGTTCTGGCCGAGCGTTACTACGATCCCGAGCGTATGATGCTCGCGCTGCTCCCGCTCGCGATGCGCATGGCAGGCCCGCGCGAGGCTCTGTGGCACGCGATCATCCGTCGTAACTTCGGCGCGAACCACCTCATCGTGGGCCGAGACCACGCGAGCCCCGGTCGCGACTCGAAAGACCAACCCTTCTACGGCCCATACGACGCGCAGGAACTCGTCGCGAAGTTCGCGAGCGAGACGGGCGTCAAACCGATGCCCTTCTCCGAGCTTCTATACATCCCCGAAGAGGATCGCTACGAGGAGTCTTCGCGCATACCCGAGGGCAAGCGCACGACCTCTATCTCTGGCACCGAAGTTCGAGAGAGCTACCTTCAGCGCGGCCGACAGCTTCCCGATTGGTTCACGCGCCCAGAGGTCGCATCCATACTCGCCGAGGCGCACCCGCCGCGACACGAGCAGGGCTTCTGCATCTGGTTCACTGGATTGTCGGGCGCGGGCAAGTCTACGACCGCCGAGATACTCGCCGTCAAGCTCCTTGAGAACGGGCGGCGTGTCACGGTGCTCGACGGAGACGTTGTTCGCACGAACCTCTCGAAGGGCTTGGGCTTCAGCAAGGAAGACCGCGACACGAACATACGGCGCATAGGCTTCGTTGCGGCGGAGATTGCGCGCCACGGCGGCGCGGTTCTGTGCGCGGCCGTCAGCCCATACCGCGCGACGCGCAACGAGTGTCGCGCCTTCGTAGGCGGCGACCGCTTCATAGAGGTCTTCGTGGACACGCCGCTCGACGTGTGCGAGTCGCGCGACGTGAAGGGCATGTACAAGCAGGCGCGCGAGGGGAAGATAAAGAACTTCACGGGCGTTGACGACCCTTACGAGCCGCCGCACAACGCGGAACTCGTGCTCGACACGGTCGCGCGCACGGCCGAGGAGAACGCGGAGGCCGTAGTCGCCTACTTAGTTGAGAACGGCTTCGTGCGCCCCGCGCTCTTGGAGGTCGAAGGCGGGCAGGGCGGCGGCGAGAAGGGGAGCGCCGTCGCGTCGAACGCTTGAGGCTGTCGGGACGTTTCGAGGCCCGTCAAAAATTTCCGGCGCGGGCCGCTCCGGGCGTGACTTTCGGGCGCATAGGTAGTAATAAAGTCACGCGCTTCGGCCTCGCCGCTCACCTACGATAGACCAAGGGGTTCGCCAAAATACTCGGACGCAAACGACGGCCGCGAGGGCCGCTTCGGCCGCGTTTAAATTCAGGGCGCTTCCGCTGAAAACCCGGCGCGCGGGAAGTTTCGCAGACAAGCGCCCCAGAGCGTTTGCCCGGCTCACACATACAGAAAGGAAATTGCCCCTAATGCCGAAAGGTCTCACTCACGTCTCCAAAGGCGCACGACTGTCTCGCCGCGCGCTCGCGGCCTTCGCGCTCGCCTCCGCGCTCCTGCTTCTGCCGCTCAGCAATGCGCTCGCCGTCAATCTCAACACAATCGAGACCCCCGTCACACAGAACTTCGACACCATCGGGACGACTGCGACGGCCACGCTCCCCGCCGATTTTAAAGCTGACAACAATCAGGCCGTCAGGACGGTGGGCACTTACGCGGCGGCCGGGACGGCGACCACTCGCGCGGGCGCGGCTGGTATATCCACCACCGCCGCCAACGGCATTTATAACTTCGGCGCGGGTACGGATGCGACGGGCACTTCTGACAGGGCCGTCGGCTTCCTCTCCGCCTCCGGCGCTGGCAGCACGCAGAGCGGAAACCTCTACGCGAAATATACGAACGCTACAGGGGTGCCCATCAGCGCACTTCGCATCTCTTACGATGTCGAGAAGTATCGCAATGGCATAAACGCCGCGGGCTTCCGCTACCAGTTATTCTACTCGACGGACGGAACGACGTGGACGAGCGCGGGCGCGAACTTCCTGACAAGCTTCGCGGCTGACACCGGCACCAACACAGGTTGTAATCCCGCTCCATGCTCAACCACATCGGTCACGCCCCGCCTCTTGAGCATCCCAACAGTCGCGAACAACACGGACATTTATCTCGCGTGGAACTACTCGGTCTCGACGGGGACGACCACGACGAACGCGCAGGGGCTCGGGATTGACAACATCTCCGTCACGCCCATCGGCGGGTCGGTCGGGGCGACGGGCGTGAGGACGACGGACATACAGGGCACGGACGACGGCGGGTACGCGCTCGCGCTTCAGCCCGACGGCCGCATCGTCGTCGGCGGCTACGCGGTTGACCTCGCGAACGGCGACAAGGAGTTCGCGCTCGTCCGCTACAACTACAACGGCACGCTCGACACGACCTTCGGCGGCGGGACGGGCAAGGTCGTCACGGACTTCAACGGCACGAGCGACCGCATCTGGGGCGTCACGATTCAGAGCGACGGAAAGATCGTCGCCGTCGGCGAGACCGTCAGCCTCGTCTTCCCCGGCACGAACGACATCGCCGTCGCGCGCTACAACACGAACGGCACGCTCGACACGACCTTCGGCGGGACGGGCAAGGTCACGACCGACCACGGCGGCGGCGCGAGCAACGCAGCCTACGCCGTCGCGATGTCCGGCACGAACATCATCGTCGCGGGCTACGAGGCGGTCTCCGGCAACAACGACTTCATGGTCGCGCGCTACACCACGGCGGGCGTCCTCGACGCGACCTTCGGCACGCTCGGCGTCACCACGACGGGCTTCTCCGGCTTCAACGACGTGGCGCGCGCCGTCGCTCTCGACAGCACCGGCCGGATAGTCCTCGGCGGCTACGCCAACAACGGCAGCGACGACGACTTTGCCGTCGCGCGCTACACGACGGCGGGCGTGCTCGACGCGGGCTTCGTCGCGGGCGCGGGCAAGGCCGCGGTCAACATCTTCAGCCCCGCTTCGGCCGACCAGGCGTTCGCACTCGCCATCGGCGGCAACGACGCCATCATCCTCGCGGGCTCTGCCTTCAACCCCTCGACCGGCAACAAAGACTTCGCGCTCGTGCGCTACAGCGCGGCGGGCGCGCTCGGCGCCACCGTGACCACGGACTTCGGCAATAGCCCCGACGTGGCGCAGGCGTTGACCGTAATCGGCAGCGGTGTCAACGCTAAGGTCGTCGCGGCGGGCTTCTCGCGCAACAGCACTTCGAGCGATGACTTCGCGCTCGCGCGCTACAACTCGGACGGCACGCTCGACACGACGTTCGACGGCGACGGCAAGCTCACGATGCGCATCAACAACGCCGACGAGCGCGCATACGGCGTCGCGCAGGAGTTCGACGGCAAGCTCGTCGCGGCGGGCTTCTCCACGGTCGTCCCCTCGAACCCCGTGCAGCACAACTTCGCGCTCGCGCGCTTCAACTCGGACGGCACGCTCGACTCGACCAACGCCACGGCGCTCAACAACCCCGACCTGCTCGTCACCGTCACAGGCCCACAAGGCCCGAACTCGGTCGTCGCGGGC
>JBJMGR010000002.1:0-19133 GCA_045807805.1 Pyrinomonadaceae bacterium | reverse complement strand
TAATCGCGCCGAAGGAGGGCGAGACGCTGACTGTGCTCGCGAGCGGCGGTGCCGTCTACGGCACGGGCGGCGAGAAGCTCGGCGCGGTCGTCGTCCTGCGCGATTTCTCGGAGCGCAAGGAGGCGCAGGAGGCTCTGAGGCGCGAGAGCGGACTGCTTCACGCGCTGATGAACAACATCCCGGACGCGATCTACTTCAAGGACACCGAAGGGCGATTCACGCGCGTCAACCAGCACGCGCCCTACAGGGGCAACAAGGCGCCGGAAGAGGTCGTCGGCAAGACCGACTTCGACTTCTTCGTCGAGGAGCACGCGCGCGCCGCGTACGAGGACGAGCAGCGCGTCATACGCACGGGCATACCCATCCTCGACAAGGAGGAGAAGGAGACTTACACGGACGGCTCGATGACGTGGCTCTCGACGACGAAGGTTCCAGTCTTCGACGATGCGGGACGCGTGACGGGCATCGTCGGCATATCGCGCGACATAACCGAGCGCAAGCGCGCGGAGGAGGCACGCATCGAACTCGCGCGCGAGCAGGCGGCGCGCACCGAGGCGGAGAACGCGAACCGGCTCAAGGACGAGTTCCTCGCGATACTCTCGCACGAGCTACGCACGCCGCTCACGGCCGTGCTCGGCTGGTCGAAGATGCTCATCGACGGGCACGTCGCCGAGAACATGCGAGGCGAGGCGCTCACCTCCATCTACCGCAACGCGAAGTCGCAGGCGCAACTCATCGAAGACCTGCTCGACATCTCGCGCATCATCACCGGAAGGTTTCGCATAGAGGCGAGGCCGGTCGAGCTAACGTCGGTCGTGGAGGCGGCGGTCGCGAGCGTGCGCCCCACGGCCGCGACGAAGTCTCTTACGCTCCAGACGAAGCTCGACGCGGGCGCGGTGACTGTGCTCGGAGACGCCGAGCGCTTGCAGCAGGTGGTCTGGAATCTGCTCACCAACGCGGTCAAGTTCACACCGAAGGGCGGGCTCGTCGAGGTGCGTCTCGCGCGCCTCGGCTCTCGGGTCGAGATAGCCATTAGCGACACGGGGCACGGCATAGAGCTGGACTTCCTCCCTTACGTCTTCGAGCGTTTTCGGCAGGCCGACTCTTCGACGACGCGCAGGCACGGAGGACTCGGCCTCGGCCTCGCTATCGTGAGTCACCTCGTCGAACTGCACGGCGGCACCGCGCATGCTGAGAGCGCGGGGCGCGGTCAGGGCTCGACCTTCAGAATCGTTCTGCCCGCGACGGCGTGCGAGTCGAACGGGGAAGGAGATGGCGAGAAGTCCATGGCTACGAATTCCGGCAACGCGGCGTCCGCTCTCCACTCGCTGGAAGGTCTGCGCGTGCTCGCGGTTGACGACGAGGCGGACGCGCGACATCTGGTGTCGGAGATGCTCGGCAGTTGCGGCGCGCAGGTGAGGACGGCCGCGTCTGTGGGCGAGGCGATTGAGGTTTTAAGGCTCTGGCTGCCCGACGTGCTGCTGGCGGACTTAGGCATGCCAGACGGCGACGGCTTCGCACTCATCGAGCGCGTGCGCGCGCTGCCCTCGGGGCAGGGGGGCGCGACGCCCGCGGCGGCGCTGACCGCGTACGCGGGGGCTGAAGACCGCGCGCGCGTTCTGTCGTCCGGCTTCCAGGCTCACCTGACAAAGCCCGTCGAGCCCGCGGGACTTTCGGCCGTCGTCGCGAAGCTCGCGCGCCGTGCCGCCGAGTCGCAGTCGTAGAGGCGAATCTTAACGCTGCGAAGAGTATTGACGAATTAAGAGAACGGCAACAGCCGCGCCGATTCTTCGTACAAATGTTTTCAGGCTCAAGCTCGAACCGCGTCGCGCCGACGATGAAAGCGATCACATACAGCAACGTCGCCCACTACAGGGTCTTGGAGTCGCTCGGCGCGGGCGGCATGGGCGCGGTCTACAAGGCTTACGACGAGAAGCTTCAACGCGTCGTCGCGCTCAAACTACTGCCGCCCGAATACACCTCGAACGTCGAGCGCCGTCGGCGTTTCGAGCAGGAGGCGCGCGCAGCCTCCGGTCTGAGCCACCCGCACATACTCACGGTCTACGAGTTCGGCGAGGACTGCGGCCGCCCCTACATGGCGATGGAGTACGTCGAGGGCGAGACGCTGCGCCAGAAGATAAACTCGCGCGCCCTTCCAATCGCGGAGGCTTTGACGCTCGCGGCGCAGATGGCCGAAGGGCTTGCGAAGGCGCACGAGGCGGGCGTCGTGCACCGCGACCTCAAGCCCGAAAACTTGATGGTGAGCCGCGACGGCTACGTCAAGATTCTCGACTTCGGCATCGCGAAGCTCATCCCGCGCCCGCGCCAGGCCGACAGCGCGCAGAAGACTCTCGTTCGTGTAGAGACGCAGTCGGGGACTGTCTTGGGGACGGTCAACTACATGTCGCCGGAGCAACTGCTCGGCCAGCGCGTTGACCTGCGCTGCGACATCTTCTCCTTCGGCGTGGTGCTGTGCGAGATGCTGACGGGCGCGTGCCCGTTCGCGTGCGACAACCACGTGGACACGATGCACGCGATACTCCACGAAGAACCGCGCCTGCGCTCCGCGCTCAGCTCGCAACTTCCGCCCGGCCTCCAACGCATCCTGACGAAGGCGCTCGACAAGTCGCCGAAGAATCGCCACCGGACAATCGGCGAACTCGCGGACGAACTCAAAGCCTTCAAGCGCGACCTCGAACTCGGGCGGGCCGCGACCACGCTGACGAAGACGAAGCTCGTACTGAGACGCGTCGCGAATGTGCCGGGCGCGCGCGGGATAGACTACGAAAGGGAACTGAACGAGGCGCAGCTTAGGGCCGTGACGACGACCGAAGGCCCGCTCATTATCGTCGCGGGCGCGGGCACAGGGAAGACGCGCACGCTCGTCTATCGCGTCGCCCGTCTCATCGAGTCGGGCGTGCGGCCCGAGTCCGTCCTGCTGCTCACCTTCACGCGTCGCGCGGCGCAGAGTATGCTCGCGCGCGCGGCGGGGCTCGCGGACTCGCGCTGCCAGAGAGTCTCGGGCGGAACCTTCCACAGCCTCGGCCACGGCGTGCTGCGCAAGTACCCGGAGGCGGCGGGCGTCCAAAGAAACTTCACGGTGCTCGACCCGAGCGACACGGAAGACCTCATAGACCTTCTGCGCCGTCAGATGCACCTGACCAGAGACAGGCACTTCCCGCGCAAGCGAACCATCTGCGCGATCTTCAGCATGATAGTCAACAAGGTGCTCCCGCTCGAAGACGTGCTCAAACTGTCGTACCCGCACTTCCTCGACGAGCGACGTACGCTCGAAGAGATGTACAGGGCCTTCGAGGAGTTCAAGCGCGCGCGACACCTGCTTACGTACGACGACCTGCTCGTGCGCTTTCGCGAGGCGCTCGAAGGGAGCGCGGAGTTGTGCCGCGCGCTCTCCGAGCAGTACCGATACGTGATGGTTGACGAGTATCAGGACACGAACAAGCTTCAGGCGCAGATAGTGCGGCTGCTCGCGGCCACGCACGACAACGTCGCCGTAGTTGGCGACGAGTGCCAGTCGATCTTCTCTTTTCGCGGCGCGAGCCACAGGAACATGCTTGAGTTCCCGCAGCTCTTTCCGTCGGCGCAGGTCATCAAGCTCGAAGAGAACTTCCGAAGCACTCAGCCGATACTCGACCTAGCCAACGCAATCATCAACGAGGCCGAAGGCGGCTACGGCAAGCAACTCTTCTCGCGCGTGGACGACAGGGGCGAGCCGCCCTTAGCCGTCAGCGCGCGCGACGAGAACGAGCAGTCGCGCTTCGTCGCCGAGCGCATCTGGGAGTTGCGCGAAGAGGGCGTGCCGCTCCAAGAGATCGCAGTGCTCTTCCGCGCAGGCTCTCACTCCTTCGACCTGGAGATTGAGCTTGCGAAGCACGGCATCCCTTTCCGAAAGTACGGCGGCATCAAGTTCGCCGAGTCCGCCCACGTCAAAGACGCGCTCTCGTTTCTACGCGTCGTCTCGAACCCTTCGGACACGCTCTCATGGTTCCGCGCGCTGAAGCTTTTAGACGGCGTGGGCGACGCGACCGTCAACCAGATACTCGAACACCTCGGCGTCGAGTTGAGAGAGTTCCGCGCCTCGAAGTCGAAGGAGGCGCTCTTCCGAAAGCTCCACAAGTTCCCCGCGCGCGCGGGCTACAAGGAGCAGTTGGTCAAGCTCACGCGGCTGCTCGGCAACCTCGTCACGGAGAAGTCGCCGGGCGCGCAGCTCTCCGCGGTGCTTCGCTTCTACCGCCCTGTTCTCAAGGCGCGTTACGACGACCACCCGCGGCGCGCGCGCGACCTCGAACACCTTCAATCTATCGCGAAGCGTTACAAGTCCTCGTCAGAGCTTCTGGCCGACGTGGCGCTCGACCCGTCGGACGCGGCGCAGTCGGACGGCCGCGCGCGCGGCAGCGGCTACGTCACGCTCTCGACCGTCCATTCGGCGAAGGGCCTTGAGTGGGACGCGCTCTTCATCATCTGGATGACGGACGGCTGGTTCCCCTCGTCGCGCTCTTACGACGAGTTCGAGGACTTGGAGGAGGAGCGGCGTCTGCTCTACGTCGCGGCGACGCGCGCGAAGCGGCATCTATATCTCGTATACCCGACGAACGTATACCGGGCCTCGGACGGCGAAACCTCGCCCACGGTCTCGCGTTTCCTTGAGCCGATACCGGACGCGATTCTCCCGCGCGCGGCGCTGTCGGGCGATTAATCCCTCAAAAGTTTACTGACGGTCTCGATGATGAGCGACACGTCCAGGGGCTTCACAAGATAAGCCTGTGCGCCCGCGGCCAACGCCTCCTCACGCTCCGACTCCAGCGCGGCACCCGTGTAGAAGATGATCGGGGTGGAGGTGTCCGTCTCCCTTATCTTCCGACACAGCTCGACGCCGCTCCCGCCGGGCAGCCAGTTGTCGAGCAGGTAGAGGTCGAAGCGCTCCGTAGCGATCTTGTCGAGCGCCTCTGCTGCCGTCTCGGCCGTAAAGGTCTCACAGTTGATGAGGCCGAGCAGGCTGCTCAGCATCTTGCAGGTATCTTCGTCGTCTTCGACGCAGAGGACGCGTCTGGCTTGGCGAGGCATGTTTGTCTCCGCTGTGAAAGTAGTGAGGGCTCTCGGAGCAGGTCGTTCACCAAAACTCTTCCGCTACGCGGCCCATTGTGAGGGGACTGAAATGCGCGTGGAAAGATAGTACCGTTGAGGCAAGGTGTCAACGTCGGAACACCGACGTGTAGGAAGCAGATTAGATGTCCGGTCTCAGTAGCACATTAGATGTCCGCTTTCTGGCGGTAACGAGTACAAGCTCTCTGGCTGGAGGAACCAGCCATGCCGTACTACTCGGAGGCCGCCGTGGAGCGGGCCATGAAAGTACAAGAAGTCATCCTTCGTGCCGTCGCGAAGAAGATCACCTGGATTCAAGCCGCCGAGATTATAGGCGTGAGCCCCCGCCACATGCGCCGCTGGAAGGAGAAGTATGAGCAGTTCGGCTTCCACGCCCTCTTCGACGGGCGGCGCGGAAGGGCGAGCCCTCGGCGGGTGCCATCGGCCACGCTCGATGAGGTGCTCAGGCTCTACCGGGAGCGCTACTTCGACCTCAACGTCCGCCACTTCCACGAGAAGCTGACGCGAGAGCACGGCTTCTCGGTGAGCTACACCTGGACGAAGGGCGTGCTCCAAGGCGCGGGGCTGGTCAAGCGTCAGCCGCGGCGCGGCGGCCATCGCAAGCGCAGGGCGCGGCGGCCGCTACCCGGCATGCTGCTGCACATCGACGCCAGCCAACACCAGTGGTTCTCGGACGAGCGCTGGCACGACCTCATCGTCATCCTCGATGATGCCACCTCTCGCATCTACTACGCGCAACTCGTCGAAGAAGAGTCCACCCGGACGGTGCTGCGGGCGTTGCGCCAAGTGGTTGAAGGGCAAGGGCTCTTCTGCTCGCTCTACTCCGACCGGGCGAGCCACTTCTGGACGACGCCTAAGGCTGGTGAGCCGGTAGACAGGCAGGCGCTCACCCAGGTCGGGCGTGCGATGAGGGAGTTGAATATCCAGATGATCCCGGCCTACTCGCCGCAGGCCAGGGGGCGCAGCGAGAGAAGCTTCCGCACCTGGCAAGGAAGGCTGCCGCAGGAGTTGCGCCTCTCAGGCATCACGACGCTCGAAGAGGCGAACCGGTTCCTGCGAGAGCGCTACGTCGCGGAGTTCAACGACAGGTTCTCGGTCGCGGCTTCGGAAGAGGGGACGGCCTTCGTCGCGTGCACGCGCTCAGACCTCGACCGCGTCTTCTGCTTACAGCACGAGCGGGTTGTAGCCAGAGATAACACGGTGAGCTTCGCGCGGCTCATCTTGCAGATAGAGCGGCAGCGGTGGCGTTCGACACTCGCGTGCTGCCGGGTCACTGTGTATGAGCACCTGGACGGGACGCTCTCGCTCGGCTACGGGACACACGAGGTCGGGCGCTACTCATCAGACGGCACGCCGCTGAAGACCTCGGCCAGTAAAGATGAGGTGAAGAAGGCCGTGAAGAAGCGAGCGGCTTGAACTGTAAACCGGACATATGATGTGCTACAAAATGCGGACATCTTCACGTGCTACGAACACGTCGGAACACCGACGCCGCGCGCGGTCAAGCGTTCGGGTTAAAGTAGTCACTTCCTGTAGACGTAGTAGACGACGCCCGCACGGTCGTCCGTCAAGAGGAACCCGCCGTAGCCGTATCGAAAGATGTCCGCGGGACGCCCGTACACGGTGCCCGCGCGCAGGAAGCCCGTGATGAAGTCCACGGGCGTGCCGCCGCCCGTGGGCACGCGCACGACCTTGTAGCCGCGCCCGAGACTCTTGTTCGTCGAGCCGTGAAGCGCGACGAGAAAAGAGTTGCTCAAGCCTTCGGCGTCTGACGCGTCGAAGTGTTCGAGCCCGAGCGGCGCGCTGTGCGCGTCGAACGCGGCGTACGCCTCGGGTACGTCGCGGCAAGAGAGCTTCTTCCCGCGCGGATTGAACTCCGGGTCAGGGAAGACCTTCGAGCCCGACTGATAGCAGTAAGGCCAACCGTAGTCCGTGCCCTCGCGCACAGAGTACATCGTGTCGGCGGGTCTATCTTTGCCGAGATGGTCGGCCCCCATGTCGGTCGCGAACAGACGCCCCCCGACCCAGCGCAGGCCCACCGCGTTGCGCAAGCCCCTCGCGTAGAAGCGACGGTTGCTGCCGTCCGCGTTCATCTCAAACACGCTCGCACGCACCTCCTCCTTCTCGACGCACGCGTTGCAACTGCTGCCGACCGAGACGTAGAGCTTTCCCGCGGGGCCGAAGGCAACTGTACGCGTCAGGTGCCAGCCGCCGTACTTGTAGTTGAGCCCGTAGTTGGGGAACGTCGCGAGCACTTCGGGCTGCGCGTGCGGCGCGTCTTCGCCCCGTTCGTACCTGAAGCGCAGTAGCCGGTCTGTCAGCGCGAGGTAGAGCCAGTCAGCGCCCTGCGCGTCCCTGTAGAAGGCTACGCTGTTCGGGTTGCGAAGACGCGTGAGGTAGGGCGTGACTTTCCCGAAGCTCTTCGTCGCGGGGTTGAAGCGGTCGAGTATGTAGACCGAGCCCTTACTGTTGTCTGTAAGGTCGTGCATGTCCGTGACGAAGACGCGCCCGTCCGGACTCTCGGCCATGAATCGCACGCGCTTGAGCCCCTCGGCCGCGACGCTTACGGCGAACCCCTCGGGCAGGTTCAAGAAGAAAGACTTTCCGTTCGAGAGCGAGACGCGGTTGGGGACGAGTCTCAAAGCGCCCGTGCTCGACGGCGCGGCACGACGCGTCGTGGCCTTGCGCTGGGCCGTGATGTTATAGGCAGAGAGAAGGAGCGCGGCGAACGCGAAGAGCATCCGTCGTCTGAGCTGCATTTACGGGCCTTTCAAGAAAGGGTTAAGAGAGCGGCGAACAGATATTACCAAAGACAGCCGCTTACGCCCGACGACATTCATAAATTTTTCTAAGCGCAACCTCCATGCACCTCTTCAGGCCGACGCCAAAACCTCTCCCATGAATCTGCCAAAGGTCAACAAGGACGTAAGTTTCGCCCGAAGTAGGGCCGGGGTGCCTATTGCAACTGTGTGACTGTTCGCGGGATAGACCTTCCGCAGAGATCATGCGAGAGCCTTGGCAGGAGGTCTCTCGGGATGAAAAAGTCACGCACAAGCGAGGCGGGGGCGTGAAGATCGAGATCAAGGAGTCGAAGCAGGGTCTCGCTTGTCACGAGGAGGCGGAAGAGAAGTTACGCGGGGCAGCAGATGGTGATGCTGCTCGGGGCGCTGGCGCATAACGTGGTGGTGTGTGCGAAGCGGTGGCTGTTGGATGAGGCGCCGAAGCTAGCAGCGGTATGGGGCGGAGCGTCTCGTGGGCGAGGTGCTTGAGGTGAGGGGCTGTGTCGGGTTGAGTAAGTTTGGCGCCGTCAAGCGTATTGTGCTCAAGGCCACGTCAGCGTTGGCGAGGGCAAGGGCTAAAGCCTTACGGGTGTTGCTGGAAGGGGAGCATGTCCGACTTATTTTAGGTGAAACTTGGTGGGTGTGAAATGGCGAGTCTGATAATCAAAAGCCTGCCAAGTTAGTGATTATCGGACTCCATCAAGGGGATATGAGGCATTCTACTTCGCAGTAATCTAAATACTGCGAAGTATTCCTAAATTTCTACTTGACAAAACTAACTTGATGCCGCACCTTGTTGCGGTAGCGGCAATACTGTAAAAGATTTTTGAGTCGCTTAACTGAAAAGTCCAGACAGGCAGAGGTCTTCTGCCCATCTGGACCTCTCTTCGGTTTAGAGCCTGCGCTAGAACCGGTGTCGCAACCACATTTTAGCGCAAATCTGATCCGAAGAGAAGCCCCATGGCCCTCGCCGACAGCGCCTTACTGTCGGCTTTGCCCGCCGGCTCTCGCAGCGGTTTCTTCGGAGATAACTGATGTCAAAAGCGCTTCAGATCATTCAGGCAAAGCCGAATCCGCTCGGCAAGAACAAGACCCGCAGCGGCTAGTCCAAGCCCGAGCAGTTGCTCGGCGAGTGGGTCGAGGTGAAGAACATCTGCACCGAGTCGATCAGCTTCTCGTCCATGACCCTCAACCACACGCTGTTCGACAGCCGGTGCCAGTCCACCAACCGGACGGAGAATTACTGGTCCGGCGGCCCCGAGCAGCTCCTTCCCGGTCAGGTGATCCGGGTCCACACCGGCAAGCTCAGCGACAAGCACCTGACGGCTGAGGCCGACAGGGCGGGCGTAGACTGGCATGGGTACGCCAACCGCGACAACTTCGTCCTGAACAACTGCTGCGGCGACCGGATCTACGTCACGTGGCCGGACGCCAACGGCAGGGCGGCGAGCGACGTGACTTACTACCGGCCGAACCCGCCCGAGGGCGTGGTGCTCCGGCGCCGCGGCGAGGTGCTGGAGCCGGTCAGCGCGGCCGCCCGCTAATGACCAAGGGGTTCGTCCAAACATAAAGGGGGAGGGGCACCCTTCCGGCGCGCCCTCCCCTCACACCTGTCACCAGTTTCGCAATGATCTGTTTGCTGGAAAAAATAGCCCGTGTGCGGAGTGGTTACTCGTTCCGCGGTCGTATCGAGGAGGCGCCGGACGGCGCTTTTCGCGTCGTCCAGATTAAGGACGTGAGCGAGGGCGAGCCCGTCACGGCCGAAGACTTAGTGCGAACAAATCTGTCGGACGCCAAGCCCGACCACCTCCTGCGCCGGGGCGACGTGCTGTTCGCGTCGCGCGGCTCCCGAAAACAGTCCGTCTTAATAGATCGTGAGTTGCCGAACACCATCTTCGGCTCACAGTTCTTCGCCTGCGAGCCGGGTGACGGGGTAGACCCCGCGTATCTCGCCTGGTACCTCAACCAGAGGCCAGCTCAGCGTTACTTCGAGGAGACGGCCGTCGGCTCCAACGTGCGGATCGTGACGAAAGAGTCCCTGGAGCGCCTGCAAGTGATCCTGCCTCCCCTTGAAACGCAGCGGAAGATTGCCGAGGTCTACAGGCTGAGCCTGCGCGAACAGCGGTTGCTGGAGGAGATTCGGCGGAAGCGCGAACAACTCGTCGAAGCGGCCTTATTAAAGAGTATTCATTCGTAAATGAATCGGAGCGTAAGGTAAATGAGCGCAGCAAAGATCAACCAGGAAGAGATTAACCGTGTCGCGTGGAAGGCGTGTGACACGTTCCGCGGCGTCGTCGACCCGTCTGAGTACAAGAACTACATCCTCGTGATGCTGTTCCTGAAGTATCTGAGCGATGTTTGGAAGGATAGGCTCGAACAGTACCGGAGTGAGTTCGGCGACGACGAGGAGAGAGTCAGCCGCCGGATGAGCCGCGAGAGGTTCACGCTGCCGCCCAACAGCGACTTCGACTACCTGTATGAGCACCGCAAGGATGCCAACATCGGCGAGCTGATCAACATCGCCCTGGCGAACATCGAAGAGGCGAACAAGGCGAAGCTCGAAGGCGTCTTCCGCAACATCGATTTCAACTCCGATTCCAACCTGGGCGAGACGAAGGAGCGCAACCGCCGCCTCAAACACCTGCTGGAAGACTTCGCCAACCCCGTACTCGATATGCGCCCGTCGCGCATCGGCAGCCAGGACGTTATCGGCAACACGTACGAGTACCTGATCGCGCATTTCGCGAGCGACGCCGGTAAGAAGGGCGGCGAGTTCTACACGCCGGGGGAGGTCGCCATCCTGCTGTCGAAGCTGCTCAAGCCGAAGAAGGGCGACCGCATCTGCGACCCGGCCTGCGGCTCGGGCTCACTCCTGATACGGGTGGCCGACGAGGTCGGCGACAAGGACTTCGCACTGTACGGGCAGGAGTCCAATGGCAGCACTTGGGCCTTGGCCCGCATGAACATGTTCCTGCACGGCAAGGACAGCGCGCGTATCGAGTGGGGCGACTCTCTCAATAATCCAAAGCTCATCGAAGGCGACTCGCTGATGAAGTTCCACATCGTCGTCGCCAATCCGCCGTTCTCTCTGGACAAGTGGGGTGCTGAGGAGGCCGCGGCCGACAAGTTCAACCGCTTCCACAGGGGCGTGCCGCCGAAGAGCAAGGCCGACTACGCATTCATCACCCACATGATTGAGACGACGTTCGAGGACACCGGCAAGGTCGGAGTGATCGCCCCGCACGGGGTTCTGTTCCGCGGCGGAGCGGAGGGGAAGATTCGTCGCCAGCTCATCGAAGAGAATCTTCTCGAAGCGGTGATCGGCCTTCCCTCAAACCTCTTCTTCGGCACGGGCATTCCGGCAGCGATTCTGCTCTTCAATCGTGGCAAGCAGACGAGCGATGTGCTATTCGTCGATGCGAGCCGCGAGTTTGAGCAGGAAAAAAATCAGAACAGATTGCGGGCTGAAGACATAGACAAGATTGTCCGGACGTTCAAAGACTTCCAGACAGTTGAGAAGTACGCCCACCGCGCCACGCTGGCCGAGATTCAAGAGAATGATTTCAATCTAAACATTCCGCGCTACGTGGACACGTTTGAAAATGAAGAGGTAGTAAACATTCAGGCGGTGCAACAAGAGATTACTGGACTAGAAAATGAACTTCATGCTGTTCGGGCACAAATGCATCAGTACTTAAAGGAGTTGGGATTGCATGAGTAACCATAAATACTCAGGTTGGATTTCAACCACGCTAGGAGAAATTTGTAATCCGACCAATGGTCTGCAAACAGGGCCATTTGGCAGTCAGCTTCATGCCGAAGATTACACTTCCGACGGTGTGCCGGTAATCATGCCTAAAGACATTACTAGGGGGCGTATTTCGGAAGTAACGATCGCTCGCATCCCAGAGGCTACGGCAGAAAGTCTTAAAAAGCATCGTTGCTCTTCTGGCGACATAGTGTTCGGAAGAAGAGGAGATATTGGGCGCTGTGGCTTGATAACAAACAAAGAAGAAGGGTGGCTTTGTGGTACAGGCTGTTTACGTGCAAGGCTGAACGGCAAAGTAAGCTCTGACTATCTGATTCACGCTCTTAATTTGCCACAAGTTACAGCTTGGCTTGTTTCAAATGCCGTTGGTCAGACGATGCTTAATCTAAATACGAGTATCTTGTCCGAATTGCCGCTTGAACTTCCACCGTTAGGTGAACAAACAAAAATCGCAGAAGTCCTCACAAATTGGGACGCCTCTATTGAGCAAGCCGAAAAGCTCATCACCGCTAAAGCCCTACGCAAACGCGGTCTGATGCAACAACTCCTCACCGGCAAGAATCGGTTCCCCGAATTTCAAGGGCAGGAGTGGGTTAAGGTGAGCGCAGGTGACCTCTTCAAGAACGTGTCCGTAAAAGGAAACAAGAATGAAGAACTTCTTTCTGCAACTCAAGACAGGGGAATGATTCCGAGGAGTATGCTTGAGGCAAGAGTAACGATGCCGACAGGCGATACACATTCTTTCAAGTTGGTTGAGGTGGGCGATTTTGTAATCAGCCTTCGCTCGTTTCAAGGTGGTCTGGAGTATTCCTACTACAGGGGAATAGTAAGTCCTGCGTACACGGTTCTAAAACAAAGGAAGACAACCAACGCTGAGTTTTACAAGCAGTATTTCAAGTCTTATGAGTTCATAGGTCGTTTGGCGACTGCCGTCATCGGCATTCGCGATGGGAAGCAGGTTAGTTATGAGGATTTCTGCCTTGTGAATATCCCTTTTCCCTCAATTAAGGAACAAGCGCGAATTGCTGAAGTTTTGAATACTTGTGACAGGGAAATTGATTTACTCAAACAGCAACTCGTCGCCCTCAAGCGGCAGAAGTTAGGGCTGATGCAGAAGCTCCTGACCGGACAGATTCGCGTGAAGGTTGACGACGTTGAAGCGGCTACCGTTGAGGCGAGTTAATGAACGAGAAGCGCTCCAAAACTGAATCGCTTGTTCCTAAAGCCGTTGTTAACAAGGGCGACCAGCCCTCCATCGGCATCATCCTGTGCAAGGAGGAGAACCGCATCGTCGCGGAATACGCCCTGCGCGATGTGAGCAAGCCCATCGGCGTCTCGGCCTTTCAAATCACCGAGTCGCTGCCTAAGGAGTTGCAGAGCGGCCTGCCCACCGTCGAGGAGTTGGAGTCGGAGTTGAGCAAACTGGATACGGATCCCATGGGCTAACCGCCGAAGAGGTGTTATGGACGCCACGCCCTCATTCATGGAGGACCACATTTCGCAGATCCCCGCGCTGCAACTCCTGCGGAACATGGGCTACGCCTACCTGCGCCCGCAGGAGGTATTCCTCGAACGCAAGGGGAAACTGTCGAACTTCCTGCTCGAAGGCGTCCTCGAAACACAGTTGCGGCGCCTCAACCGCATCCGCTTCAAAGGCGGCGAACACGAATTCTCCGACGCCAACATCCAGGCGGCTATAGAGACCCTGAAAGACGTGCCCTTCGACGGTCTGGTTCGCACCAGCGAAAAGGTCTACGACCTGCTCAGCCTGGGCCGGAGCTTCGAGCAGGAGGTCGCCGGTGACAGGAAGAGCTTCACCATCCAGTACGTTGACTGGCAGAACCCGGCCAACAACGTCTTCCACGTCGCCGAAGAGTTTGAAGTCGAGCGCACCGGCAGCCGCCAGACGTGCCGCCCGGACATAGTGCTCTTCGTCAACGGCATCCCCCTCGTCGTCATCGAGTGCAAGCGCCCGGACGAAAAGGACTCGCTCAAAGTCGCCATCTCCCAACACCTGCGTAACCAGGATGTAGACCACATTCCGCGGCTCTTTACCTTCGCACAGGTTCTGCTCGGCATTAACAAGAACGAGGCCGCCTACGCCACCACCGGCACTTCCGCCAAGTTCTGGTCTGTCTGGCGTGAGGAGAGCGATGTCACCCCGGAGGTGAGCAGGCTCGTCAACAAGCCGCTCGGCAGGGAGCAGAAGGACAGACTCTTCGCCGACCGCCTCAAGTCCGTTCGCTCTTATTTCGACGGGCAGGAGGCCGAAGCCCGAGAGGTGACGGAGCAGGACAGGGCTCTCTTCTGCTTATGCCGCCCGGAGCGGCTGCTGGAGCTTGCCTACAAGTTCATCGTCTACGACGCCGGCGAGAAGAAGATCGCCCGCTACCAGCAATACTTCGCCGTCCGCAATACGCTTGAGCGTATAAAACTCCGCGACGAGGGCGGCCGGCGTAAGGGCGGCGTCATCTGGCACACGCAGGGGTCGGGCAAGTCCCTGACGATGGTGATGCTGGGGAAGGCCATCGCGCTCGACCCCGACATTCGAGACCCGAAGATCGTGCTGGTCACGGACCGCGTGGATCTCGACGACCAGCTCTACCGGACATTCCACCACTGCGGCAAAGAGCCCGTCAGGGCGCGCACGGGCAAACACCTGATGGAGATCCTGCGCGGCAACAAGGAAGCCATCATCGCCACCACCATCTTCAAGTTCGAGACGGGCGTCAAGGCGCAGATGTTCCGCGACGAAGGCGCCGACATCTTCGTGCTCGTCGACGAGAGCCACCGCACCCAGTCGGGGAGCCGGGGCGAACAGTACGGGAAGGCGCACGAGAAGATGCGGCGGGTGCTGCCGAGGGCCTGCTACGTCGGCTTCACGGGCACGCCCCTGATGAAGAAGGAGAAGAACACGGCTCGCCAGTTCGGCGGCTTCATCGACACCTACACCATCCGCCGCGCCGTCGAGGATAAAGCCGTAGTGCCGCTGCTCTACGAGGGACGGCACGTAGTTCAGGAGGTGGACGAGAAGGCGATGGACAAGTGGTTCGAGGTCGTCACCAAGCCTTTGACGCCCGCGCAGCGGGCCGACCTTAAACGCAAGTTCTCCACCGCCGACCAGTTGAACAAGGCCGACCGCAAGATCTACCTGATGGCCTTCGACGTGAGCGAGCACTTCCGGCAGAACTGGAAGGGGACTGGCTTCAAGGCGCAGTTAACGGCCGACTCCAAAGCCTCGGCGCTGAAGTTCAAAGAGTACCTGGAGGAGTTCGGGCAGGTGACCTGCGAGGTGCTCATCTCCGGGCCGGACACGCGCGAGGGCAACGAAGAGGTAGAGCGCGTCGGGACGGGCGAGGTGCAGGCATTCTGGAAGCGCATGATGGAGAAGTACGGCACCGAGGACGCCTACAACAAGCAGATAATCAACTCCTTCAAGCACGACGACAACCCGGAAATTATCATCGTCGTGGACAAGCTCCTGACCGGCTTCGACGCCCCGCGCAACACCGTGCTCTATCTAGCGCGGGGGCTGCGGGGGCACGGACTTCTTCAAGCCATAGCGCGCGTCAACCGCCTGTGGGAGGGGAAGGACTTCGGCTACGTCATCGACTATTACGGCGTCCTATCGGAACTGGGTGATGCGCTGGAGCTGTACGGCGCTCTGCCCGAGTTCGACAGGGAAGACTTGGAAGACGCTCTGACCGACGTGCGTGCGGAGATCGAGAAGCTGCCGCAGAAGCACTCGGAGCTGTGGGACATCTTCAAGGCCGTTAAAAATCGGAGGGACGAGGAGGCATACGAACTCGAACTGGCGAAGGAGGATGTGCGCCAGAAGTTTTACGCCAAGCTCTCGGCCTACACCCGTGCGCTCGGGATAGCCCTCTCGACCGTGCGGTTCAACGTTGAAACCCCGGAAGAAAAGATCGACCGCTACAAGAAGGATCTCGCGTTCTTCCAGAAGCTCCGCGTGAGCGTGAAGAGGCGTTACTCCGACGAGATCGACTACCGGGAGTACGAGGCGAAGGTGCAGAAGCTCATTAACACGCACGTCACCTCGGACGAGATCCAGCAGATCACGCCGCCCGTCAACATCTTCGAGCAGGAGAAGTTTCAGGCCGAGGTCGAGAAGCTACAGACGGCCGCCTCCAAGGCCGACACCATCGCCCACCGCACGAAGAGAACCATCACCGAGAGGATGGAGGAGGACCCGTACTTCTACCGCCGCTTCTCCAGGATACTCGAAGAGGCGATTGAGGCTTATCGCGAACGGCGCATCTCCGATGCGGAGTATCTGAGCCGCGTCACAGAGGTCATGAACGCGGTCGTGAGCCGCACCGGCGACGGCCTGCCGGCCGCCTTAAAGAACAGGGATGAGGCGAAGGCGTTTTACGGGGTGGTCAACGAGGTCTTCACCCGCCTGAGCCTCACGGGTGACGAGTCGAAGGAGGTGGCGGCGCGGGCGGCCCTGCGGATAGACGAGATCGTCCGCGGGAACAGGGTCGTGGACTGGCTCGCCAACCTCGACGCGCAGAACTCCATGCGGAACGAGATCGACGACTACCTGTACGAGCTGCGGGAGGAGTCCGGAATAGGATTGAGCCTGGACGACATGGACCTGATCGTGGAGAACTCCATCGACATCGCGAAGGTGAGATACGCCTGATGGCCGAGGCCGCGCTCCACTCGGTGCGGTACGGGGAGGAGGTCATACACTTCGGCCTGACGCGCACGGGCCGTAAAAGCCTCGCCATCAGCGTCCTGCCTGACCTGTCGGTCGTCGTCACCGCGCCGAACGGGAGCCCGCTGGAGCTTGTCAGGCAGAAGGTACGAAAGCGCGCCCCCTGGATACTCAAGCAGCAGGACTACTTCAAGGCATACCTCCCGAAGCAGCCGCCCCGCCTGTACGTCAGCGGGGAGACCCATCTGTACCTCGGCAGGCAGTACCGCCTGAAGGTGTTCGAGACTGATGCCGAGTCGGTGAAGCTCAAGGGAGGGTACATTCACGTCGGCGTCAATGACAAAACCGGCAACGACCGTGTCCGGTCGCTGCTGGACGGCTGGCTAGTGATGCGCGCGCGCGCGCAGTTCGAGAGCCGTCTGGATGCCTGCTGGGTCCGCCTGCGTAAACAGGGCGTCCCGCGCCCGACGCTGCGCCTGCGCCGTATGCGGAAGCGGTGGGGCACCTGCACCCGCGGCGGCGTGATCTACCTTACTCCCGGCTTGGTCAAAGCCCCCGGCTCCTGCATCGACTACGTGATCGTCCACGAGCTATGCCACCTCAAGCACCCGCACCACGGCAAAGCCTTTTACGAGATGTTGAGGCGGGTGCTCCCGGACTGGGAGCAGAGAAAAGCACGACTTGAGAAAGTGAACATCTAGCTATTACATTTTCAAAAGTAATTATGCATACCACAAGGCTCTCTGATCAGAACGAATTAGCCCTCACGGTCCGCGACGACATTTCTCGCTCATATATCATGGAGGCTGTCGTGTCTTACCAGAGCGGTAACTACAGGGCGGCTATCCTTTCAGCATGGATCGCCGTAACCTCTCAGCCTGGATCGCCGTAACGTATGACATCATCTCAAAACTAAGGGAACTGGCGGCGGGTAACGACCCGAACGCCAAGAAATTCGTTGAAGACCTCGACAACGCGGCCGTCCAGCACAACATCCCCCATCTCCAACGCAAGTGTCGCCACTTGAACGGGGACTTATTCTGCTTCAAGAGTGTGATTCCCGGAGAGTGATGACTGAGCTGAAGGTCGGCTTATAGCTGCGGAAGCAATTCCTTCAACACTGCCATAGTACGAGCCTCGTCGCTCCTGCCCCGGTAGGCTTATGAACCTGTAAGGGCATTACGGATGTGTTGCAGGAATCGCTTATACGCTTATAATCTACCCTTCAGCTCAGCCATTACTCGTTAGGAATCATATTCGTGAGGCAGACTAAACCCTCGTTCAAGTGGCGTCACTTCGAGCCGTCGCTCATCCTTTTGTGCGTTCGTTAGTACTGTCGCTATCAGCTATCTTATCGTGACATTAGAGAATCTCGACGAACTTCGCCCGCACTCGCGTATCACTTAGCGCTAAATTGATCATGCACGCTTGCATTTCACCATCGTCCAGAAAATCGCTCCGCTTTTACCTGCAATCTTTGAAAGCGCCGTTACTCCTAGGCTTGTTCTGTTTCGTAGTCTACAACGCGAACCTGCGGCAGATCGGCGCAGGGGACACAGTGCCCGCTCGATACCTACCACTGATTCTCTGGCATAACGGCACGCTCGATCTCGACGCGAACGCGCGCTTGGTTGCGCATGGCTATTCGACGACCGCGGATCGGAATCGGCCCGCGGGCGCTGACGGTAAGGTCACCTACTTCGAGCCGTGGGCCTTTTGGATGGCCCGCACACGCCAGCATCAGCTCGCTTCCTTGTATCCCGTAGTGACACCACTGCTCGTGGCCCCGCTCTATATTCCCGCTGTCATCTGGCTCAATGCACACGGTTGGGAGCAGCCGCGGATTGACCGGGTAGCGGAATTAATGGAGAAGTTCTCGGCGTCGCTTCTTGCCTCGGTCGCAAGTGTCCTTATGTTTCTGGCGCTGCGTCGCGACGGCAGCCGATGGAGTCTCCCGCTCGCCCTGGCGTTCGCCTTCGGGTCCAATACATGGATGATCTCCAGCCAAGCACTTTGGCAGCATGGGTCTGGAGAACTCCTGGTCGCGCTTGCATTGCTGCTGGTCGTCGTTCCTGCCTCACCCAAGCGAATTGCGCTACTCGGCGCTGTGTGTGTTTTCATGGCCGCGAATCGCCCGCCGGACGGGCTGATTGCCGGTGCGTTCGTACTCTTCACTATTTGGAGCCGCAGGCGCAGCGCTCTGTGGCTTCTCGCCGGCGTCGCTCTCCCGCTGGCGGCGCTCCTGTACTACAACCTTTTCTTTATCGGCCACCTTGCCGGTGGATACGCCCTTGGAAAGATCCCTGATGGCTTCTTCCAATCGGGCTGGACTGGGGTGCCTGGGTTGCTGGTCAGCCCGGCGCGCGGACTGCTGGTCTTTTCGCCGTTCCTTATCTTCGTCCCCGCAGGGGTGGTTCAGCGCCTGCGAGTGCCGGGCTCGAAAGGGCTCACCGTGGCGCTCAGTTTTGCCGTCGCCGCTCAGTTCTTACTTTACGCACAGGCAGACTGGCGCGCAGGAGTGTCCTGGGGGCCGCGTTGGCTAACCGACCTTTTGCCGATCATGGTATGGATGCTCGCGCCCGCTCCGCTCGTCCTGCGCCCGCTCGCACGCGGCCTGCTCATCATAGCGATGGCGGCGTCAGTCGGCGTGCAGACGATAGGAGCCTTCTGGTATACGAAGACGAGTGACGAACGCATCTTCGCCGGAAACCCCGCATCCATGCGCGCGGCTTGGAATCCCAGGAATGTTCCGTTCCTCACCGAATTTCGTCATCCACAT
>JBJMGR010000001.1:0-8874 GCA_045807805.1 Pyrinomonadaceae bacterium | reverse complement strand
GTTGTAGTAGCCGCGCATGACGTTCGGCCCGCGCGTCTCTATCTCGCCGTCTTCGGCGATGCGAACCTCGACGTGTCGTATGGGCCGCCCGACGGTGCCGACGCGGTTGTCTGCGGGGCCGTTGACGGTGATGACGGGCGAAGTCTCCGTCAGCCCGTACCCCTGGACGATGGGGAGGCCCGCGCCGTAGAAGATGAGCCCAAGCTCTTCGGGCAGGGCCGCGCCGCCCGCAAGGAAGAGTCGTATGCGACCGCCCACTCCGTCGCGCCACTTCGAGAAGACGATGCGCGACGCGAGTTTGTGCTCTAACGCGAGCCACACGGGCACGGGTCTCTTCCAGACGACTCTCTGCGCCCATTGTCGCGCGACGCGCACGGCCCACATCAGAATCGCGGTCTTCGCCTTGCCGCCCTCGGCGGCCTTCTCCTTTATGCGCGCGTAGATTTTTTCGTAGAGGCGCGGGACGGCGACGACGAGCGTCGGCCGCACCTCTCGCAGGTTCACGCCGACCTTGTCGATGGACTCGGCGAAGTAGACCTTCGCGCCGTGGTGCAGGTACATGTACATCGCGCCGCGCTCGAAGACGTGCGAGAGCGGCAAGACGGAGAGCACAACGTCCTCGGGCGTGAAGGCGAGACGCTCCGAAGTGCCTATGAGATTCGAGACGACGTTCGAGTGCGTGAGCATCACGCCTTTGGGCTCGCCCGTCGTCCCCGAAGTGTAGATGATGGTCGCGAGGTCTTCCGGCGAGATTGCGCCCGAGACCTCTTCGAGCAGGCCGGGCCGCGACGCTTCCAACTCGGCGCCGCGCGCTTCAAGCTCTTCGAGAGTCAACACGCCGTCGCCGACGGCTTCACCCTCCATGACGACGACGTTCAAGAGCCCTTTGCACCCGCCGACGGCCGCGCGCACGCGCTCAAGCGCCGCGCTGTTCTGCACGAAGAGAAGGCGCGCGCCCGAGTCGTCGAGGATGTAACAGACCTGCTGCGGCGCGAGCGTCGGGTAGACGGGCACGTTGATGACGCCCGCGAACTGGCAGCCCACGTCCACCGTCACCCACTCGGGCGAACTCTCCGAGAGAATCCCCACGCGCTCGCCGCGCCCAAGTCCGAGCGCGTGCAGCCCGAGCGCCACGCGGCGCACGCGACGCAGGAAATCCTCCGAAGAGATGGAGCGCCACGCGCCTCCGCGCTTGTAGTTGAGCAGGTCTGCGCGCGCGTGTACGCGCATCGCACGCTCGAAGACTTCGACGATGGTCGAGGGCTCGCGCGCTACGCGCGTCTCGCCGCGCCCGGCGCTCAACGCGCGCGCGCCGTCGCCGTTTGCGCCGGTGGAGAGTTCGCGCGTCGTGTCCGGCTTCAAGCGCTCACCCCCTTGAGGAAGATGTCGAGGACTTCGTCGGCGAGCGGCGCGAGCTTGTAGCGGCGTCGAGAGAGAATCCAGTTCGTCGCCATCTCGTCGAGCGCGCCGAAGAGAATTTTCGCGACGAGCTTCGCCTTCAACTCCCGACGGAAGACGCCCGCCGCCTGCCCCTCCTCGAAGACTTCGCGTATGAGGCCGAGGTACTCGGCGAGGCCCGCGGCCGAGAACTCCTCCATGAACTTCGTCGTCCCGCGAAGCTCGACCTGAAAGACGACGGCGAGGTCTCTATCGTCGCCGAGCCGTTCGAGATGGTGGCGCGCGATGCGACGTAGCTTCTCGCGCGGGTCTTCAATCTTCGCGAGTTCTTCGCGCCCCGCGCGCACGGCCTCGCTCGTGTTGCGCTCGAAGATGGAGCGCAATATCTCTTCCTTGCTCTTGAAGTATAGGTAGACGGTGCCGTCGGCGACGCCCGCCTCCCGCGCGATGTCGGCAACCTTCGAGTTGAAGTAGCCCGAGCGCGCGAAGACCTTCGTGGCGGCGCGCATAATCGCCTCGCGCTTGTCGCCCACGGCGGCGCGCGGCTGCGTGGAAAGGGAACGTGCTGGGCGCATCTTCGGGATAAGTCTCCGGGACGGGAAGAGCTTGAAAAGCGTTGCTGAATGGCTATTCATTCAGTCGAGACGCGCTTAGCCTAACCTCTCCTCTGAGGGGAAGTCAAAAGTAGAACAGAGCAGCGAGGGTAGCGAGCGGGTCGCAGGCTCCGAGATAGACGCTATTCTCGGAGCCTGCGACCCGCTCGCTACCGCTCGCTGCTCTGTTTACCGCCGAGCTTCGACTTCTTCATCCGCCCCGCCGTCGCTCGCTTCGATTAGTCCTTCGCGCGTGTCGAGGCGGAGCGCGCCGGAGCGCAGGTTGATGTCGCGCTGCGGGTTGGGTATCTCGATACCGGCCTCGCGGAAGAGGCGTGCGATTCGGTAGTTGATCTCGCTGCGTATGACGACGTGGCGGCGCGGCCTGTCGGTCCAGACGAGCAGGCGGAAGTTCAGAGACGAGTCGCCGAACTCAAGAAACTGCACGCCGGGTTTGGGCTCTTCGAGTAGGAACTGCACGCCTTCGGCCGCGCGCAGGAGAGTGCGCGTGACGAGGTCAACGTCGGAGTCGGAGGCGACGCCGATGGGGATGGAGACGCGCGTGCGCCGCTCGCGAAAAGTCCAGTTGAGAAAGTTCTGGTTGACTATCTTCGAGTTGGGCACGACCGACGCGACGTTGTCGTTCGTCATAATGATGGTGGTGCGGAGGTTTATGCTCCGCACGCGCCCTTCGGTGAGCTTGCCGTCGGGGCCTGTTATGGTGATGTAGTCGCCGACGCGCACGGGCCGCTCGAAGAGGATGATGAAGCCGGAGGCGATGTCGCCCGCGATGAACTGTAGGCCGAAGCCTATGCCGATTGATAGCGCCGTGAAGACGACGGCGAGCGAGGTGAAGTCGGCCTCGACCGCGATCCTCAGCGCGGTGAAGACGCCGAGGGTCATGATGATGTAGTGGACGAGCCGCAAGATAGTGAACTGCACGCCGGGGTCCAGGTGCTTGTGCCGGGACATGCGCCGCTCGACGAACGAGCGCAGGTAGCGCGAGACGAGCACGGAGGCGACCACAATCACGAGGCCGAACGCCAGCGACGCAATCGAGAACGGGAAGTTGCCGACCTTCCAGGTGTAGTTGACGTAGAAGCGCACGGGCTCGCTCCAACGCCAGAGCCTTTGCAGGACGTTCTCGTCCGCCTGCCACAACACGGCCGCGAGCCACATACACACAGACATCTCCACACCCACCCTTCCCGTTTCCAAACTACCCGAAACGCCAAAGCCGCCCGCGCCTCGTTTCAGGGGGCGGGCGGCTTCGTTAACTGAAAATTACTTTGGCGGAGGGGACAGGACTCGAACCTGCAAGCGCGTTAGCGCGGTAGTTTTCAAGACTACTGCATTACCAATTATGCTACCCCTCCGCACTCACTGTTCGTTGAAGAATATAACCCGCGTCGTTATGGATGGCAAAATGCATGGACGAGTGATGAAGCGAAGACCGTCTTGCGTCTTGTCACTCGTCACTGCCTCAGCACGTCGAGCATGGCTTCGTGTATGAGGCCGTTGCTGGCGGCGATGGGCGGGGTGTAGACGCGGAAGGGCGAGCCGTCGTAGTGCGTGACGCGGCCGCCCGCCTCTTCGACGAGCAGAAGCCCCGCGGCCACGTCCCACGGCCGCAGGCCCTCTTCGTAGAAGGCGTCGAAGCGACCGGCGGCGACGTATGCGAGGTCGAGAGCGGCCGCGCCGTCGCGCCGTACGGACTGCGCGCGCATGATGAAGTTTCGGAAGTGGCGCGCGAAGTCGCCTCGGTCGCGCACGTCGTAGGGGAAGCCCGTGCAGAGGAGCGCGCCGTTCAGGTCGCTCGTCTCCGAGACGCGAAGGCTTCGGCCGTTCAAGGTCGCTCCGCCGCCGCGCTCCGCCGCGAACAACTCGTCGCGCGTCGGGTCGTAGACGACGCCGACGACGACCCGGCCCTCGTGTTCGAGCGCGATTGAGACGCAGAAGACGGGGTAGCTGTGCGCGTAGTTCGTCGTCCCGTCGAGCGGGTCGATAATCCACTTGTACTCGGAGTCCACGTCGCCGAGCGCGACCACGTCGCCCGACTCTTCGGTGAGTATCGCGTGGCGCGGGTGATAGTTGCGTATGCGCTCGACGATGAGGCGCTCGGAGGCGATGTCTGCCTCGGTCACGAGGTCTATGTCGCCCTTGTTCGTCACGCGAATCGCGCGCCCGAACTTCTCCGCGAGCACGCGCCCCGCCTCTCTCGCCGTCTGGATTGCGAAGTCAAGCATGTGAGCAGTAAGCAGTGAGCGGTGAGCAGATGTCAATAAGGAGTGAGCGGTGAGCAGTGAGCAGTTGGAAGAAGCAGGAGCGACGCACGCCTACACTCAAACACTGCTCACCGCTCACCGCTCGCCGCTCACTTCAGTATCGCGACTATCTCGGTCTGTATGGGCTGGCCCGTGACTTCGATCTCTTTGTCGGAGACGTAGACGTTTATCTCGGAGCGCACTCCAAATTTGCCTTCGAGGTAGATGCCGGGCTCGATGGAGAAGCATGTGCGCGCGATGACGCGGCGCGAGTCGCGCGTCTCGAAGTCGTCAATGTTCGCGCCGTTGCCGTGCCCCTCTTCGCCGATGGAGTGGCCGGTTCGGTGCGTGAACTGCTCGCCGTAGCCCGCGCTTTTGATACGGCCGCGCGAAACGTCGTCCACCTCCGCGGCGCGTATCACGCGGCCTTCGCGCACGGCCGAGCGCACGAACTCTGTCGCGGAGTCGCGCGCGTCGCGCACTATCCGGAAGACCTTGACGTACTCTTCGGGCACGGACTCGCCGACGTAGCCGGTCCAGGTCTGGTCGGCGACTATCGCGCCGGGCCTCTTCAGCTTCTCCGACACGTCGAAGAGGACGAAGTCGCCGCGCCGTATCGCCGCGCTCGACTCCTTCGTGGGCTGATAGTGCGGGTTCGCCGTGTTCGCGCCGGCCGAGACGTTGGGGCCGCCCGAGGTCATGCCTTCTTCTTCGAGCCGACGGTTGATGAACTGCTGAATGTCGTACTCGGTCGTCGGCTCGTCGGCTCGGATGCGGCGCGCTATCTCCGCAAAGGCTTCCATGATGACGCGGTGGATTTTCTCGGCGGCCTCCCGGTGCGTGGCGAGCCCTTCGGGCGTGAGCGTGGCCTCGAACTGCTGTACGAGGTCTGCGCTCGTGACGACCGAGACGCCCTGCATCGAGCGGACGAGCTCGATTGTGCCCGCGTCCACGCGCGCGACGTAAGGGATGTCGCCCATCGGCGAATACTGCATCGCGATGTTGCGCAGGACGACGCGCTTGCTGCGCAGGCCGCCGGAGGCGAGCGCGTCGCGCACGGCCGCGTGAAGCTCCTGCCAGCTTCGGTAGACGATTCTCCGTCCGGGCAGAGAGTCTAAGCGCGAGCGCTCGATGGATTGGACGACCTTGACGGGTTCGCCGACGACGGGGACGTAGTAGAACCAGCGGCGCGTCGTCACGTCGCCCGAGGGGATTTTGAGTATGCGGTATGCGAGCGGGTCGCTGTGCCGGAAGTCGTAGAAGAGCCAGCCGTCGAGGTTCGCTTCGCGTAGCGCCGCCTGAATCTCCGCGACGCGTCTGGTCTGTTCCTCGCCGGGCCGAGTCTCTTGCGCGAGCGCGGGAATGAAAGCTAAAAGGACTAATACGAGTGCGGCTACAGCGATGGATAGTCTGTTCACGTCTGCCTTCATGCGGAAATAGTCTCTTAACTCTTCAATAGAGCGAGCCGGGGCGACGCTCGCCGAGCAGCGCGGGGTTCTTCTCTTCGATTGCGGACTTCACTATCCGGCGGTTCGCGTAGAGCGAGACGCGCGGCAGGTTGTGCGCGGCGAGTCCCGCGTGGAAGACGACGCAGCACGCGAGCGTGATTGCGGCGAAGACTCGCCACGCGCGGCGTGCGAAGAGCGCGTCCCAGCAGTAGAAGCCGTACAGGGCCGCGACGGGGAAGGTAACATAAAACGTGTGCGACGCGGGCAGCTTCGGCGTGAAGAGGAAGAGCGCGCAGAGAAGCAGCACGGTCGAGAGCGCGAGCAGTCGCACCTGTCGCCAGTCTTCGCGCGCGCCCCTTCTCCTGAACCAGAAGACGATCATCGCGGCGGGCTGCAAGAGTCCGACTAAGCCTAAGAAGAGCGCGACGGGCGCGAGCCAGAGGTTCTCGCGAAGGAAGGCCGCGCGCTCCTCCGTGTTTCGCCCGACGAAGCGCGCAAGCTCGAAGCTCGCGAGCGAGAGGAAGCGCGCTGGCACGCCCTCGACGGGGTTGAAGACGCGCGCCGCGTTCGACGCGTTGGGCGCGGCCAACGCCTCCGCGTTGCCCGTGCCTCCACGCGGCCCGTACTTCAGAATCGTCGGCGCGAGGAGCGAGCCCGTCAACACAGCGCCGCACGCGAGCCAGCCGAGCGGCGCGAGCTTCCCGCGCCCGCGTAGTTGAAAAAAGACGGACGCCGCGAGCAGCGGCACGAGCACGACCCACGAAAGATGCAACTGCATCACCCAGCAGAGGGCGAAACCCATCGAGAGATTCGCGAGCCACGCGGGCAGAACGCGCTCGCGCGTCGCGGGCAGGGTCTCAAGAAAACCTACGAAGAAGAGTATCGCGCCGGGAAGGACGTAAGAGGGGTTGACGACGTGCGTGGAGAAGTTGAGCGTCCAGGGCGCTGTCAGAAGCCAGCCCCACACGAACCAACGCGGCGTGTTGGGAAGCCTTCGCGCGCAGTACCACGCGAACATGCACAGGCTCGCGAACGAGAGCAGGTTGAGCAGGACGAAGGGAGCTTCGGGCACGCGCGCCGCCGCGAGCGGGAGGCCGACGAGCAGACCTTGCAGCGCGCCCGGCACCTGCACGCCCGCCGCCACGTCCGGCCCGAAGTAAGGCCACGTGCCCGTCGAGTAGAACTTAAGGCCGATGAGGTAGACCTGCCGCTCGTCGTCCGCCCAGAACTGCGAGCAGAGGCCGAAGCCGAGACGGAAGAGGAACGCGGCGACGAGCAGAGCGAAGAAGAGTCGGCGGCGTGCCGACTCGGGCATACGCGACACCGCTTCCGACACGCGCTTCAAACGTCGCGTGCGAGTCGCTTCGTCGTCTGTCGTGTTCAAGTCCGCGGACACTTCGTCTTGTTCGAGTATTCCGATATGTCAGCGCACGCCCGCGCGCTTCGCCTTCCGGTTCGCGCCGTCGGCGGGCGCGGCGAGCTTCTGCGCGGCGAGTTTCAAGACCTCGCGCACCTGCCTGTCCCAATAGGGCCAACTGTGCTCGCCGGGAAGCTCTCGGAACTCGTGCGCGACCTTCTTCTCTACGAGCAGCGCGGAGAAGTCGCGGTTGTTCGAGAGGAGAAAGTCTTCCGTGCCGCAGTCGAGATAGATGTATGGGAGAGCCTTCGCGCGTTCGGGCGTAAGCTCGCGCGCGAGTTTGTAGAGATCGTTCTCAAGGCGCACTGAGCTTCCCGCGTCGCCGTAGACGCGCATGACTGACGGCCTTATGAACTCGGGGAGGTGCTGGTCGGGCGTCCACGACGCGACGGCGAGCGCGCCGCTCATCGAAGCGGCGAAGGCGAAAAGCTCCGGGCGCTTCAGCGCGAACTTCATGGAGCCGTAGCCTCCCATCGAGAGGCCCGCCACCGCGCGACCCTCGCGCGAACTGATCGTGCGGAAGCGCCGGTCAACGTCTGGAATCAACTCGTCCACGAAGTAGCTCTCGAACTTCTCACGGGGCGCGAGGCCGTCAGTGTACCAGCCGTCTTTGCCTTCGGGCACGACGATGATGAAGGGATACTGCGCGGCGTAGTCCGCCAGATGCGCTCGCTTTGAGACCCAGTCGGCGGCGCTCCCGCCGAGGCCGTGCAGAAGGTATAGGACGGGGTAACGCCTCTCCTTTGAAGAGCCGCGCTTGTATTCGGCGGGCAGTATGACGTTGTAAGGGAGCGCCGCGCCGACGAGCGCGCTCTCGAACTGCACGGTCTCGTAACGCGGCTTCTCTTTGGACTTCTTCTCGTCGGGCTTCGCCGTCCGGGCCTGCGCGTTCGGCGCGGGCGGCTGTTGCTGCGTCGGCGTCTGCGCGCTCGCGCACGCGGCGAGCACGAGCAGAAGGAGTATGAGAGCGCTTCTGTTTTTCAACATGGTTCGTATCAGGAAGACTAAGTGATAAGTGATGAGTGATAAGTGATAAGAAAGACCGACGACGAGTGACGGGAGAGAGCCTATCTTACCTCTCATCACTCATCACTCATCACTTATCACTTATCACTTATCACTTCAATCAGGGTTTCCAGACGCCGATTGTAGTCAGGAACTCGTCGAGGCCCGCCTTCTGAAGAATCTCCGCGACGCCCTTGTGGTCGAGGCGCGGGGCGAAGGGCTCAGGCTGTTCGGCAATCGCGTAGGCGGTGACGGCGAGGACGGCCGCGCCCGCCGCGAGGTCGTGCGCGTCAACCTTGTCTAAGGTGTCGCTCGCCTTGTGGTGAATCTCCTCGTAGTGCTCCATGTCCACCCAGAGGTTGAGTGCGGGCACGCCCGCGAGCATGAAATGGCCGTGGTCTGTGTCGAAGGTCGTCTCCTCGGAGAGCCCTTCGCCGCCGAGCCCCGAGAGCAGTTCGCCGAAGGGTTCGAGCGCGGCACGCAAGTCCTCGCGCCCCTCGTACTGCCAGCCCTTCGGATGGCCCGCGCCGTTGTCCGTGTTGAGCGCCGCGATGCAAGTCTTCATCTCCGACTCGTGCGCGCGCGCGTAAGCGGCCGAGCCGAGTAGCCCCTGCTCCTCGCCGCCCCAGAGCGCGAAGCGTATCGAGCGGCGCGGCGGCCGCGGCATCGAGGCTATCGCGCGCGCCGCTTCCAAGACCTGCGCGACGCCCGCGCCGTTGTCCTGCGCGCCCGTACCGAAGTCCCAGGAG